>JBDLJD010000026.1:0-37002 GCA_039714495.1 Thermodesulfobacteriota bacterium
ACCAAATCAAACTACCGAATGAAACCTTCATAATTCGATCAACGCCGAAATATAGTTGATTACATCATTCCCGTTGATCCCACCAAACAGTTGATTGTGTAACACAGTAAAATATAATGGCAATTTCATATAGTTAACATAATCAGACTGAAGCCTAAACACAGCTATGCAACCAGAATTGCGTTGAATTGATTCGTTAATCAAAATGCCTCTACACCAGCCTGTCATCTATATCATGCCTGATGAAAATGATTTTGCAGTCGAAATATCAAGAGAAATCTCCATTCCTTGACACAACCGGATCATATATATAACGTGTTCCCATATAACATCTTTTCATTTACAGATCTGTTAGAATGACGCAATTTTTTTATTCAAGCAAAAAGGGGGGTATTCAGATGGCCAAGGAAATTACCGCTCAGGATCTCAATACGGAACACTTCATTACTGAGAAAGTAGAAGAAATCCAAAGTGTTGTCAAAGATGGAATGGCAATCAATGCGCTTTCGGGAGGTGTCGATTCATCCACAGTAACGATGCTCGGTCACCGTGCCTTGGGGGATCGTCTTAAAACCGTGTTTATTGAAAACGGACTTATGCGAGAGGGAGAGGCTGAAAAGGTTGCAGGCCTTTTTAAGCGGCTTGGCGTTAAGGTTGATGTTATCGATGCAAAAAATGATTTTTTTTCAGCACTCGAGGGTGTCACGGATCCGGAAGAGAAGCGTGAAGCGATTACTCAGACCTTTTACAAAGACATATTCGGACGCCTTGTAAAGGAAAGTGGTGCAAAACACCTACTTCAAGGGACTATATTGACCGATATCGATGAGACCGTCGCAGGGATAAAACGACAACATAATGTCTTTGAACAGCTTGGAATTGACCCGCAAAAGGCTTTTGGATATCAAATCATCGAACCGCTAATTCAACTTCGCAAAGATGGTGTGAGAATGGTTGGCGCTGCGCTGGGGCTTCCTGTAGAAGTCTTTGACCGTATCCCATTCCCGGGTCCGGCACTTGCGGCGCGTGTGATCGGTGCAATAACCCCTGAGCGGATCGAGACGGTTCGAAAGGCAACCGTTGTGGTCGAACGGCTGCTCAAGGATACGGGTGCGTTCCAATATATGGCAATCCTGCATAAGGACCGTGTGACCGGTATGCGTGACGGGTTACGCGATTTTGGCCAGCAGATCGAGGTGCGCTGCTGGAATAGTGTCGACGCGCGGGTCGCTACTCCGACACAGCTTTCTTATGAAATTCTTGAGAAACTCGCCAGTGAGATAATTCGCGAGGTGCCTGGCATTGTCAGTGTTACCTACAACATTGCTCCAAAACCACCTTCAACCATCGAAGCGGTTTGATAAGAAAGATTCAGACACTTGAACCTGAATTGGGCGAACTACGATACAAAAAGATCTTTAGTGGAAAAGTTGGGGTCACTTGTGAGGTTTACACCCAGCCGTCTCAATCCGGCCTCATCCCCCGGTGTAGGAATATGGGTCATATGAATCTCGCATCCGCGGAGATCCTCCAATTTTTCCATGGCCATCTGTGCGGCAGGATTGACAGTTGCACTGATGCTGAGGGCGATTAAGGTTTCCATCAAGTCAAGGCTAAGCGTTTTTTCATTGAGCACATTGGTTTTGAGATTCAGAACCGAATCGACAATATTAAGCGGCAGCAGCTTAATCTTGTCCGGAATATCGGCCAAATGCTTAATGGCGTGCAGCACGACACTCGAGGCTGCATGAAACTGCGGTGAATTGTCACCGGTTATGATGGTGCTGTTCCCGAGATCGATGGCCGCACCGCAAAAAATTCCTTCGTTGCCCCTGCCGTTCTCCTGACCCTTTATAGCCGCAGCGCGCGCCGGTTCGACCACGCGCCGGTATTCAAGCTCCAGGTTCAAATCCTTGATTAAAAGCTCAGCCCGTTGCACCGTTTCTTTTTCGGTCAACCCCATCACATATTCGCACCGATAGCGAAAATACCGCCGAATAAGTTCCTGTTTGGAAGCTTCCCGGGTGGTCTGGTCGTCCGTGATGGCAAAGCCTACGCGATTGACGCCCATATCTGTGGGGGATTTGTATGCCGACTCACTACCTATAATTTTATTCAATATGCGTCTTAGAACAGGGAATACGTCCACGTCGCGGTTGTAGTTCACCGCCTTATGGTTATATGCCTCCAGGTGAAAGGGATCTATCAGATTATAATCCCTGATATCCGCGGTGGCAGCCTCATAGGCGATATTCACCGGGTGCGTGAGCGGCAGATTCCAGATCGGAAAAGTTTCGAACTTGGCATAACCCGCAAGAACACCATGTTTGTATTCATGATAGACTTGGGAAAGGCAAGTCGCCAATTTCCCGCTGCAAGGGCCAGGGCCGGTTACGATGACCAGGGGCTTATCGGTTTCGATAAATTCATTGGCACCATATCCTTTGTCGCTGACAATCAAATCCACATCCGTAGGATATCCCTTGGTATATTGATGTGTGTATACCTGGAGGCCTCTTCTCTCCAGCTTCTTTTTAAACTGGAGGGCCGACGGCTGATTTTCAAACCGGGTAATTACAACACCTAAAACATCGATTCCCCAGCCCCTGAGATCGTCGATTAGTTTTAGGGCGTCTGAATCGTATGTGATACCAAAATCGGCCCGCATTTTTTTCCGCTCAATATCGCCGGCATAGATGCAAAGCAGAAGGTCGGCCTTGTCTTTTAATGCCTGCAGAAGCCTCATTTTAACATTGGGATCATAACCCGGCAGCACACGGGAGGCATGATAGTCAAACAGGAGTTTTCCACCGAATTCAAGGTAGAGTTTATCGCTGAACTTATTAGCACGTTCAAGGATTTCGGTTTTTTGCTCCTGGATATATTTCTCATTGTCAAAGGCCTTATTCGCTGTCATGTCCTATCCTTATTCGGTTTTAGAGTCATTAACATTAATTAGCTTGAATGAAATATTCTATTTCGTTAGAGATATATCGAAAAATATTTTATGTGAAACCAACATTAAAATCAATATGTAAGCATCAAAATAATTTTCATGTTAATCAGATTGAATAATCGCAGGTTAAAAAAGGACTTAGAATTATCTTAAACGAAAGACTTCATCCTTCTCGGAGATCCTTCCAAACAAAAGGCTATGTACGCAGATTAACACATGAGTTTGACAGATCCGGTCACACTGTTGTAAATTTATTGATATTTTTATCAGACAAAAAAGCAGACAATTATCAATGAAAGGAATGGCATGCACAAACTTGAACTCATCCAGACCCTCTGCACAACAGCCCGGGATTGCTTCGCGTTAAAAAGATGAGCGCCGAAGAATGCATAAGGAAATAAGAAATAAAATAGATGCGCTTCAGGAAAAGGAGCAGGTTCTGATCGCTGTTCTGGATTCAGGCCTGGGGGGACTCTCCATCTGTGCTGAACTGGAAAATGAATTACAGGACCATGTGTTTTGCCAGCATGTAGCATTGCTCTATTTCAATGTCTGGCCGGAGCAGGAACGCGGATACAACTCCCTTGAAAGCGTGGCAGAGCAAATCAGCGTATTTGACCGTGCATTAGAAGGTGTAAGTAACTTTCGTCCGGATCTGATCATGATTGCCTGCAACACCCTTTCCATTATCTACGACCGCACGCCATTCAGCCGCAACACAAACATACCCGTGATCGATATAGTAGATTTCGGGGTGGACCTGATCCATGTCAACCTGATGAAAAATCCTGACAGCCAGGTACTCATTTTAGGTACTCGCACGACTGTATCGGAAAAGGCCCATCAACGTAAGCTGGTCCGGAAAGGAATTGATAGCCGCCGTATCAAGGGCCAGGCCTGCCACGGGGTCGCTACGGAGATTGAAAAAGATCCTCACGGAGCGGCCGTGGGGAAACTGATCGATGCCTATATGGATGAAGCCGTGCATAAGCTGAACAACCAGGGCACGGTTTTCGCCGCCCTTTGTTGTACCCATTTCGCCTACAGCAAGGTCCTCTTCAAACATAAATTACTTGACCGATTATCCGGGGAAGTTGTACTGCTCAATCCCAACACCGAAATGAGCGCGTTTCTGCTTAAGAATAGACGCCCGAATTCATTGGCAACTACGGATATAAAAATAAAAGTAATTTCAAAAATAGTTCTTGATCAGTCGAAAATTCTTTCAATGTCGCGTGCCGTTCGAATTAAGTCCCAAAAGACCGCTGCTGCACTGATTGAATACACGTATCAACCCAATCTGTTTTAGAAAGGAATCATAGCTCCGATGAAAAAGGTACTTATCCTGACAGGCCCCGCAGGCGATGCCCAAGGTTGGGGAAATTTGGACGTGACCCGCCAATTGTGCGAAACCCTCAATACCGACAACCGGTCAGCTGAAATCGTATTCTTGGAGAGTAAACAGGATTTCACGGATGCCATCGAAAACAAATCCTACGACATCGTGTGGAGCGCTCTGTACCATATTTCAACCAAGGCCGACATCGTAGGCGTCAATGACGATGACGGGCTCTGGATTGCCGATATACTCGATGCCAAAGGCATCCCCTACATTGGACCCAATGCCCTCACCATGAAGCAGTTGATACAGAAGAACTGGACCCATGATATCCTGCAGCAAAACCAGGTGCGGGTTCCCGCCAACTTCACCGTCGAAATCAATGGCGAAATTCCCGAAACCCCTTTTCCCGTATTCATCAAACCCAGCTGCGAATCCCGGTCCGTGGGTATCAGTGATGACAGTGTGGCCAATACACCTGAAGATCTCGAGAAGGCCATACATTATATTCACACTGAATTTGAACAGCCGGCGCTGGTTGAAGAATACCTGCCGGGCGAAGAAAATACAGTCCTGATGCTGTCCAATGGTGAACGCCAGGAATTCCTGCCTGGTATCGTCAAGGTAGATGAATCCCATTACGGCAAGTACCCCATCCTGAGAAGCGATTTGAGAGGTGTGGGCCTTACCAAAATTCACCGTCCGGAATCAAGGGTGGAAGAAAGTATTGAACTTGCCCGGCAGGCGGTCGATGCCCTGAACTGCCTGGATCACGTTCGCGTCGACATGCGCGTTAGCGCAGGCGGACAGCTAAAAATAATCGAAGTAAACGGCATCCCCGGTCTGAAACCCGTAAAGAGCTGGAGCCCCCAGATGTACTCCTTGTACCACACCTCACCGGAAGGGGCTCTGCAGGAGTACAGCCAACTGGTTCACCTGATTGTCGACTCGGGACTCAGCCGCTATGGACTGTAAAGATAATAAATATCCAATATCCAATAACGAATAATCAATGTCCAAGTGAAGGTAAAAATTATAACATTTTCGGAATTTTGGAAGGGGCTTTAGCAGGGATAAATCCCTGCGCTACACTGCGGTAGGCTTTATGCCATGTAGCGCAGGGCTTCAGCCCTGCCATAGAGCGGTATGCTTTAAACCATGTAGGGGCAGGCCTTGTGTCTGCCTGTTTATACAAATTGTCTGAACTCGTTCGGGTACCCACAAAGGGCACCCCTACTTGGAAATCGGCCATTGGATATGGATTATTGGATATCTAATTCCGGCACTGCCGGGTTGGGAATTATAAGCATATGTTGAATTGGGAAAAAGGGATTTGGCAGAACGAGCATGTCCATGAAAGTGAGGCCGAAGTGCTGATCGCATCGGACTGGGCGCCTATCCGGAAATACAGCGACATCATCCTCAACGATCCTGAGGCCGTGTACGGCAATCTGCTGCCGGTTATGCGCGATAGCGATATTCGCATTGCAAACCTTGAATGCCCCCTATGCGAAAAGGCTTCGCCTGCCTGGAAAAGCGGAACGGTTCTCAAGGGCGATAGGCAACATGTTCGCGGACTCACTGCAGTACCTTTCGAGGTGGTCACCCTTGGCAATAATCATGTTTTTGACCATGGGGTCGATGCTTTTGAACAAACCCTTTTCTTGTTGGAAGAGAAAGGCATTAAGGCCGTGGGCGCCGGTATGACACCAGAAGAGGCCAAAAAACCGCTCATGCTGGAAGTGAATGAAATCCGTATTGCTGTTGTCAGTTTCAGTGAAGGCGAGGATCTTACCGCGTCCGAAGACGGTCCGGGTGTTTTCGGGTGGGAAGTCGACGAAGTCATTGAAACCATTAACACTGTGAAAGCGACCGCTGATATTGTCATTGTCGTCTGCCACTGCGGTGTTGAATACATTCCTTTCCCGCCCCCTTATGTGGCAGCGGCTTTTCAGAAGATTATCGATGCCGGCGCTCATCTTGTCATTGGCCACCACCCGCACGTACCCCAGGGCGTGCAGATATACCACCAAGCGCCCATCTGCTACAGTCTGGGCAATTTCGTCTTTTATCAGCCGACAGATCTTTACTACAGAAAAGTGGGTTACCTGGTAAAGGCGGGCCTGGCCAAAGGAGGGGTCGTTTATCTGAAACTCATCCCCTATGGCATCCATGATCAGGGGCTGCACCTATTGGAAAGTGAAGAACGCGAACGTTTCTTCGAAAAAATGCTGGCGATTTCCGCACCGTTGGATGATTTTTCAGGGATCGAAAAAGCCTGGCACGGGTTCCTGCATTACTACGGCGTCGATGGTCTTAGCAATGAAATTCAAACCATTCTTTCGAAACTGAAGGCGGAACCCAGCAAAGGAGCGGCCATGCTGCGCAACCGCCTCACCACCATGCAGCACAACCAGCATTGGGTCGACACGCTTACCCGCGTCATGAGCAACGATCTTGAGACATCTCCAAAGTGGGCTTTTGACCTGGCTGCAGAGTGGCTGACCTTCACCGGCAAATAGAATGGCGGAACACGATATTATTTGCCGGTGGGTTTGAAAGCCTTGAAGAGCGAGGCATCCAGAACCGCTTCATAGCCGGTCATTTGGGCGGCCAGCCGGTTGTCCTTGTCCACCAGCAGGAAATTCCCCGTCATTTTATGATCTGAAAGATCCGTGACTTCGAGCAAGGCGGTGATGCCTTCTGTTGGAAAAGATGTACAGTACTGGCGATAACTGGCACAGTAGCTCGGCAGGGAAACATTGCCGGTCTCTTCGTAACACCAGACGGTGGCCATTTGAAACGCACAGTCCAGCACCAGAGGATCTGCAATCCAGCCGCTCCTGAGGTGGTCTCTAATCCAGCTGGAAGGGGAGGGTGCCGATGAGATCCTGGCTGCCATCCCTTTGGGCGAACAGGCGAGGATCTCCTTTATGCCGTGCAGCTGTACACCGTGAAACAGGATATCTTCGTAAACATCCTTCACACTTCTCGCATAGCTGTTTCCAAATTTAAAACAAGAGGTATCAACTTCCGGAGCTTCCGGTATGGTGTCGGTCAGTATGGCCCTTCCCCTGGAGTGAATCACGTCCCTGCCTTCCATGACACCGTCCCGCAGCTCAACGCTGACTTCGTAATGCCCGTTTCTCCGGCTGGGTTTGCCGGCAAACAGCCGGATCAGTTTTTTTTGGGCGTCCAACCGTATCCCCTTCAGAATTCGCATGTCATCGATACCGTGAAGAACAAGACCCGGGTTTTCGTGCAGCGCACCATGTCCGAACCATTCGGTGATCAGGGCAAAGGGTACCACGGGTTTGCCGCCGATCACATGGTCGGCAAGAATGGGATAATCAAGGGTGTCGATTTCCCTTTTAAACGTCAACCTTAAAGGCGGCTGATTTTCCTGCGCAACAGGGGGAACCGGCGATGCCACCGTTGTCTTGTCCTGGCTTTCCGCCGCCGCCGCGGCAGGCAGCATGGATCCGATCACGACCTCTATGGGGAGATTTTCCTTTTGATATCCCATTTCCATCACCATGCTGCGGGCACCGTCTTCAAGGGGTATGAGCCCGATGCCCTTATTTTCGAACGCTTTTTTAAGAGAGGCTGTGACCATCCCGCCATCCCAGGGGCCCCAATTGATGGATATCACATGGCAGTCCGGGTTTTGATGAGAATAGCCCACACCTATTTTGTTCAGGGTCTCGTTGGCCATGGCATAGTCGGCTTGGCCTGAATTTCCCATTCTGGCGCTGACAGACGAAAAAACGACCAGATGTTTAAGGGCGTCTTGGCGGGTGGCGTTCAGAAGGTTACGCAACCCCATGACTTTGGTGTCGAAAACCCGGTCCAGCTGCTCGGTTTTTTTGTCGACAATCAGGCGGTCCTCTATAACCCCGGCACCGTGTATGACAGCTGTTATGGCCCCCAGGGAAGAGCGAATATCATCAATGGCTGCTGTGACATCGTTGTGATCACGGATATCGATGGGCACATACCGCATGTCCACGCCGATTTTCTCAAATTGTTGGAAGGTAGAGAGCATCTCACGATTGGCCATGTGACGGGTGTAAGACCGCTCAATATCCATGGGCGATGCGCCGTTATTGTTGAATTCATTTTCACGGATAACCTTTTTGACCTCAGCAGGTGAATAGAGGCCTTGAAGCCACCCTGGTTCTGGATGCGGTTGTTCAGAACGCCCCATGAGAACCATCTTGGCACCAGCGTGCCGTGCCAGGGCTAAGGCCGCGGCAGCTGTTACGCCTCTGGCGCCGCCGGTAACGATGACCACGTCTTCTTCCCCAAGCTCCACCTTTTGATGATCCCCTTCAGGTATCGACAAATCTTCCAAGGCCAGCGTGTAGCGGTGACCGGCTGCCAGGCCGATTTCAAGCGGTTCTGAGGGATCGGGCATCAGGAGTTCATCGCTGACCTTTTCCGCGATTGATTTAAGATCATTCCAGGAAGGATCGACATCCAAGGCACGGCAGAAAGTTCCCGGCCACTCGATGGCAGCGGTCTTCAACAGGCCTGCCAGCCCCCCCATGGCAGGATTGGCCACGTCACCCCCTCTGAAACCAAAGGCGCCATCCAAACGGGTGATGGTGGCCAAAAGGGTGGTGAGGCTTTCGCGGTTGCCATTGAGTTCCTGACATGCTGCCTGCGCCAACATAAAGGCTCTCTTGAGGAAACGATCTCCTTCTTGACCTGAGGCAATATCTGCATCAGCCGTAATGACCAAACCAGCGGTATGGGGCATGGTTTTATTCTGCTGGAGGATATCGTCCACCATGGAACGGGTCATGAGGGCGGCATCAACGCCATGTGCTTTAAAGGACTCGACAATAGCTGCTGCGAGCCCGTGGTTGTCCTGCAGAATGTAAACCGGGGCAGTGAGGTTCAACTTTAACGGGTGCTCGCTAGAAAGCGGGGTTTCCTGAATTTTAACAGATTTTCTGCTAAGGTTTGCGGTATAATCAACTTTTTTCACCCCGGCTTCGTGAGATGGCCCGGGTTCATCAATTGAAAGGGTAGATACATCGGAAAGAAATGCCTGGCTTTGAAGCGTTTCATCTTTTGACGCAATTGAATCTGCAGAGCTGCTTGTCAGATATTCGGCAATTTGACCCATTGTTTTGAGCGTGCCCATCAACTCGGGCGTAACCTCGGGGAGCCCGGGAACTCGTTCTTCAAGTGTTGACAGGATCTCCACCCTCTTGATGGAATCGATGCCTAAATCGGCTTCAATGTCCATATCCATGCCTAGCATGTCGGCGGGATAACCTGTCAACTCACTGACAACTTCGAGAAGGGTATCGGCCAGCATCATTTTTCCAACAGAGTCTGTCTGCTGGACAAGCTCTCCACTGCCGGGGGGGGGACTTTCCATTGAGGCGGGAGTTGCTGATGTATCGGATTGCCCCAGGTATTCTGCTATCTGTCCCAGGGTTTTAAGCGTCGCCATAGTGTCAGGTTCCACACCGGGAAGACCTGGCATCCTTTCTTCCAGAGTGGAAAGAATCTCCACCCGTTTGATGGAATCAATACCCAGGTCGGCCTCGATGTCCATATCCATGTTCAGCATATCCACCGGGTAGCCGGTCAGCTCGCTGACAACATCCAGAAGGGTGGTTGCAATCATGCCGGTTCCGTTATCGGCGGAGTCGGTGCTTGGGGATGCGGCGTCAGGACCCTGCTCCAATGGATTGGGGATTGAAACCTGCAGTCCTTCCGGCACTGGTTCTGTGGCCACGGGTGACGGTGACGGAGTTGAAGATGCCTCCGTGGCCATTGGCCGGTGAATGAAAGCCTCCTTTTCTTTTCCAGAAGGCAATGCGGAAATATCCGCCTCCCGTGGTATATCGCTGATAACAGGTGAGAGGCCCAACTGCGCCTCTGCAAGTCGCTGGGTGCTTTCCATCATACGCTGCAGGGTTCGCCCTGCTTCGGCCTGGGTTTCCAGAAATTTCTGGTGAGCTTCGGCAGTGCTGGCCTGCAAAGCCTGCATGGATTTAAGGCCCTGGGCAACCGTTTGCAGGGCATCGTTGGTAAAAGTCGCCCCCTTGGGTGCGGCTATTTTTGATTGTTGGTTATTTTTCATTTTATTCTGCATGGGTTGAATTCTGTTTTTTCTGGAAATCATCCCTTCAGGCGGCAGGTCATCCATTGAAGCCGGCCGACGAGAGACTGTTTCCTGGTGAAGTGGCAATGGTTTTTCTTTGTTATGGGGAGCAATGGAACCGGGAGATGCACCCTCTTTAAACTCCTCCAGCTTGCGCTCCTTTTTATTGTAATTGGCGCCGTTCAACATAACGGTCATTCGTCTTGCTTTTTCATCGGCTATGGGGTCCTCCCAATGCTCGAGCAGAGCAGGATAGCCCAGGGATGCCAGTTCTGATAGGACGCAGGCCAGATCGGCCACACCGAATTTTTTGCCGCAAGAGGCATCCATGGCCAACGCCTTGAAAGATTTTCCCTCAAGTATCGAATTGACAAGGCCTGTCAGCACATTTTTCGGACCCACTTCCACAAAGGTACGCACCCCTTCTGCATACATGTTTTGGATAACCGCAACAAAATTGACAGGCTTCAGCATTTGTTGAGACAAGGTGTTTTTTGCATTTTCTGCATCTTCTTTATAGGGATATCCAGAGCTGTTGGCAAAGACGGGAATCTGCGTGGAATTCAATTCAGCATTTCGTACGGTTTTTTTGAAGGTCTCCTGGGCGTTTTGTATCATCGGGCTGTGAAAGGCTGCGGAAACAGGCAGACGTATGCTTCGCAATCCCTTTGCCCTCAACAATTCTTCAGCACTTTCAATATCGGTGAGGGGGCCGGAAAGAACACACTGCTCAGGACTGTTCATATTGGCCAGCACAACACCTGGAATAGCGTTCGTATGTGCCTCAAGGTCAGAAACGGAAGCCTTGACAGCCAGCATGGCCCCCTGGGGTCCGGAGGCGGATGCTTCTGCCATGGCTATCCCACGGTGAACGGACAGTTCCATCAATGTTTCCCGGCTTATCCATCCGGCAGCGTGCAATGCGGACAGTTCCCCATAGCTGTGACCGCAAGTGGCCTCGGGTCGTATGCCGAACCGTTGCAGGATATCGAACATGGACAGGCTGACGCCGCCGATGGCAGGCTGGGCAATATCGGTCCGGCTGAGTTTTTTCTGTCGTCTTTTTTCAGTTTCAGGGTCGCCGGATCCACAGGGAAAGACAGACCGGCTTATGGCTTTGTCGGTGCCGGCCGCGTTGTCGGTCAAGGCCATGGCGCTTAAGGCTTCGGGAAACGCACAGCAAAGATCGCGTCCCATGTTCAGGTACTGGCTTCCCTGACCCGGGAAAATAAAGCCAAGTTTGCCCGGCCGCGGGTTGTCCGAAAAAAAGATACGTTGCGATTGTTTACGAATGCCATGAAGTGCGGCATTGGTCAGACCTTTTTGGGCATCTTTGATGAGTCGTTTGAACGCTAGCATATCTTCATCAGGTGCGCCGCTCTGTTCGTGCACAAAAATAAGACGGCAGGAGGAATCATAAGAAAAATCGCGCCTGGTGTCGGCAGCTAATCGACTCATGTCGGCCGGGCTAAAAGCCTTTTGGGCAACCTTTTTTTCCAGTTCAACGAGGGCCTGGGAAAGGATCTGCTTCTCCTCACCGGAAAATGCAAAGATCTCCACGGAACCGTCCCAGGAAACCGCTGTTTTTTTGGCGTTATACTCCTCAAGGACCAGGTGGAAGTTGCTGCCCCCGAATCCGAATGAACTGACCGCTGCCCTGCGGGGGTGTTCGTGGGGCGGTAGCCAGGGGCGCATGCTGGAATTGATGTAAAAAGGTGAATCTTCAATATTCAATTCTGGATCAGGTATTTCGGCTTTCAGCGTGGGGGGCAGAACCTTGTTTTTCAGGGCAAGAGCCGTCTTTATCAGGCCGGCGGAACCGGCGGCCGCTTTGGTATGTCCGATCATTGATTTAACCGATCCTATGGCTGTTGCATTTCTGTTGACCGGATCTGTTCCGTACAGCATTTTCAGTGCGCTCAGTTCGACCTTGTCCCCTACACGGGTGCCGGTACCGTGGGCTTCCAACAGTTCAATGGTGCCGGCGTCAACATTGGCGCTCTCATAGGCTGTGCGCAGCGCTTTTACCTGACCTTCGGCGCGTGGTGCGTATATGCTCTGGGACCGGCCGTCACTGGAACTGCCCATGCCTTTGATAACAGCATAAATGTAATCGCCGTCTTTTTCAGCCTGTTCAAGTCGTTTCAATACCACCATGCCAATACCTTCGCCTAATACCGTTCCATCGGCATCCCTGGAAAAGGGCCGGATATCACCGGTCTTGGAAAGAATCATAGTTTTAGAGAAACACATGTGCATGAAGATATCGTTGATGGTATCAACTCCGCCGGTTACCACCATGTCGCTGCGGCCGGCCTGCAGTTCAAGAAGGGAAAGATGCACGGCGCTCATGGAGCTGGCGCAAGCCGCATCCACCACGCAGTTCGTCCCTCCTAGATCGAGCCGGTTGCATATTCTACCGGCCACGACATTGCCCAGGAGTCCCGGGAAAGAGTTTTCCTGCCAGGGGACATAGGCATCAGATATTCTATCAACTATTTTTTCAGCGACCGTTCCGGGGACGCCTTCATTTAAAATCGCTTCCCGCCATATGGGATGGCCCAGTCTTGCGCCGAGGGGAATCACCATTTCCTGGGTGCCGGTCACACCGAGCACGACACTGGTGCGTTCCCGATTGAACACTTTTCCAGCTCCATAACCGGCATCTCCCAAGGCATCCCTGGCAGTAACCAATGCCAGGAGCTGCGATGTGTCGGTTGCTTCAAGGGAAGAGGGCGGTATGCCGAACTCGGACGGATCAAATGCCACGGAAGGGAGGAATGCGCCGCGTTTACAGTAAACGTGGTCCGGCTTCTTAGGGTCAGCATCATAGTAGGCCTCCGCCGACCAGTGCGTCTCTGGAATGTCGGAAATGGCATCCCTGCCGTGCATCAACAGTTGCCAATACGCTTTAAGGCCTGGCGATCCTGGAAAAAGGCAGGCCATGCCGACAATGGCAACCGGGATATGCGAAAAGTCTTGGGGTTTTGATTCGCTTTTATGCGTCACTTATTCAAACTCCTGAAAATATAATCGTGCTTCACGATTTTATGAAGCGCGAACACGTCGCTATCAATCAAAAGCGTTGTCCTCAATAAATAGGAAAATATATATCATAAAGCCTGTGTTATCAAGCCATTCATAGAAAAATTAAGTTGTTATATTGACATGACAAGTGTATAACTATAATATCCTGTCTTTCTTTTTGACAGCAGCATGCCGGAAGAGTTTATAGCGTTTGGCAAAAAAACGTACCGAATACCTCAAAGGGGGGGAGCCTATATTTTTTCAAGGCGCCATATAAAACCAAGAAAGGAATTATGATAAAATTCTATATAAACCGTGAGTTGAGTGAAAGTCTCGGCATCCGGCTGTCCAAATGGAAACGCTGGTCACGGGAATTTCTGCCGCCAGACCCTTTGGGCGGACTGCAATCAGGTTATGCGCGACAATACACCATCGACCAGGCATTTACTGTTTTTTGGGGCGGGCACCTGGTGGCGCACCTGCATTTTTCAATGCCAGAGGCCCAAAAGATCATTGGAGAACTGAAACCGTGGATCAAAGACCACAAAGCAGCCTTATCCGCAAATACATCTAAAAGGGCCTTTGAAGATACCCTGATTTATATTTTTTGTTTACGGTCTCCGAGATCAGGAGAGGTGACTTTTGCCTACCTGGAAAGAAACCGCCTGTCAGACAGGCCCTATGAAAAAGGCGACCCGCATGCCAGGCAGGAGGTGTATATAGAAAAGCCCATTCGTGTGGCTTCCGCGAGTAACGGTTTAGAAACCTTGGGCGCCATGGATAGAATTGACAGCAGGATTCTATATATCAGCCAATTGTACGAGCGTTTTTTGAACAAAACATACCGGTTGTCATAAATATGTTCCGATACAAATATGTATAGCATAAGAATATTTTTCTTCAACGCAGTCAAATTGTCTATAAACATGACAACCGCTATTCAACAGATTTTCCACGGAAAATTTAGATTCTGAACGGAATTCGGCCAAACGCTAAAACCGGCAGCCGGAAGACAGAATCAGAAGGTCAGTGGGCTGAAGAAACCCAAGAAGCAAGTAGAGCTTCAGAGGACAGAAAACAAAGACCTAAAAAATGAATCACGAAAACACGAAATCCAAAAAGCACGAAATGCTCAGAGATGTTTTCGTGTTTTTATTCTTTCGTGATTTCGTGATGGAGGTTTTTGATTCGACGTTGGATATTGGACGTTAATGTTCGATGTTCATTTTTGAATCAGTATTTCAATACGCCAATGCCCCCGGGTAGTCAGCGGCGCAGCAGCCTTTCGATTTCCTCGAGCGGTTTAGGAACATATTGGCAGGCCGTAATGGGCAGGCGGATGCTTTGCTGCATCAATTGTCTGGATCTGGTCAAGGCTGCGGCGCCCAGGAGAATATTCATGGCCACTTCGTCTGTTTTTCGGCTGCCGGCATTTTCAAGAAATGTTCCCTTGGTCCAGGCGTTAAAAGCGCCGATGGATGGGCCGCACCATATCTGATAATCCATCTGTCTGGAGGGTTCGCCGCTATTGGCCCAATTAGAGGACTGCCCGAGATAGGACCTGAATACCAGGGCCATTTTATGCCGCGGGTCAGATTCGGCTTTTTCGATCTGAGAAGGGTCACGGTGCTGGAAAAATGTCCGCGTTTGCTCCCATTCTTCATCAAAGGGCCGGCGGAAATAATCCTTTTCGAGCATGGCCCGATCCTTGGCCTGGATGGATTCCCATGCGGCATGGCGCGAATAGAGATCGTAGAGCTTGGCGGCCCGCAAGGGGAACATGGTACCCCGTTTAAGCACCTGCACCTTTACGCCCATTTCAAACATGTCTGCGGCCGGCGCCATGGCAACATCTGCCTGACCGGCCTGAGCCAGCAGCCGGCGGACAAGGTCGGATGTTCCAGACTCAACGCATGCTTGGTGAATGCTGCCGGTCAATACATAGGCGGCGCCCATTGAAAAGGCGGCAGATACGGCTTCGGGTGTGGCGATTCCACCGCCCAGGCCGATAGGCAAGGGCATGCCGTAACCATGCTTTTCAGCAAGTTGATTTCGCAAAGCAACGATGGTGGGAAAAAGGGACAAAGCAGGGCGGTTATCTGTGTGTCCACCCGAGTCAGCTTCCGCAGTCAGCATATCCGCCATGGGCACATGGGCGGACAACGCGGCCTCTTCCGGAGAGATAAGCCCCTTTTCCTGCAGTCCATTCACGATTTTAGACGGGGGCGGCGAAAAAAACCTTCGGGCGACCTCTTCACGCGAAACCTTGCCGATCACCCGGTTGGAGCAGATAATCCTGCCATTGGCATCGCGGTGGATTCCCTTGACCCTGTAATATACAAGAGGCGGCGTCAAGTCCATGAAGGCCGAGGCGCTGATCAGATCGATATTGTTTTCAATATACAGCCGGACAGTGGCAAACTCCAGCTCGGGATCGCCTGGACTGTGGATGAGGTTGAACCCATAGGGCAGACTGCCCAGACGCTTTTTGAGTTGCCCAATGGCCTCCTCTATTTTGACGACATCGAGCCCGGCAGCACCAAAAAAACCGACCATGCCGGCCCGGGCGGCGGTTTCCACCATCTCCACAGAGGTAATGCCGTTGGCCATGGCACCTACTGCGTAAGCATAGCGCAGACCAAGCTTGGATTTGAAATAGGAGTCGCCCAGGCTCTCTGGAGGCAGAGGAGGAACGACGGCTACCAGCGGATAGCGACCCTCTGCATCAGTAGAGGACGGCATTGCTGAACCGGAAAATAATTCTGCACTTCCTTCCAGGGCAACATGAATGCCATCATCTTTTCTGACCAGGTAGATGGGCAGGCGCACATCCTGGACAACTTCGGCAATAATCTCTTCATAGGGTTCCGGCTTGATCTCACCGCCAGTCCAGTATCCTAAAAAAGTGTAATTCTGCATAATTCCAGCTTTGTTTTTTTAATATAAGGATAAATCAGGTGTGCGGTGTTACCGCATACCTGATTTATCCTCTGGGGTGAAATTTCTCATGTATCTCCTTGAGATGCTTGCGGGCAACGTGCGTATATATCTGTGTTGTGGAAATGTCAACATGCCCGAGCATCACCTGAACGGTTCTGAGGTCAGCACCGCCCTCCAATAGATGGCTGGCAAAGGAGTGGCGCAAAGTGTGCGGGGTGATTTTTTTGGAGATCCCGGCCTTGAGCGCATAGCGCTTCAGCAATTTCCAGAAGCCCTGTCGGCTCATGGGGTTTCCGGCTTTAGCAACAAAAAGAAAAGCGCTGGCATGTGATTTCAACAATTGGGGCCTGGCGTGCTGGATATACATTTCGAGGCTTTTCCTTGCGTAACTGCCGAAAGGGACAACGCGTTCCTTGGAACCCTTGCCAAACACACGCGTAAAACATGCTTCCAGATTGACATCCTGAAGTTTCAGCATAATCAGTTCGGAAACCCTGAGGCCGGCAGCATAAAGCAGTTCGATCATGGCTGCATCGCGGACACCGGCAAGGACGGTTCTGTCGGGCGCTTTCAGCAGCTGTTCCACTTCAATTTTCGAAAGTACATAAGGAAGCTTCTGCACTTGTTTGGGTAGCTCCACGAGTTGGGCCGGGCTTTGTTCGATGATTTTTTCCTGCACCAGGAACTTGAAAAACCCTCTGAGCGTAACCAGGTGGCGTGCCCGGGAACGGGCAGCCAGGCCTGCGTCCCTCAGATGAATGAGATACTGCAGAAGAACCTTGGCATCGACATCCCCTATGGCATCAGTGCCTCGTTCTTTCAGGAATACAAGGAACCGTACGATATCCCTGCTGTAGGACTCGATGGTCTTTTTGGCAAGTCCTTTTTCGACTAGGATATAGTTGAAATACTGGTCGACAAGTTGGTCGATCGTTTGCTGCATGCGGGTTCCTTGTTCCAGGTTATATCTTAAAGTTCACGTCGAGCCCGGTCAAGACTTCAGCTTTATCGCGCCGAACCACTACCTGATTTTCAACCCTCACCCCTCCCCAGGCAGGAATGTAGATGCCCGGTTCAACGGTTACCAGCATACCTTCCGCAAGCAGGGTATCGTTGAGAGGGCTCAGCCGGGGCGGCTCATGGACCATCAATCCGGTTCCATGCCCCAGCGCATGTCCGAACCGTCCTTTGAAACCCTGCGCGTCAATGTGCCGGCGTGCTTGGCTGTCCACCAGTTTTGTGCTGGCTCCTGCATGAATAGCTGCAATGGCTTTCTGTTGGGCCTTGACAACCGTGTCGAAGACACGGCGAAATGGCTCTTGGGGCTCGCCGATCACCATTGTCCTGGAGGTATCCGAACAATATCCATCCAACCTGGCACCCCAGTCGAAAAGAATCGGTTCGCCTGTCTTTATCCGGCGGGTTGTTGGGATGGCATGGGGCAGGGCGCTGTTAGGGCCGGAGGCGACGATCGTCGGAAAGGAGAGGCTGTCAGCACCTGCATCACGCATGTTCTTCTCTAATGTCCAGGCGACTTCCTTTTCAGTCATGCCCGGTTGAAGCATCCCCTTCATCTTTTTAAAGGCTAATTCTGCGACGGCAATCGCTCTTCGTGTAGCTTGAAGCTCTATTTCCTGTTTAACCAAGCGGATGTCTTCAACCATGTTTTCCGTGGGGACCAGTTCTACTCCAGCGGAAGGTGTATCGAACTTTTTTTGCATTTCCGTGTACTGTTTGAAGGAAATCCGTCTGCTCTCGAATGCCAACCGCCGGATAGCCAGCATGCTGGTGATTTCGGGCATGGCTTTTACAACACCTTGCTTATAACAGAAAACTTCCCAGTCGTCGGCCTCTTTTGCGGCCTGCAGCTCATAGCGAGAATCCGTGGCCAGCAGCAACCGGTCATGGGTGATGAATAGGGCGCCTGCCGACTCGTCGAATTGTCCGTCTTCACCGCTGAACCCGCTCAGATAACGACGGTTCTCCTCCACCAGCACCATCAAAGCGTCAAGTGATTTTTCAGCCAGTTTTTGCCTCAGGGCCTCAACTCTTGATTGCATCGATTGATTCACACGTGCCTCCTAAGGAAACCAGTCGCTACCCACGCTTGGGCAATTTACCTTCAAAAGGTGAATGCCCGGCAGTTTCCATTTATCCAACACATCTCGTCACTCGCGAGTGTTGACATTTTACGCATCTTATAGCTAATATAAGCATCGAATTCAATTTCAAATTCCTAATGCTTGAATGATCATGCAAACATTGCAATAGAAGCTCATGTCGCATGTCCGGTTGCGTTGGACCGGACAGATTGATTTTTACACAACTGGACTGATGCAATAGGGGCCCTGGGCATGCTCAAGCTGCTAAAAAATTACCTAAGACTCAACCCGATAACGCTTTCCCTCATCATCATCGTCCTCGGCACCTTACTCTACTACTTTGATGTTCCCTTCCTGGAACTGATGGAAAAAACAACCATTGATTTAAGATTCGTCAGCCGGGGGGACATCTCCCATGATTCCAATGTTGTCATAGCGGTAATCGATGAAAAAAGTGTGGACAAAGAGGGCAAATGGGTCTGGCCGCGGTCGAAAATTGCCGACCTGGTCACCCGGCTGTCCGATGCCGGCGCCAAGGTGATATCTATTGATATCGTGATGTCCGAGCCCGATGAGACAAGTGCGGCAAAAACCATTGCCGACATTGAGCGAAAGCTGTCCAACCTCAATGAAGAAAACAAGACCTACCTGGCAAATTTAAAACGATCATCTGATCACGACCGACTGTTGGTCGATGCCATTCGAAATTCCAAGGCCAAAGTAGTGCTGGGATATTTTTTCCAGATGGAGCAGGAACATGCCGGCGACCTTGATGCGGCACTGGTAGAACAAGAACAAAAAAGTATTCAGCCATCCCGCTATGACCTCGTCCGGTATCAATCCGGCGCGGCCCTGAATGTACCGGTTTTCGAGGCCGTGGTGGCCAACGGCAATATCCCCTCAATTTCCTCCTCGACTGACTATTCGGGATTTTTTAACATGTTTCCGGACATCGACGGTGTTGTGCGCTGGATACCTGCCGTCATCAATTTTAAAGAGGAAATGTACGCCCCCCTTTCCCTAATGACGGTCAGTGCTTTTCTCGACACCCCCCCATCGCCGGTTGTTGCCGACTATGGGTTTGAAAAGGTTAAGATCAGCGATATTACCATTCCCACTGACGAATTGGGCCGCATCATGATCAACTACCGCGGCAACACCAAGACATTCAAACACATATCTATTACGGATATTCTGCATGGCAGGATTCCCGATAAGGAATTAAAGGATAAAATCGTCATGGTCGGGGCAACGGCCGTGGGCATATATGACATGCGGGTGACCCCTTTTTCGAGTGTGTTTCCCGGGATCGAAATTCATGCCAACATAGTGGACAGTGTCCTTTCCAAGGATTTCCTTTTCCAGCCCGGGTGGGCTGCCGTCTTTGACATTGCAGTCATCATCGTGACCGGCTTGTTCCTCGGCATGGTTTTGCCCAGGGTAAGCGTATTCCCCGGCATCCTTACCGTCAGCCTGATATTCTTTGGGCACATCTTTTTCTGCCGGTACATTTTCATGTCCCGGGGTTGGATCCTGAACCTTGTTTACCCTCTTTTGGTGATCCTATGCGTTTACGTCACCCTCACGGCCTACAAATATCTGGTGGAATCACGGCAGAAACGCTTCATCCGCAGTGCCTTCTCAACCTATCTGGCCCCCACGGTGGTCAAAAAGCTTATCGAGTCCCCTGACGGATTGGAACTCGGAGGCGAGGAAAGGGATATTACCGCTTTCTTTTCCGATGTACAGGGATTCACCAGCATATCGGAAAAGCTGACGCCTGCCGAACTGGTGGAACTGCTGAACGAATTTCTCACCGAAATGACCGACATCATTCTGGAACACGAAGGCACGGTTGACAAATTCGAGGGGGATGCCATTATCGCCTTTTTCGGAGCGCCCAACGAACTTGAAAATCAGGCTGAAACTGCTGCGTTTACCTGCGTCCAGATGCAGAAACGCCTGCATGAGCTCCGCGGAAAATGGAAAGCCGAAGGTAGACCTGAACTGCAGATGCGCATCGGTCTGTGCACGGGACCTGCGGTTGTCGGCAACATGGGATCCCGAAACCGCATGGATTACACCATGATGGGTGACACGGTAAACACGGCCGCCAGACTGGAAGGTGTCAATAAAATTTACGGCATTTACACCCTGGTCTGTGAACACACGTTTCAAAAAGCCAGCAACCGGGTTGTAGGCCGTGAAATCGACGCCATCAATGTCGTGGGCAAAAAAGAACCCGTGGTCGTGTATCAACTCCTGGGCCTGCCTGAAGACCTGCATGAAGATCTCCTCAAAACCATTCAGTTCTACGCAGAGGGGCTTAGGCAGTACAGACAATTGAAATGGGATGCTGCCATCACGGCATTCGAGTCTGCTTTGAAAATTACACCCGACGACGGCCCGAGCCTGGCCATGGTCGCCAGATGCATAGAATATCGTGAGTCACCGCCCGAGGCGGGCTGGAATGGTTCATATACAATGAAGACCAAATAAAATCGTGTTCCACGATTTTATGAAACGCGACTTCGTCGCTAAAACGCGAAAGGGCTACCAGCCATTTGTTTGGTGGACCATAATCCATGAAGGAATTTCAAGGGAATTACTAACATGGGTATTTTAAAACGGCATCCGGCACTGTTCTTTGGTTTGGGTATCATGGTCCTGTTTCTGGCGTTCTGGTTCGTACGCTTACCGTTTCTAGACACGCTGGAGCTCAAATATTATGATGTCATGATGAAATTCCGGGGGCAGCCCGAAAGCCCCAGCAAAATCGTCATGGTGGACATAGATGACGCTTCCATTGAGAAACTCGGCCGGTGGCCCTGGCCGCGTTCCCTGGTAGCCGAGGGGCTCAACCGCATCAATGCCGGCAATCCCAAGGTGATCGGACTGAACCTGCTGTTGACAGAGCCTGAGACAAGTGAAGGCCTGGCGGAACTGGAAACCATAGAAGCAATGATTGCCGGTGAATTAGGGGATAATATGGGGGCGTCCGGCGACAAACTCCTCCATGCCGTCAGAGATGCCAAGTCTAAGCTGGACAACGATAAAAAGCTGACCGAAGCGCTGAACGCTTCCGGCAACGTTATCCTGCCTTTCTTTTTCAGGGAAGCCGCAGTCACCAGACAAGGGAATGAAGAGCCTGAAGACGCAGTCGTTGCGGCAGCCATTCAAAACATTCGCAGAGAAGAAGACGACATCGTCCCCCAGGGGGATGAAATTGTCCTGCCCATCGAGGCGTTTTACAATGCAGCTGCAGGTGTCGGACATTTCAATCTGGCCTATGACCAGGATGGCACCGCCCGCAGGGAGCGCCTGGTCTACGCCTACAACGGCCTCTATTTCCCTTCATACACGCTGAGACTGGCCACCAGCTATTTGAATCTCGAACTGGCAGATCTCAGCTTGGATCTGGGGGCAGTCGTCCGCCTGGGGTCCCTGGTTGATATCCCCACGACCCTCTACTCTGAACTTTTAGTCAGCTTTAAAGGACCGGGTGGATCCTTTAAACAGTATTCGTTTTTTGACGTAATCAATGACAAGATTCCGTCATCCGTATTTCACAACAAACTCGTTCTGGTAAGCCCATCAGCTGCTGGTATAATGAATCCCTTGAGCACGTCTACCGATCCGGCCATGCCCGTGGGCGAATTTTCAGCACAGACCATCTGGGCTATTCTCAACAAACAGTTTGTACAGAAGCCCCTTTGGGCCGACATGGCTGAATTGCTGATGATTCTGTTTTTTGGCCTGGTTATCGCATTGCTTTTACCCCGTCTCAAGGCACTGGTGGCCGGTGTCGTATTTGTGTCGATCTTGTTCGTCCTTCTGTTCGGCAGTATATACCTGTTTGTATCCAGCGGCATGTGGGTGCCCTCGGCATACCCCCTCCTGGAAATAGTGTTGGGCTATATCGGGGTGGTCAGCCTGAGCTATTTTGCGACCGAGACATCCAAGGAGAAGGTGGAAGGAGAATCCGCTGAGACCAACCGCATGCTGGGCCTGAGTTTTCAAAGCCAGGGCATGCTCGACATGGCTTTCGACAAGTTCCGGCGGGTACCGGTAAACGACGAAATGAAGGACATTCTCTACAATTTGGGGCTGGATTACGAACGCAAGCGCCAGTTCAATAAGGCGGCTGCGGTATATGAGTACATTGAAACGGAAGATGACAGTTTTAAGGATGTTCGAGAAAAAAAGAAAAAACTCATGCAGGCCAGTGAAACCATGGTGTTTGGCGACAGCTTTCTGTCCGGCAGCGGGGAGACTGACATGCTGGAAACCGGCAGCGAAGTCAAACCCACACTGGGGCGCTACGAGGTTGATCGGCAGTTGGGGAAAGGCGCCATGGGCGTTGTCTATCTGGGAAAGGATCCCCGCATCAACAGAACGACAGCCATCAAAACATTTCGTTTTACCGACGATTTTGAAGAAGACGAGATCGGCGAACTCAAAGAAAAGTTTTTCCGGGAAGCCGAAAGTGCCGGTACCCTTTCGCACCCCAATATTGTCACTATTTACGATGCCGGCGACGAACAGGATCTGGCCTATATCGCCATGGAATACCTCGAAGGCGAAGACCTGCAGCAGTACATCCGCAAAGACACGCTTCTGCCCATGCGCAAAGTCATCGAATATGTGGCAGATATTGCCGACGGCCTCGACTACGCCCACCAGCGCGGCATCGTTCACAGGGACATAAAACCGGCCAATATCATGCTGCTGAAGAACGGTATGGTAAAAATTACCGATTTCGGCATCGCCAGGATAACCGCCACCTCTCAGACGCAGACCGGCGTTGTCAAGGGAACGCCTTATTACATGTCGCCCGAGCAGTTTTCCGGCGAGAAGGTTGACGGCCGATCGGATATTTTTTCTTTGGGCGTGATGATGTATCAGTTGCTGACTGGCACGCTGCCGTTCTATGCCGACAATCCGGCTGCCCTGATGAATAAAATCATGAATGTGCCCCATCAGGATCCAAGGAAAATCAATCCTAAAATAGTGAAACCATTGGCGCTGATACTGGACAAGGCCCTGGCCAAGGACAGGGAAAAAAGATACCAGAAAAGTGCGCAGATGTGCACACATTTGAGGCAGACAGGCAAAAAAATAGACCAAGTGATGGCAGCACGAAAAAACAACCTAAGTTGACCGTTAAAGCAAATTGTAATAACGTACTTTTATTTTAAAACTGATCGTTTTGATAAGACTGAAATCGGATTCTAAAATCAAAGCTCCAAGCGGTTTTCAACAGGATTTATATGTACGTAATTGAATCGGCAGGGTTGACGGATGTAGGACAGCGGCGCAAGAACAATGAAGATGCTCTATTTCTCGATGACAAGCAGCAATTATATGTGGTTGCCGACGGAATGGGAGGACACCTGGCCGGCGAAGTGGCCAGTGGCATAGTTGTTGAAACCTTGTGGGGTTACATCAAACGGTTTGACGAAGAAACTGAAGTCGAGGAACTCGAAGACCAGGACGAATCTCTTTCCAAACAGGCCAACCGCCTGCTTTCCGGCATATACCTTGCCAATAAAAGCGTCTATCAGGCGGGGCAGGGTAAGGAAGAGTACCAGGGCATGGGGTCGACCGTATCCTCGGTTTATTTCACGGCAAACACCCTGATCGCCGCCAATGTGGGCGACAGTCCCATATACCTGGTCCATGACGGATCGATTGAACAGCTTTCTGTTCCGCACACAGTATTGGCGGAACAGGCCGCTTTGGACCCGGAGGGCGCCCAGCAGCTGGGTGGTGAATTCAAACACATGCTGACCCGGGCCATCGGCGTCGATGAGACCGTTAAGGCTGACATCTCTGAAATTCAGTGTTTTAAAGGCGATATTATGGTCATCGGCTCGGATGGATTGACCGAAATGGTCGATAAGGAAGAAATCCATGACGTCGTAAAAAAGGAACGCCCGGAAAAGGCGTGCCGCACGCTGGTCGACATGGCCAACGAACGAGGGGGGGAGGACAATATAACCGTCATTGTGCTGAAAGTGAAAAAAATGGTTTCACCTTCAGGAGGCTTTTTTCGTTTTTTCTCGAAACTTTTTAGATAACATGAAACCATCCGTTAAATAGCAAAATGGGTGGATTCAAAGCTAACCGAAAAGAGGGTTGCAACATGCCGCTACTGACACTCAAATTCAAGGACACAAAAATCAATGAATACAGGATGCAGGAGGGCGGGAATTTAACCATAGGCAGGCGGGACGCCAACAACATTGTCATCGAAAATCTGGCCGTGTCCGGCTTTCATGCCAAAGTCGATTCAATCGACAAAGGATTCCTGCTGACCGATCTGAAAAGCAAAAACGGCACCTTCGTCAACGGACAGTTGGTGGCTTCCCATTGGCTGGGGCATGGCGACACCATCAATATCGGAAAGCATACCCTGGTTTTTACTTACGAAGAGGGGGAAGAGCGGTCCTTGACCGGTGGCAGCATGGACAAGACAATGGTGATGGACACGGACAAATACCGTGACATGCTGTCGAAAAGCGCTACCAATGTAGCCGGTCAAATGCGAGAGGGCCAATCTGTCGGCATGCTATCCTTTCTTGCCGGGGACCAAAAGGAATACGAAATACGGAAAAAGCTTGTCAAAATCGGCAAGGACAGCTCTTCCGACATTGTGATTGGCGGATTCATGACCGGAAAAACAGCCGCCACCATCAGCAAAAGACCCAAAGGGTACTATTTGAGCTATGTCGGTGGCTTGACAAAACCCAAAGTGAACAGTGCGGTGGTGAAAGAATCTGTTCTGCTCAAGGAGTTCGATACGATCGAAATCGGCCCCTTGAAGGCACAGTTTGTATACAAATCCTAATATGGACATCAACACGCATCTTCTGATCAACCAGACGTTGTGCGGGGCCCCCAAGAAAGCAGAAGAAGGGTTTGCACGGGTTGAAATGACAACAACCGATGCCATGACGGCGGATGCCTCCGGCCTTGTTCACGGTGGTTTCATTTTCGGAATGGCAGACTACGCTGCAATGCTGGCGGTGAACGATCCCAATGTGGTGCTTGGCGCTGCTGACGTAAAATTTCTCAGACCGGTGGCTGCCGGTGAAACGATTGTGGCCGACGCCAGTGTGAACACCATTGAAGGCAAAAAACATGATGTCGATGTCCGCGTTCAACGCGAAGGACAAACCGTCTTTAAGGGCGCGTTCACCTGTTTTGTGCTGGAAAGGCATGTCCTGCATGATCGGTTGGAAAGCTAGCCAGTGGCCGGGCTCGTTATTCACACTGGCAACCGCTTAGAGCTGCTTGTAAAGCAGCTTGCCCGCGATATCAGCGCCCCTCGGCTTTCTGTATTCGAACCGGAGATTGTCATCACCCAGAGCCCGGGCATGTCCCGGTGGGTATCCATGCAGCTTGCTGCTTGTCAACGCGTCAGTGCCAACCTGGATTTCCCTTATCCCAATACTTTTCTGAACCTGTTGTGTGAAGCGCTTTCCCTCGTTGTGCCCACCACTGATGACCCTTTTGATCCTGTTAACATGACTTTCGCCATCATGAACAAGCTTCCCTCTTGCCTGTCAAGAAAGGGGTACGAAGGCCTGAAAAATTATTTTCATGAAGACCGCCGCCCTATCAAACTGCTGCAACTCTCACATAGGATAGCGCACCTTTTTGACCAGTATCTTGTTTTTCGGCCGGAAATGATTCTCAATTGGGACGAAAAAAAAGAGGGGAAAGGCGACCAGGTCTGGCAGGCTGACTTATGGCGAGAAATCGCTTTGGGGAATGCGCATCTGCACCGCGTCAGACGACACGTCGACCTGGTCGGCACGCTTGCTAACGATAGTGCGGTTTCCGACGCCTTGCCTGAAAGAGTCAGCGTTTTCGGTATTTCTTATCTACCTGAGTTTCACCTCCAAATTTTGTCGGCCTTGTCTAACCGTATCCCGGTCAATTGGTACTTCCTGAGTCCCTGCCGGCAGTACTGGGGCGAGGTGGTATCTGAACGTGACATCAGCAGGATCAGGGAAAAATACGCGTATGGCCCCTCCGGGCAGGCAGATCTGCACCTTGATAAGGGCAACCCGTTGCTTGCCTCCATGGGTGCGCTGGGCCGGGATTTTATCAGTATGATCGCCGAAGCGGGATGTGACCTGCAGGAACACTATGTACCGCCCGGCCGAGACAGTCTTTTAAATAGTATTCAGGCGGATATCCTCGACATGCTGGATGCTGCCGAAACCCGCAAACGCGGCATGGGGAATTCTGACCATGAGTGGGCTTCCCATAGATTTGGAGCAGACGGTTCCATCGAGATACACGCCTGCCACAGCGCCATGCGTGAAATCGAAGTGCTTCATGATAACCTTCTGGACATGTTTCATCACATACCGGATCTGAAACCGCGTGATATCCTGGTAATGACACCCGATATAGATACATATGCACCATTTATTCAGGCGGTATTCGAAAAATACACCGGCCACCCGTCTGAAATACCCTTCAGCCTGGCCGACAACTCCGCCCTTTACCAAAGCCGAATATTAGAAGCCTTTTTCGCACTGCTGAGCCTTCCCGGAAGCCGCATGGAGGTGGACAAAATTACCGGTCTGCTTGAATATGCGCCCGTCCGTAAACGTTTCGGCCTGGAAGATCAGGATGTGGCTGTAATTGAAAGATGGGTAAAAGAACTCAATATCCGCTGGGGATTCGATGGCGCCGACCGAAGAGATGCCGATCTGCCGGCCTTCACTGAAAATACCTGGAAAAACGGTTTGGACAGACTGCTTCTGGGATATGCCATGAGCGGGAGGGATTCCAAGCTGTTTTCCGGGTTGCTGCCCCATGACGATGTGGAGGGCGACCAGGGGCGGGTTCTGGGAAGCTTCCTGGACTATTTCGCCTGGATCCTAAAAAGCGTCAAACTGCTCGAGGCGCCTAAATCACTGCAATCCTGGTCAAGCGGCCTGCAGGGCATCGTTGACGGCATCTTCTTTAAGGACAACGATTCGGAGCAAGAGCTGCAGGCGTTGAAGCACCTCCTGAGCAGGCTGCAAAAGGTGCAGGAGATAACGGGATTTGAGGACGACCTTGATCTGGAGGCAGTGGCCTTTCAATTGAAAAGTGAATTGGAACATGCATCGTTCGGTTCCGGTTTTCTGGCCGGCAAGGTAACGTTTTGCGCCATGCTGCCCATGCGCAGCATACCTTTTAAAGTCATCTGTCTTCTTGGGATGAATGGCGATGCCTTTCCACGCGATGACAATGCCCCGGGCTTTGACCTCATGGCAACTCATCCCAGCCGTGGAGACCGTTCCAGAAGAAACGACGATAAATATCTTTTTCTGGAAGCCTTGATGTCGGCTAGAAAAAAACTGTATATCAGTTATATGGGAAAGGATATTCAGGACAATTCCCCGCTTACGCCTTCTGTGATGGTCAGCGAACTGATCGACTATGCCCAGCATGGATATGGTCTTACGGAGAAAGGCCTTGTTCGTCAGCACCCCCTGCAGGCATTTTCCGCACATTATTTTAAAGAAAAAGCGAATTTGTTCAGCTATGCTGAAGAGAACTTTGCCGCTGCCGTTGCTGCTCAACAGCCCCCTGTCAAACCAGAGAAAAAACCTGCCTTGCCGGAACCCCCAGCAGTCTTTAAACACCTGGAGGTTGAGACCCTGGCCGCATTTTATACAAACCCCCTCAAATACTTTTTAAACACCCGACTGGGCATCTATCTCGAAAAGGAAGAAGAGATCCTGGAAACAAGTGAAAATTTCCGTTTGGGGGGTCTGGAAAGATATAAAGCCGGCCTGGAGTTATTTCAAGCAGACCGCGAGGCACGTCAACCCGAAGAACTGATGACGCTGTTCAAAGCCAGAGGGATGCTGCCACCCTGCAGGGTGGGCGAGCACGATTTTACAGAGATGTCCCTTGAAGCCGAGGAACTTGTCGCACGAATGCACACATGGACCCTTAAAAGAGAGCCGCGGGAACAGCCCATCAACCTGCAGGTGGGAGATTTTATAATTAGAGGCTTTGTCTCCGATGTGTACGACCATGCCATGGTTCACACACGCTTTGCCAGGTTCAACCCCAGGGACCTTGTACGCTGCTGGATTGCCCATTTACAGCTGTGTGCCGGAACCGTTCCTAAAGGGCGTCCTAGACAGAGTGTCTATCTATGCAAGAATATCTCCGGGGTGTTCTCACCTCTGGATAATTCCAGTGATGTCCTGGAATATCTGCTGCAGCTCTATTGGCAAGGGCTCTCCTGCCCACTTCCGTTTTATACGAAAACCGCCTATGAATATGCCCGTGCACGCCTGATCCAGGAGAAACCCAAAAAGGCGGCGCTTAAGGCTGCATATGGAATCCTGCGAGGCAATCGATATTACCCCGGGGAAATCGAAGAGCCCTACATGAATTTCTATTTCGACGCTCCAGTTTCTTTGGATGAAATGTTCGAGCAAACTGCCCTGACCCTTTTCAAACCGCTTTTTGAGCACTATACGTCATCAACCGTCAGCCCGACATTACAGCTAAAAGATACAAAACACTTGTGAGGTAAAGAAATGTCTGAACGATACAATAAAACGTATCCCATTTCCTGGGAGCAGCTCCATCGTGATTCCAAAGCATTGGCCTGGCGCCTGGTGGACAGGCAGCAGTGGAAGGGAATTGTGGCCATCACCAGGGGAGGTCTGGTTCCGGCGGCGGTCATTGCCCGCGAACTGGATATTCACCTTGTGGATACAATCTGCATTTCAAGTTATGCTTGGCAAGATCAAGGCGGCGCTCACATTCTGAAAAAAGCCCAGGGAGATGGGGATGGATGGTTGCTGATCGATGATCTTGTGGATACCGGAAAGACAGCTGAAATCGCCAGGAAAATGCTGCCAAAAGCTCATTTTGCAACGGTTTACGCCAAGCCTGCCGGCCGCCCCATTGTGGACACCTATATCACCGAGGTAAGTCAGGATACCTGGATTCTGTTCCCGTGGGACTCAGAATCTCAGTTCGTGCAACCCATCGTCGGAAAACAATAGATTTTCATCGGGCGTAAGCGCCCGGTGAAAATCTATTGTCAAAAGGCGCCCAGCTGGCACTTGTTGATTTTGACACCCATTCCCTCGCTGACACTGGATGCATCCATCTTTTTTATGCCGAGCGTATCAGCAAGTTCCCAGCATTTCTTGCATGCAATGCGACCGTCAACAAGTTGTGCGTTGATGGCGGATTTAACTTCGGCAGAGGGGTTCTCGGCTGGTTTGACAATGCATTTTTCCGGCTGATATCCGAACAGGCCCAGCTGACATTTGTGAATACGCGCCTCCATGAGATCGATGGCGATGCCGACCTGCTCAGGTGCGATCTTGAGTTCGCCGGCTATGGCATGGGCGGCAGCACAAGAGATTTTTCCCTCTATAATCTCTTTTTGCAGTTTTTGGTTTATTTCAGGATCTACCTCAGTGCCCTCGGGGTGTTTGGCCGCATAGTGCCCTGCGTCTTCATGTGCCATGCTGAATCTCCCTAACTCGGTTTTTGGTTTTTGGTGTTTGGTATATTGTATGAATATAGTCACGATGTTTTTAAATATCAATACGATAAAATGAAATGCCTATCATGTACCGTTTATAGGGCCGAATTCACAAATTGGAATTTTCCGACCCCCATGATATAGAGCAGAACACTGAATAACTGGATAAAAAAAGCCAAAAAACCAATGGACCTGTTTCATCCGCATAGCGACCCGCAGTCCCTATGTTGATGCCTTACGGATTGCATTTGATGTATTGCTCGACTACAAGCAGGTAATCTTGTACCCAAGGCTGCACAAACAACATGACATTTGAACAATTTGATATACTGGGTGTACCTTTGGCCGGCACTAACCTTATCGAGGCCAGTGCCGGGACAGGCAAAACCTACACCATTGCCGGACTGTATCTGCGGCTGATTTTGGAGAAACGTTTTAAGGTAGACCAGATCCTGGTGGTAACCTTTACCAAGTCGGCCACCGAGGAACTGAAGCAGCGTATTCGCCTGAGGCTTTTGGAGGCGCGTCAGGCGTTCATGGCTGGAGAATCCGATGACAAGCTGCTTGGCGCACTGGTGAGGCAGAGCCGCGACCCGGAGATATCCCTTGGCCGAATAACCGATGCCATTCGTGATTTTGACGCGTGTGCCATTTTTACGATCCACGGGTTCTGCCAACGCATCCTGCATGAAAATGCCTTTGAAACCGGCAGCCTCTTTGACACGGAACTGGTGACCGAACAAAGGGACATTCTCATCCCCATTTGTGAAGACTACTGGCGCAATACCCTGTATGAAGCGCCACCCGAGTTTGTCCGGTATGCGCTTTTGAAGCTGAAAGGGCCGGAGACGCTGCTGCAACTGCTGGCCAAATCAAAAGACCCTGATCTGCGGGTGATCCCCAGGCAGGACAAACCGTCTCTTCCAAGTCTGGAAACGTTCAGGAAATGCTGCCAATCTATTGCAAAGGCATGGCCTGAAGTGCGGGGAGAGGTTAAAACCCTCCTGATGGACGCTGCCCTGAATGGAACTGCGTACGGAAGCTTCAAACCGGACAAGCAGCAGCCCGACTTGTCCATCCGCGAGGTACGGGTGAAAAGACTGCTAAGCGCCATGGATGGATTCTGTGCAAAACCTGGCCTGCGGTTTCCACTTTTCAAGGAATTCGACAAATTCCGGGCAACCTTTATTGAGCTCAAAACCAAAAAAGGAACGGCAGTTCCATCGCACCCGTTTTTCATAAAGTGCGATGAACTTGGTCTGTCCGGGGAAAGACTGCTGCAGGAAATGCAGGCCTTGCTTTTGTTTGTGAAGGCGGACCTCTTTCGGTTTGCACATGAAAAAATGCCGTTGTTTAAAGAGAAAAGGAATGTCCAGTATTTCGATGATTTGTTGACCCGGGTGAGGGATGCGTTGTTAAAACCTGGGGCCGGCCTGTTGTCATCTGCTGTAAAACGCCGTTTCAAGGTCGCCCTGGTGGATGAATTTCAGGACACGGACATGTTGCAGTACACTATTTTTTCACGATTATTCGCGGAAAAAGGAAGCCTTTTCTTCATGATCGGCGATCCCAAACAGGCCATTTACGGTTTCAGAGGGGCGGATATTTTCTCGTACATGCACGCCTCTGCCCGGGCGGATAAAAAGTACACCCTCCTGACCAATTACCGCTCCCATGCCCAACTGATAACCGCTGTGAATACCCTGTTTTCAAGGGTTGAAAAACCCTTTGTTTATAACGAGATACCGTTTTCAAAAGGCATGGCCGCGGAAAAGGGCGAAACCCGAACTGAAGAACCAAAAGGCCTCTTCGAGATCCGGTTTGCCGCGTCCGACACCGGTAGCCCCCTGAACAAGGGTGATGCCGAACAGTTCATCTCGGTTGCTACGGCCAGAGAAATCCTTGGGCTTGTAAAAGGTCCGGAGCGTGTCAACCCCGGCAACATTGCCGTGCTGGTCAGGACCAATTTCCAGGCAGAGATGGTCAAAAAGGACCTTTCCCGCAACCATGTACCGGCCGTAATCTACAGCGCAGGCAACGTATTTGAAACGCGCGAAGCGCGGGATATGTTTCTTCTGCTGGTCAGTATTGCCGATCCCTTTAAACAGGGCCGCTTCCGCGCTGCTTTGGCCACCGACATTCTGGGTATCCCCCTTGAACATCTCGACCTCGAAAACGATGACGAAAAATGGATGGAGCCCTTCATGTCACGCTTTATGGAATACCATCAAACATGGGCAAGGCATGGATTCATGCGCATGTTCAACCGCCTGATGGGGCGCGAACATGTCAAGGCGCGTCTTCTGGGAATAGCCGAAGGGGAACGGAAACTCACCAATCTACTGCATCTTGCCGAATTGCTCCACGATTGCACCGTGCGTGCCGGTATGGGCATGCCCGCACTCATCAAATGGTTTTCCATGCAGCGCGACCCCCAATCCGGAACACCGGAAACGCACCAACTGAGATTGGAAAGCGATGCTCTGACCGTTAAGATCGTCACCATTCACAAGAGCAAGGGACTTGAATTCCCCATTGTTTTTTGCCCCTTTGCCTGGGGATCTTCAACGGTAAAAGGCGATGGATTCACTTTTCATGATCCTGAGAATGAACAGCGGTTGACCCTTGATCTGGGGTCGCCAGCTCTTGAAGACAACCGTACACGGGCCCAGTATGAACTGCTGGCGGAAAACCTGCGGCTGCTTTACGTGGCGCTGACCCGAGCCAGGCAAAGATGCATCATGGCATGGGGACGCATCAAGGGCATGGAAACATCGGCCCTGGCATACCTGCTGCACTACCAGGCGGATGAGGACACAGACGCGCCATCAGAAGATTTGCTGCGTGAAATTCAATTTCAGTATCGATCCAAGGATGAAAAAGCGCTCATACGTGACCTACAATCCCTTGAAACTGCATCGGATCATGCCATTCAAGTGTCCATTCTGCAGAAACCAACACCGCCTTTCCCGGCGGACACTGCTGAAGGGGCGTCAATGGCTACGGCTGCAGCCGCGGATAAACTGGTCGTTCGTGAAACAGGTATTCAGGTGGAACGCGACTGGCATATATACAGTTATTCGTCACTGACGTCGTCCAGGAAAACAATGCCTGTTCAAGGAGCCGTTTTGGTTACGAATAGCGCTTCTTTGCCGGATGTACACCCGCATGATGTTTTCCCAAAAAGTGAACAGCCGGACAGGGATGAAACTACCCATTTTGACGAGAGCCCGGTTGTCCAGCATGAAGATGGCGGCAGTATTGGAAAACACACTATTTTTTCGTTTGCAAAAGGCGCCCAGGCAGGCATTTTCTTTCATGAACTTTTCGAGCACCTTGATTTCACTACTCAAGGAAACCAGGGACTGGCATCCCACGTGGCCGACAAAATCAAGGCTTACGGCATTGACCCTGTTTGGCAGAATGCAATAACGCAAATGATCGAGAATGTGCTTAGCGTGCCCCTGGCGTCCGATTATGATGAATTCTCCCTTTCCATGATCCCAAGTCAGCAGCGTATTAATGAAATGGAATTCTATTTTCCATTGCAGAAAATTTCAGTGGAATCCCTTAAGAACGCTTTCAAAGTGCAAGCAGGAGGCAGCAAGTTGAACGGTCTGCCGGAACACATGGGACGACTTCAGTTTGCACCGGCCCAAGGGTTCATGAAAGGGTTTATCGACCTCGTCTTTGGTTTCAACGGCAGGTATTATCTGGCTGACTGGAAATCCAACCATTTGGGTTATGCCCTCGAGGACTACAACCCCGGTGCATTGGAAACGGTCATGCAGCGTTCCTATTATACCTTGCAGTACCACATATACACCTTGGCACTACACCTATTCCTACAGGGGCGGCTCCCCGGGTATCAGTACGAAGAGAATTTCGGCGGTGTATTCTATCTATTCATCAGGGGGATCGATTGTAATAGGGGATCAGAATACGGGGTGTTTTACGACCGACCGTCCAAAAAGCTGGTGGAATCACTTGAGAACACCATGGTGCCGGGTTGATAAAAGGAAAAGAGGAAGTTATCATTCTTCGAGGAGCGATTGGCGTGTACAATGTTCCTTTTTTAGAAAAAACAGGTCTGTTCACCGGCATTGATATTCATTTTGCCGGGTTCATGGCAACACTTTCCGAAATCGATGAACCGGCGGTGGCTCTGGCGGCAGCATTGGCCAGCCGCAATGTCCGTTATGGTGACGTATGCCTCGACCTTGCAGCTTATGCTGGAAGAGACATTGAACAGAATTCTGATGCGCAAGACCGTCTGCACTGCCCGGACCTGAAAACGTGGCAAGGGGCTCTTTTGAAGAGCGACATTATCGGTGAACCTGGTGATTACCGCCCCTTGATTCTGGACCACAGAAATCGGCTTTACCTCTATCGCTACTGGGAATACGAAAAAAAACTTGGTGATGCTTTGCTGGAACGGGCAATTCAGCCCCTTCCTATCATAGATAGTGCAGCCATCAAGAACAGCCTGGAGCGTCTGTTTCCCGAAGAAGAGCCCGATGAAACCAACTGGCAGAAAATAGCCGCTCTGGTTGCCATGCTGAAACGCCTCTGTGTCATTTCCGGTGGGCCGGGAACAGGCAAGACTTATGCAGTGGCCCGCATCCTGGCCTTTCTGCTGGAACAGCACCATGACAAGGAAGGTAAATTAAGAATCTTTCTAGCAGCGCCGACCGGCAAGGCAGCCTCCCGGCTGACGGAATCCATTGCCCAAGCCAGGAAATTGCTGCCTTGCAGTGAGGTCATTAAAAATGCCATCCCGGACACCGGCCTGACCATCCACCGCCTTTTGAAAAGCAAGGGGCAGACGTCACGCTTTGTTTACAATGCGGAGAACAGGCTGCCGGCTGATGTGGTGGTGGTGGACGAAGCCTCCATGGTGGATCTTCCTTTAATGTCCAAGCTTGTTCAGACGCTGTCACCTGCAACCCGCCTGATCCTCCTGGGGGACGCGGACCAGCTTGCGTCTGTCGAGGCGGGTTCTGTTTTGGGAGACATCTGCGGAAAAAATAGAACAAACCGGTTCTCTAATGCTTTTCTCAATCAAATCAAATCAGTCAGTCATATTACCGATGTGGAGGACCAGGACAGCTTGCCTGGTTCAACCAGCCTTCACGACTGCAGCATCCGCTTGTTAAAGAGCTACAGGTTCGATAAAAAGAGCGGCATCCCTCTCTTTAGCCATGTTGTCAATCAAGGCAGGGTTGAAGACGTTATGGAACTGCTCGAACAAGGGGAACTTACAGATCTCGATTGGCTGCCCCTGAAACCAGGTGAACTTCTGCTTCCCTTGCTGGAGAAAAAACTCATCCAGTATTACGGCAGTCTTGCAGTAGAAACAGATCCTGTAGAGGCGCTCGGTTGCATCAACAGTTTCAAAATATTGTGTGCGGTGAACCATGGGAATTATGGGGTCACGGGCATTAACCAATTGGCTGTTCAGGTACTTGCCAAACATCTTGGCAAGGGCTATGCCGGTGGGAGGTCCATATGGTATCATGGAAGGCCGGTGCTCATCCGCAAGAATGATTATCAACTCGAACTGTTCAACGGCGACATGGGTGTCATCCTGCAAGATGGGGACAACCCGGAGAATTTATTTGCTTATTTTAAACGCAATGACGGAGAGATACGCCGTATATCACCCCTCAGGCTGCCGGAACACGAAACCGCCTATGCCATGACAATCCATAAGAGCCAAGGGTCTGAATTTGATGAGGTCCTGATGGTCCTCCCGGAAAACGACACCCCTGTGTTGACCCGCGAACTGATCTATACGGGAATTACCCGTGCCAGACGAAATCTGTCGATTTTATCTCCGGAGTCTGCTATAAGGCTTGCCGTGGCACGAAGCATCGAAAGAACATCGGGCCTGCGGGATAGATTAACGGTTAATGGATGAAAAGCAATAACGCTTACCGGCCGCTTCGCTCAAGACGCAAAGGTCGCAAAACGTAATATTTTTAAATAAATAAAACGGAGAAAGGACATGCGCAGAACACTCATAAAAGGCACCGGCCGCTATGTTCCCGACCGCCTGGTCACCAATGACGACCTCACCCAGTGGATGGACACATCCGACGAATGGATCGAACAGCGCACAGGCGTCAAGCAGCGCTACTGGATACCGGAAGAGGGCGGTGTGGGCGCTTCGGACCTGGGGCTAGAAGCCACTAAACTTGCCCTCGAGAAAGCCGGATGGCAACCTGAAGATATCGACCTGATTATTTTCGCCACCTTGAGCCCGGACATTTTCTTCCCGGGTTCAGGCTGTTTGCTCCAGGCCAAGCTGGGCCTGGAAACCACGCCGGCCCTGGACATCCGCCAGCAATGCACTGGCTTCCTCTACGGCCTGGCAACGGCTGATGCTTATATCCGCAGCAACATGGCCAACCGGGTGCTGTTTGTGGGTGCTGAAGTGCACTCCTCCGGGCTGGATATCTCCACTGCCGGACGCGACGTGACCGTTATTTTCGGTGACGGTGCTGCTGCCGTATGCCTTGAAGCAGGCGAGGGGGATGAAACTGTTGGTGTACTTTCCTCGGCCCTGCATGCGCAGGGCGAATTGGCCGAAAGCCTCATGCTGGAAGCCCCGGCCTCAAGGGAAGTGCCCCGTATTGACGAACAGATGCTCAAGGAGCGCAAGCATTACCCCCATATGGACGGCAAGACCATATTCAAAAATGCCCTGAAAAGGCTGCCGGAAGTCACCCACGAAGCCCTTGCCATGGCCGGTCTGGAACTGGACGACATCGACCTGTTCATACCCCACCAGGCCAATCTGCGCATCAACCAGTTCTATCAGCAGTCCATGAAAATCCCCGAAGGCAAGGTGTACAACAATATCGACAGGTACGGCAACACCACCGCGGCCACCATTCCCCTGGCCCTGGACGAATGCATCGAAAAAAACATGATTTCATCGGGCAGCACCCTGATGTTTTTGGGGCTGGGATCCGGGATAAC
>JBDLJD010000027.1:0-36885 GCA_039714495.1 Thermodesulfobacteriota bacterium
TGCCCCTGGATGCTGGTTGAACCTCCTGTTGCGGGTTGCGAGTTACGTGTTGCGGGTTAACGGCTCTCCGCGAAAATCCGTCAGCTGACGGCACCCCATACCCGTACCCCGCAACTCGCAACCCGACCTTGCAGATACTAGGCATCGATAATACTCAATGCCTGCTCCCTGTATGAATCCATGATATAGGGTATTTTGGTCACGCGTGACGCCTCTTCCGTGAGACAGGCCAGATCGTCACGGGTAATCAAATGGGCCCGCCATTTTCGGGATCCGGCCATGAGCTGCTGTAGCCCCACACGTAATTTTTCGGCAACACTGTATATGCCGATGGCGCCCAGGGGCATCTTGTCGAGTTCCTTGCCGTATATCTCTTTCAGTTTACGGTAGTTGACAAATATTTCCTCTTTGGTTGTCCCGTATTTTGACACAGTCGAAGGCAGGCCGCCGTCTTTGCCCTCGAGCCATACTCCTATATTTTTACCCACCATGCCGGGAATCATCAACGCCCGCCCCATGCAAACCGCTTTGGAGTACGGCGCTCCCAATGCCAGGGCTTTGAAGATATGATCTTCAGAGCTGAACCCGCCGGCAAAGGCAATATCCGGTACAAACGACCCTTTGGCGGCTAAGCGCAGGCAGAGTTCATAGGCCATGGAGTGCAGATAGATGGCCGGCACTCCCCATTCGGACATCATGCGCCAGGGGCTCATACCCGTACCGCCCGGAGCGCCGTCAATGGTCAGAAGGTCAATTTTAGCATCTGAAGACCAGCGGATGGCCATGGCGAGCTCACGCATGGGGTATGCCCCGGTCTTGAGGGTGACACGTTTGGCGCCCATCTTCCGTACCCGGTCAACCTCCTTCATAAATTCATCCTGGTCCAGGAAGCCGATCCGGGAATGACGCTCGAATTCCTTGATGGATCCGTCCTTGAAGGCTTTTTGATTATGGACGTTGGAAGGATCAGGCGTGACGATATATCCTCTTTTCTGAAGCTCCTGAGCCCGTTCCAAAGTGTCAACCTTGATTTCGCCGCCAATGCACTTGGCCCCCTGCCCCCATTTCAGTTCGATGGTTTCCACACCCAGTCTTTCGATCACGTATTCCGCCACCCCCAACCGGGTGTCCTCCACATTCATCTGGACCATAATGTCGCCGTATCCCTCATGATATCGACGGTAGGACTCCACGCGCCGCTTCATATCAGGCGCATCAATGACTTTGCCGTGCTTGTCGATTTTAAGTTTCGGGTCAATGCCGCACACGTTCTCCCCGCACACCAGGCTGATACCGGATATGGCCGCCCCTACTGCAAAATGCTCCCAGTTGGCACGCGCAATTTCGGTACTGCCCAGGGCGCCCGTGAACATGGGAATCTTCATTTTTATTTTTTCTGTGGCGCCATACCAGGTTTCGGTGGTGACCTTGGGAAAAACCGCATGATCCGGATCGGCCTCGATCCCCTCAGCGCCGATGGCATATCCATTGATGTTGAGGTGGGAATAGTCCACGGGGTAGTCTTTGTCGGCCCCGGCGGTCACTTTTCCAAAAGGAGACGGGTAAAGCAATTCGCGCCCCCGGAAGGTGGATTGAAACAGGTCGCAGTTCCCTTTGCAGCCGTCAACACAGCGGGCGCAGATACCCGACTGAGGGGCTACGCTGCGGGAACGGTTTTTGGTCTGGAGCGCTTCGTTGGCATTGGGTTGGCATAAATTCATTCGGTCCTCCTTTTAGGGGTTGAAATAAAAAAACGGCGCCTTTCCGGACGGGATCCGCCCGGAAATGACGCCGTTGTCACTTACATTCCTTCAGTACGCCGTTGTACCGAAGTTTGCCTTTACTGATATGTAACGGATTATATTACTTAAAATTAAAAATACTGTCAAGCATTTTTTCAAAAGGCATCCGGCAAAGGAAGGGCAAAACCAGGCAGAGGAGGCGCCTTAACGATGGGGAATCATATTTCGTCGGACAGCAGGATGGCCTCGGCTACGTGCAGAATCGACTTGCGTGAATCCATACTTCGTTTCTGAATCCAACGGTAGGCCTGTTCGCCGGTCATATTCCGGCGCCGCATGAGGACCTCCTTGGCCCGTTCAACCAATTTGCGGGTCTCCAACTCCTCCTGAATAACGCGGGTTTTGACCATCAATTCGGTGTTCATGATGGCAACCGCCGCCTGGTTGGCTACCGTGGTGATAAGGTTGACCTCGGTTTCGTTGAAGCGGTAGGGGGAGGAGGTAAAACAGTTCAGGACACCGACGACCTTGTTGTTCTGCACGTTCATGGGCACACTGACCATGGAGGCCAAGCCGAGTTTGCGCGCCATTTCTTTTTCTTTAAACCGTGGTTCCGAAAAAATATCTTCAAGGATGAGGGGATGGTTCTCGGCAGCCACAAACCCCACGACCCCTTCCCTTATCTTGAGCTCACGGTCCTGCAGGTAGTCCGGATCCAGTGCCTGGGTAGCCTTGAGCCTGATTCTGCACTGGTCGCCGTCGCCCTCCACCAGCCAGAGCGAACAAATATCCACGCCGGTGACCTTGGCCGTCACCATGACGATCAGTTTGAGAATATCCTCCAGGTAGAGATCCGAGGTGATGGCCCGACTGATGTCCATCAAGGCTTTTAGATAACCGTCATAGGTGTTCTGGGTTGTCGACTCCATAAAGCTATTGTTAGCCATTAAGGCCCTTTAAAGCAATATGATTTTAGGATCTGATTAATTATCCTAACCTTGGGGTATACTTAGTTGAGACCAGTATTTTATCATTATTTATCACGTATATGATTTTTACCTGAATATGGTTTAATAGCCAGCGTTGGCCATATCCTGAAAATACAAGCAAACCGTCCCTGAAAGGTGAGAATAGCCCGTGGAAGAAAACGCCGGATCCGTTGAAATGATCTTTCTGAAATGCAGGCACTGGAACACCGACGCCTGCCCCCACCGCAGCAGCATCCCCATGCGGCTGTCCCTTCTGAACCCCGCTCCCCGCGTCATGCTTTCTGAAAAAACCAACCGTCAATTGCACTACATCTGTTCGAACTGCCCGATCAGGAAAATAAGCTGAATAAATCCCTTGTGAAAATCCATCGATCATCCTATTACCATAACCTTGTATGGAAGCTGATTTTTTTATGGGATTTATAATGCCACGCACATAAAATGATAAAACAACCATTTCTAACCAAAGCCGTCCTGTTTGATTTCGACGGAACACTTACCGAACCCGGGGCCATCGATTTTGCCGTCATAAAAACCGCTGTGGGGTGCCCTATCGAAACCCCCATATTAGAGTATATTGCCACCCTGCCCGATGCGGATCAAAGGGAAAATGCCTATGCCGCCCTGGATACGTTCGAAACAGAGGCAGCCGGGCGATCCATTCCCAATGCCGGCGCAGAATCCTTGCTGGCGCACATAAAAGCCTTAGGGCTACCCGTGGGCCTGATTTCCCGGAACAGCCTAGACGCCATAACCATATCCATGCGCAACTTCCGGGATACGACCCTGGGGGACTTTGACGTCATCATAACCCGCGACGACCCTGTTAATCCTAAACCATCCCCCGAAGGCATCTTGAGCGCTGCTGCCGGACTCGGCATCAACGCAGATCAGATTATCGTGGTCGGGGACTACATCTTTGATATGGAGGCAGGCAGACGGGCGGGCGCCGTCACCGTTCTGCTGGAAACCGATCCCCCTTTGGACATGCTGAAGACGGACGCTGATTTCGAAATTGCCCATCTTGATGAAGTCAGGGAAATCATTCAACTGGGGTTGCCGCTGCCCCAGGGAAAACTGCCCAACGGACTGCTGGACCGCTTTCTGGATCACCTTTTCATCGAAGATCCCGATCTGCTCATTGCGCCGGGCGTGGGTGAAGATACGGCGGCAACCGATATTGCCAAAAACGAAGTGCTGGTTCTGAAGTCAGACCCGATCACCTTTGCCACGGATGCGGTGGGCCGGTACGCGGTCCTGGTAAACGCCAATGACATTGCCACGGCAGGTGCGACCCCGCGCTGGTTGATGACAACGCTGCTCTTTCCACCCGAAACTACCGGTTCATCCATCTGGCTCACCATGGATGAATTGAACCGCATTTCCTCGAAGTATAACATCACGCTGTGCGGCGGGCATACGGAGATCACCGATGCGGTAACCCGGCCGGTGGTCATCGGCTCTCTGGTTGGGACCGTGGCCCGGAAAGACCTGATCGACAAAAGCAACATGCGGCCGGGTGACAAAGTCCTGATGACCAAAGCCGTTGCCGTGGAAGGAACCGCAATTATCGCCCGTGAATTCGAAAACCGTTTGAAAGCGATGAACGTGTCTGATCAAAAGATCCAGAACAGTCGGCGGCTGCTCGACCAGATCAGCATCATGGAAGAAGCCAGGCTGGCCGTCTCTACCGGCGGTGTCAGCGCCATGCACGATGTGACCGAAGGCGGACTGGCCACGGCCCTGTTCGAATTGAGCGAGGCCGGCGGATACGGCATCAGTGTGGATATGGATGCCATCCCTGTTTTTCCGGAAACAGAAGATATCTGCAGGCTGCTCGATATATCCCCCCTCGGCCTGATTGGATCGGGGACCCTTTTGATCTGCTGCCGCCCGAATCAGTCGAAAAAAATGATGGGCACCCTTCTAAATGAGGGTATACGGGTCACCTGTATCGGGGAGGTCATGGATCAAGAGGCAGGCATAAACGCCCATACCCAGGCCGGCCCCCAGGACTGGCCAGCCTTTGAGGTTGACGAAATCGCGAGGTTGTTTCATGATCGTTAACATCCTTGTTTTCATGGTGGGCCTGGTGTTGCTTTACTACGGCGCCGAATGGCTGGTCAGGGGATCTTCAAGCCTTGCCGGCAGCCTGGGCATGCAGCCCATCATTATCGGCCTGACCGTGGTGGCCTTCGGGACCTCCGCTCCGGAACTGGTGGTCAGTCTCGTTTCATCCCTCAAAGGCAAATCCATGATTGCCGTGGGCAACATCATCGGCAGCAACATCTGCAATATCGCCCTGGTCCTGGGAATGACAGCTCTCTTTCAGCCCATAAAATGCCATCCCTCGGTCTTTAAGCGGGACATCCCTGTCATGCTGGGCATCACCCTCTATCTCCTGGTCGTCTCCTTCAACTCCCATATCGGTCGTCTGGAAGGGGTCTCGCTGGTGGTGGCGATTATTGTCTACATTTTTTACAATTACCGGGTGGCTACACGTAGCTCCTGTGATGAAACAGTAGCTATGCCGTGTGACGTGGCTGAAATAAGACCCGTAGACAGCCGATTCAGGCAGATTTTCCTCATCCTGTCCGGCATTGCCGGCGTTGTCATCGGCGCCGAAGTGCTCATCGACTCGGCCGTAAAAATTATGACCGTATTCGGCGTCAATGATAAATTCATCGGCTTAACCATTGTCGCCTTCGGGACATCGCTTCCTGAACTGGCCACGTCGGTAATTGCCGCTCTGAAAAAGGAAATGGATATCAGCCTCGGCAATCTCGTGGGCAGCAACGTGTTCAATATTCTAGCTGTTCTCGGTGCCGCTGCCCTGGTAAACCCGATCACCATTCCGGGGGGATTCATGGCCAGTGGCCTCTTCATCGATTACATGGTTATGACGGCCGTAAGCGCCCTGCCGCTTTTCATGATTCGCAAAACATACACGGTGTCGCGTATGGATGGAGTGGTGCTCCTCACCACCTACGGCGGCTACCTGACCTATCTCATTCTAAAGAGCTGAATTACACGCTAAAAAAGATTAAAACTTGGCTGTTTATCACTTGACCCCTTGAACCCTTGGCCACTTGAACCCCCATGATACATTGGACATATGCCGGCAATAATGCTATAAGTATCCTGTATGTTTTCCTTTTTTAAAAGCAAGGCCAGCCTGCCCGGATTGGATGAATTCAACCTGTCCGGTTATGAGCTCAAGTTTTCCCTGACCCGGCTTTTACTGGGTGTCGACAACGTCCGCCATGATGTTTACATCAGTCCCAGTTTCTGCAGTGCTGCCGAAAAGATCATCCCCCAACTGATCGCCAGGCATTTCAAGACCTATAAAATTTTTCAGGTTGAAAAACCTACGGCCTGGTCAAAAAGGGTCCTCGACTTCCAACGCCTCTACCAGCTGGTGATGGAAGAGGCCATCAACAAGTCCAAACAACAGAACGAGCTTCAAATCGATTCCCTGGCCCAGGCGGCCGTCGTAAAATACCTGGTGCGGGAGATTCGCAGCCACTTCTCCGCCATGTCCGGCCGCATCAAAAGTCTTATCCGGAAATATGAGTTGACCGATCACCAGGATATCGGTGAAGCGGTGAAAATAAAAGAATCGCTTACCAACGTACTTCAAAACAAAGAACTCATTCTGCGGAACGTGGGCAACGAGCTGTTCGGGTACCTGACCGAAGTGCACCAGAACAAACTGAAACAGATGCGTGAAGCCAATTTCGGCAGCAGAGCCCTCCCTCCGGGCGATATTCTGGACAACCCTATCTTCCATGCGGAAAACCCTTACTACGACATGTTTTTAATTGAAGAATATGATGTCGTCTTTGGGCGCCGCCTGGAAGACCCGGACAAGTACGACACCCTGGTCAACCAGCTCAAGCGTGTCTTAAGCAGAATGGGAAGAAAGAGCCGGGTCAGTCAGGAAGAAAGGCATACCGAAGAAACCACCGCATCTGTCCAGGCAGGCCAGCAGGCCCACGACATGGAGGTCAGCGGCCTCATTAAATACACGCCCAACATCGATACACTCATAAACTTTTATAAACTGAAAAATGATTTCAAGAAACGCAAACAACGGCGTGTCTCAAAAGAAGAGCGCATCCAGTACAAGCGACAGTTGAAAAACCAGAAAACCCTGTTAAAGGAATTCTATCTGACATTCAGAAGAACGGGTATGGTGCAGCGCATTGCCGCTTCCTATGAAATGCGCGACGTGTATAAGAGCTACTGCCCGCCATTGGTCCCCCAGCAGATACTGCACTTCATGATCGATCCCAAATCTAGAAAAGCGGTCGTCAACCGTCTGAAGCGCTTAAAAAAACTGTATCACCAGCCCTTTTCCATGACCCCCCTCAAAAAGAAAATCAAACGCATGGAACTGTTGACGGCAAGGGATAAAAAAATCTATCTGATCCGATTTATCAACGGGATTGCCCGCTATCACCGGGACATTGAAAACTTCAACACCTTCAACGAGGCCATGGAGAGGATTAACCTGGCGTCGGAGGATAAAATTCTCAACCTGTCGCGGACCAACAACACCCTCTACGAATTTTTACTACCCCACGAGCAGACACATGATGTAAAGCCCATCATCAACCACGTGGTGATCAAAGCCGATGTGAGGGGTTCCACCGACTTCACCCACCAGATGATTAAAAGGGGGCTGAACCCGGCCTCCTATTTCAGCCTCAACTTCTTCAATCCGATTTCCGAACTGCTGAACGACTATGGCGCCGACAAGGTATTCATAGAAGGGGATGCCATCATTCTGTCTATTTATGAACGGGAGAATGCGCCTGGAGGGTGGTACAGCGTTGCCAGGGCCTGCGGGCTTGCCATCAATATGCTGCTCATTATCAGGCGATACAATGAAAAAAGTAAAAAAAACAAACTGCCTATACTAGAGCTGGGGTTCGGCATCAACTACAAGGAAAGCTCCCCCACGTTTCTTTTTGACGGGGAGCACCGTATCATGATTTCATCTGCCATCAACCTGGCGGACAGGCAATCGGGGTGTTCAAGGGTAATCCGCAAGGCATTGAAGAACAAATCGACACCTTTCAATCTGTATGTATTCCAGAGTGTAACCGAAGCAGTTGTCAGAAAAACCTCTGATGACCTGATGTTGAGGTACAACGTAAACGGCATCGATCTCAATGCTGCCGGGTTTAAGAAGTTATCCGAGGAAATTAATTTGAGGACCCTGGAATGCGACATACCGGAACTGCGTAAAAAACGCTTTACCGTTTATACCGGTACTTTCCCTACAACTACCGGCAGGTACAAACGCCTTATCATACGTGAGGCGCATGTACCCAGGATCAATCCGGAAACCATGGAAGTGCGCAAAATAACCTCGAAAAAATACTACGAAGTCTGTACCCATCCCAAGGTTTACCAATATGTCAAAGATCACACACAACAATCTGAATAATGTATGCGTTGATAGCGCCCCTTTCAGAAAGCAATGCAAACAAGGCACTTACCGATGAACAGACGATGGTTGAAAAATTACGATGACGGTGTCCCTGCGTCTCTGGAATATCCGGAAATCACGCTCCCGCAGTTCCTGGTCGACACGGCTGCTGAACACCCGGAATACATCGTTACCACTTTAAACGGTGATGATATTTCCTACCGGGAATTGGACGGCAAGGTAAACGCCTTGGCAAGGGCACTTGGGGAAATGGGTGTAGTAAGGGGTGACCGGGTGGCGCTGATTCTGCCCAACTCGCCAACGTATGTAATCGCCACCTATGCCGTGATGAAATTAGGGGCCATTGTTGTCAACATCAACGTCATGAGTCACGGCGAGGAGCTATCGTCATTCATCAATGATTCCGGCTCGCGGATTGCCATTACCCTCGATATTTTCCTTCAGAATGTCATCGACATTGTCAACAGTACCTGCCTGGAAGAAATTGTGATCCATTCTGTCCTCGGTATGGAAAAGAAAGTGGAAACTGCGGACGGTCTGCCGGAAATTAAATCCGTCAACGATCTCGTTTCAGCCTTTCCCCAAAAGGACTTCCCGCTGCAATGTCAGGTGGACGATGCAGCTGTGCTGCAATACACCAGTGGCTCAACCGGCACCCCCAAGGCTGCGGTGTTGACCCACAGGAATGTGGTGTCAAACGTCATCCAGGTCGGCAGCTGGAACCCACATAATCATGAAGGCAACCCTGCGGTCATCTGCATCATACCGTTTTTTCACGTTTTCGGCATGACCATCTGTTTACACCTTTCGGTATACAGCGGCTACCGGATGGTCCTTATTCCCATATTTGACTGGTCTTCCATTGTAGAATTCCTCAACGTCATCAAAGCGTATCGTCCCATTTCGTTTCCAGCAGTTCCGGCCCTGTTTGCTGCTCTCGTGTCATTCCCCGATGTCGCCGAATATCCGCTTTCTTCCATTGAAATAGCCAGTGTGGGAGGTGCGCCTGTCCCTTTATGGGTACAGGAAGAATTTGAAAACCTGACCGGGAAAAAACTCTCCGTGGCCTATGGCCTGTCCGAGGCTTCTTCATCAACCCATATATCCCCTTTCAGAAACGGTGCGCCTCCCGGCAGTATCGGCATTCCCCTTCCCGATACAGACGCCAGGATCGTCCATGTGGAAACCGGAGTTAGAGAATGTCCCAGCGGTGATGTCGGTGAACTGACGATCAAAGGGCCGCAGATCATGCAGGGATACTGGAACAATAAAGATTTGACAGAAAAGTCCCTCCGTAACGGGTGGTTTTATACTGGCGACCTGGCTTATATGGATGAGAACGGTTTTTTTTACATTGTCGACCGCAAGGACGACCTCATCATTTCCAGCGGGTTCAATGTGTATCCCAGTGATATTGAGAAGGCACTCACCAGACATGCGGGAGTAAAGGATGCCGGTGTTGTGGGCGCACCGGACAGGATCCGGGGGGAATCCATTGTCGCTTTTGTTGTTATGGAGGAGGGTATGTCCTTTGACCGGGAAGAACTGTTTAATCACTGTCGCCGGCACCTGCCTGAATATAAAGTACCCCGCAGGATCACCCAGAGGGATGATATTCCCTATAACCGCGTTGGAAAGCCGCTCAGGAAGGTGCTCCGGGAAGAACTACAACGTCGTAAGGCCTAATTACTCCCAATCATGCCAACAGGTAAAACCCCAGTGAGGAATTCTCAGCCACTTCCGGCCCGAAGGAACTCCCCACAAAGCGGCCATTGATACTTCTGACCGAAGCATATTCTCTAATGAGCGTCCGTTTCTTGTCCTTGAGCCGAAATTCTACCGAAAGCAGGTCTTTGACATGGAGATCGGATTTTTTTTTAAGTTCGATTTTCAAACCCTTTAGCGACAGATCCACCACCATCATCTTGCCCTTGCCAACGAAGCTGCCTCCCGAAAGGCCTTCATCCAGGAAGACGTCGTTCCTGAATGTGTAGCGCCCACGCAGTTTGACCGGTTTGCGATATTGCCTCCGCCTTTCCAGAGCGGATGTCCAAGTGTGCCCGCAGGCACATGTGGTCACCAGTTCAACGGCGGTCTCCATCTTCACATATTGGCTGACATTTTCTATTTTCTGTTGGGAGCACACGGGGCAGGCAAATGTCACCGTATCGTTCACCATATAGACCTTTTCAGTCATGGTTGCCAAACCCTCCCACTATGCCATCGGGCGGTATAACCCACCACCTTTTGTTGTGCGTCCTAAAAACATCGCCGTCAATTTTTCAAAGACTGCAGGTCCTTCGACCCCTGCATTTCCCTCCCCCCTGGCCTTGGCATGCAGGGTTTCGATTTTGTCTCTATCATGAACACCCACGACATCATCTGTGAGCATAAGTTTGTTGTGCATCATATTGTAAACCAATATCGGACCGTACGCAACTTCTCCGGAAGTCTTTCTGAAAAGCGCCCCTGCCAGATGGGAATGGGGTATGGCCAACGACTTGGGCAGCGGTTCAAAGCTTAAAATTTCCTCGAACAGCCCCAATATTTCCAATACACCATCAGCATATCCATTGTCCAGGGCAGCCATGCCGTCCTTGCCCATGGCTTCAATGTCCCCTTTCTCATACCTGAAGTCAAGCGTCTCCAGGCAAGCCTGTTGAAGGGCCTTGACCGTTTCTTCCCTGCGGCTCACCACCACATCTGTATCCTTCAATATTTTTATCGCATTGCGAATACTGACCATTTCCTTGACGGTCGGGCTCTTGCGCATGGCCACATCCGCAAGGGTTGTCCTGTAGAGTGCCAGTTCGTTATCCAATACCAGAATGGTATCCGTGCCCGACCCGTCGGTAAGAATATGGAGATCGAGGTCCCGTTCTTTTTGATAGGCATAACCGTTTATGCCCAACAATTCGCGCATGGCGTCCTTGTTCACTTTTTTGCCGCTGCCCGGCGAACCGATGGAAGCGAGCACTTTGCCGGTCAGTTCGTCAATTTTGATCTTCTGCAGAACACTTTCTCGAAAAGACAACGCATACCTCTCAATACCCGATAGGCCGGAATGCCGTAGTGGTAGTTTGGGAACAATGTGTTTGTAAAAACAGTCGAGGTACAAGATAGCACATATCTGAAAATATTCCAAGAATTCACCATATTCAACAGGTTCTCAATTGACTAACACCGCGTTTTCATGTTAGATCGCACTATAAAATTGTGCTCCGAAATTTTATAAAACCTGACTCACCGTTACTTTGAGAAAGGTTAACCCGCGTTGCAAGCTCAGAGGTATCATGCTGCTGGATAAATAATCGAAATCAAAGAATAGGACCACACCCCAACGAATAAAGGATGAACATGGACGATTATGTTGAATTGAAATACAAAGGCCAGGAGTACCGGCTGCCTGTGTTTACCGGATCTGAAGGTGAAAAGGCGGTGGACATATCCAGGCTCCGTCAGGAAACAGGTTTTGTCACCCTTGATCCGGGCTATGCCAACACCGGAAGCTGCACCAGTTCCATTACGTTCATGGATGGTGAAAGGGGAATCCTGCGCTATAGAGGTATCCCCGTGGAACAGCTTGCTGAAAAAGCGACCTTCAAAGAGACCGCTTATCTACTGATCAACGGACGGCTGCCGAGCCGGGAGGAACTGACCCAGTATTCAATCCTGCTCAACGACCATTCGCTGGTTCACGAAGACATGCGATCCTTTTATCAAAACTTCCCCAGGGCCTCCCACCCCATGGGAATTCTCTCTTCCATGGTAAACGCCTTGCGGAGCTTTTACCCGGCATTGATAGACATGGAGGAGGAGAGCACCATCATGGTGACCCGCCTGCTGGCCAAAGTAAGAACCATGGCGGCCATGTCCTACAAAATTTCCTTAGGGCACCGGGTGGTCTATCCTCGATCGGATCTCGCCTTTTGCGCCAACTTTCTCAACATGATGTTCGACTCGCCGGTCCGACCGTATGATTTGAACGAGGATGTTATCAAAGCCCTCCGGGTTTTCTGGATCCTGCACGCCGATCACGAGCAGAACTGCTCCACATCAGCCGTGCGCATCGTGGGCAGTGCGCGGACCAATCTCTACGCAGCCATATCGGCCGGGATCGCGGCCCTGTGGGGGCCTTTACATGGAGGGGCCAACCAGGCCGTCATTGAAATGCTGTCGGACATACAACAGGACGGCGGGAACATTGAAAAAGTGGTTAAACGGGCCAAGGATAAAAATGACCCTTTCCGCCTCATGGGATTCGGACACCGGGTTTACAAAACCTATGATCCCAGGGCCAAGATCATGAAAAAGATGTGCGATACCCTGCTTTCCAAGCTCTCCATCAACGACCCCTTGCTGGAGATCGCCAAAAAGTTGGAAGAAACCGCCCGCAAAGACGATTACTTCATCGAGCACAACCTTTATCCCAATGTGGATTTTTACAGCGGCATCGTCCTGCGCGCCATCGGCATTCCCACGAATATGTTCACCGTGATGTTCGCCATCGGCAGGCTCCCCGGCTGGATTGCCCAGTGGAAGGAAAGCATGTACGATCCCAACTGGAAGCTGTCGAGGCCCCGGCAGATTTATACCGGACCCCAGGAAACGGAATTTATTCCCATACACAAAAGATAAAAAAGAATGGCCGCACCGTTGAAAACGGAGCGGCCATTCTTTTTTATTTTGTACCGAATATTTTATCCCCGGCATCGCCCAAACCGGGCAGGATATAGCCGATCTCGTTCAGGCGTTCGTCAATCGCCGCCACATACACATCCACATCCGGGTGCTTTTCCTTGACCCTGGCGATCCCCTCAGGTGCTGCCACCAGAAAAATACCGCGGATTTTCTTACACCCCGACTCCTTGAGGAAATCGATGGTCGCGCACAGGGTTCCGCCCGTCGCCAGCATGGGATCCAGAATGAGGGCAATGCGCTCCTCCATTTTGCCGGTCATCTTGACGTAGTACTTGACAGGTTCCAGGGTCTCTTCGTTACGATATAATCCCACCACGCTCACCTTTGCGGAGGGGATCAGGTCGAGAACCCCGTCCATCATCCCCAGACCGGCCCTTAGGATAGGCACCACGGTTATTTTTTTGCCTTTGATGCGCTCCACTTCCACGGAGCCGGCCCATCCCTGGATGGTTTTTTTCTCTGTCTCCAACCCCTTGGTGGCTTCATAGGTCAGCAGGCTGGCCAGTTCGGAAGCAAGATCCCTGAAGTCTTTGACGGTTACGTCATGCTTACGCATGAATCCCAGCTTGTGTTTGATGAGCGGATGGTCCACTAAGTGTACGGTCACGTCGGCCTCCTCTTACGGCTACTCTGTAAACTGTTTTTATGGCGTCTTGCAAATAGCGATTCTCAGTCCAATTTGCCATGCGCCATCTGTTACAGTTATGTTTTTTCCATAGGATTAAAACTGTGACAACCGGTTTTACCCGTATCGAAACAGTTTCTATTGTTACGAATGGTTTGGACGTACGGTGGGGAACCGGCCTTTATGCATTTCCGGCGGGCATTTCCCGCTAAAATTCACCCAAAGGCCGCATAAAGGTGAATACTGCGGGAGCGACAACCAGCTTTGATCCTGCTTCACCGACATTTCTACCCAGCAGTGAAAAAGGAAGCGATATGACAAAAAGTCCTGCTCCCAGAACAATTGCAACCAGACCCAGCGGGCGTACGAGAAGAGCGTCGGCCGCCATCTCCTCCGTGGTAATCTCAGACCCCTGCATAGCGGCCTGTGCAAAACTGTTCGTCGCAAGCGAAACCGTGGCAAAAACGATGATCAGGAAAATAACCATGGGTTTCTTAATGAGCTTAAACATGAACGCCTCCTTTTGCGTGACGCTTTTGCTTTATGCTTGCTACCACGCATGAATGTTTACCAAAAAAAATTTTGCCATACGTGCTTGAAATCGGCTATAAGTACTATAGCATATGTGTGAAAATCTTTCAACCCAATATAATCATTCAAATTTCAGCCCTGGCAGAACAGTATTGCTTTGGGCTGACGTGTCTCCTGAACGTTACACGGGTCAGGATCCGCAAGCAGGATTTAACGTCGCGCAGCAAGGTGTCCAAGCATGAAAAAAAAGGAAACATACATCGAAGTTGCCATCGCCCTGCCCGTGGACAAGACATTTACCTACGTTCTCCCTGAACACCTAAGGGAACTCGCCGCAATCGGCAAGAGAGCCCTGGTCCCTTTTGGCCGACGAAAAGTGAGCGGGTACATCCTGAAAGTAACGCTAACCGCCGCCATAGACGACCCGAAGCCGATTCTCGATATTATAGACCACCAACAGCTGTTCCCGCCGGGCATGGTGCGTCTTTTCGAATGGATGGCGGATTATTATTTTTTCCCCCTTGGCCTCGTGATTAAAAATGCCCTGCCGGGTGGCCTGAACACCCGTGAACGCGCAGCGCTGAGTATTACCCCGGACGGACGGGAGGCTTTGAACAATGAAATCCTGGCCCCCTTGGAACGCCTTGTTCTGTCCAGGCTTTCCACAGCACCAGCCAGCATCGGCGAACTTGCAAAATCCATCCCCAAAGGCTCGCCCCAAACAGTGCTGCAGCATTTGTTGAAACGCAGATGGATTACCAGCGTGAGAACCCTTAAAAAGGATCGCGTGCGGGCGAAAATGGAGCGCGTGGCAAGCCTTGTCGAGGCCAACCTGCCTGACAAGAAATTATCACCTGCGCGGCAGAAAATCATCGCACGGCTGCGTGAAGACGCCTCCATCCCCATCCATGCATTGAAAAAAGACTATCCCAATGCCCCGGACCTCATCCGCAAAATGGCTGCAGCCGGATACGTATCCATTGCCCAAAAACGCGTATACAGGGATCCCTTCGGAGAGCCCATACAAAGCAAAGCCCCCCCGACCCTCACCGGCGAACAAACCACAGCCGTGGACACCATCGGCAAGGCCGTGGGCAATGGTTTTACCACCTTTCTCCTGGCCGGCGTAACCGGGAGCGGAAAAACCGAGGTCTACCTCCGCCTTGCCCAATCCACCCTTTCCCAGGGCCAGGCCGTATTGGTCCTGGTTCCCGAAATCTCACTCATCTCTCAAATGGAAAGACGCTTCAGGTCCAGATTCGGGGACCGCGTTGCCGTATTGCACAGCGGGCTTTCGGCAGGCGAAAAGTTGGATCAGTGGCAGAAAATCATGAACCGCGAGTTCCAAATCGCCATTGGCGCCAGATCTGCTGTGTTTGCCCCATTCGATCGTATCGGCCTCATTATTGTGGATGAAGAGCACGACACTTCGTACAAGCAGGAGGGAGACCTGCGCTACAATGCGCGGGACATCGCCGTGGTCAGGGCGCAACAACAGAATGCCGTTGCGCTTCTGGGATCGGCCACACCGTCCGTTCAATCCTTTCACAACACTTTTGAAGGTAAATATGAACTGGTGAACTTGACCCAACGGGTTGAACGGCAGAAGCTCCCCGAAATCACGATTATCGATCTCTGTCGTTCAAGGGATCAAAAAGGCTGGCGGCGATATTTTTCAAAGGCGCTTCTGGACGCGCTGGGGGAAACCATGCGCCGCAATGAACAGGCTATCCTTTTCCTCAACCGCCGGGGGTTTGCCAATTTCCCGGTATGCGCCTCCTGCGGCAAGGCAATCCAGTGTAAAAACTGTGATATTACCCTCACCTTTCATCAGAAATACAACGCCTACAAGTGCCACTACTGCGGCTTTGCCATTTCTTCAACATCCCCATGCCCATCCTGCGGTTCAACCAAAATACACCATCTCGGTGTGGGAACGGAAAAAATCGAATCAGCGGTGAAAGAACTGTTCCCGGATAAAATTGTCCAGCGCATGGACCGGGACACCACCACCCGCAAAGGTGCTGTTGTTAAAATGTTGAAAGGCCTTAAAAACAGGGAGATAGACATACTGGTGGGAACCCAGATGGTAACCAAAGGCCATGATTTTCCCGACATCACCCTGGTGGGCATTATCTGCGCCGATCTTTCCCTCAGCTTCCCTGATTTCCGCGCCGGGGAACGCACTTTCCAGCTTCTGGCACAGGTGGCGGGCCGTGCCGGCCGCGGCAAAATACCGGGAAGGGTCATTCTACAAACCTACAACCCCGATCACTTCAGTATTCAATGTGCTCAGCATCAGGATTTTCGTGCCTTCTACCAAAAGGAAATCACGTCCCGCAAAGCCCTTGACTACCCTCCTTTTTCACGCATGGTCCAGATCAAGATTTCGAGCAGGGACAGGTCAAAGGGAAGCCGGCAGGCCGAAATGATGGGAGACCTGGCCCGGGACATCGTCAAGGCCAACCCTCTGTTCGGAAAAACCATACGTATCTTCGGGCCGCTGGAATCCCCCCTTCCCCGCATTGCCGACCGTTACCGATGGCAAATGCTTTTCAAGGGCCTGCGCCTTTCTCCCCTGCGCGAGTTCATGCAGCAGCTTCTTTTTAGCTCACATGCGGACCGTTCCCGCCGGGATGTCACTATCGCCGTAGACGTGGATCCCTTTTTCATGATGTGATCCGGCTTGACATTTAAAGCGGTCGAATTTAACATGTGCGGCAACTGAAAGCCCTGACCCAGTGTCAAGTTCAATGCCACGGGTCTTGAGTTTGACCCATTTTTTTTGTTTTTCTCATGTTAAGGAATCGACTTTATGAAATTACGTTATCACCTGACGGCAATGTTGATTGCATTCACGATGGTCTGCATCCCGGCTGTTTCCCGGGCGGGCAGCACCGCGCCCCAGAAACCTCTCGACCAGAGCACCCAGGCCGTCAAACCGGACATACAGAAAGAAGAAGCCGAAGATACGGTGGATGGCGTGCCAGAGCTCTTTATACCCGAGAAAAGCTATCAATTCGAAAACGTTCCCGCCGGTCAGACAATCACCCATGATTTTGTGGTGTTCAACAAAGGATCGGCCCTCCTTCACATAACACGGGTAAAAACCGGCTGAGGGTGCACGGTTGCCTCTTATACGAGGCAGATCCCTCCCGGTGGAGAGGGAACAATCAGCTTGAAGGTCAGCACCACGAGCTATGGTGGAAGAACGCTGAGAAAAAATATTGTCGTTTCAACATCAGATCCACAAAACCCGTCCGTCACTTTGTCCATCTCCGGCATGGTGGAAAAATTCGTTGAAATCAGGCCCAAGTATGTCCGGCTGATCGGTGCTGCCGGGGAGAGTATCAGCACCCTGGTCACTATCATCCCCATGCAGAAACACAGCTTCAAGATTACCGGAATCAGCGCCATGAAAGGCCGCGACATTAAGTTTTCCCTGACAGAGAAAACCTTTCCCGAAGGCGATGGCTACGAACTCCTGGTAAAAAATCAGAAAACCGACATGGGCCGCTATCAGGATGTCCTATCCCTGAAAACAGACAGTGCTGTCCAGCCGGTCATCAAGGTCAGCGTTTACGGTAACATCAGCAAACCATGAACCATCCCTACAAGGTCATCGCCTTTGACTGCGACGGCGTCATGTTCGATACTGCGGCAGCCAACCGGGCCTACTACAATACCCTGCTCGAAAAGCTGGGCCTCCCGCCCATGAATGATCAGCAGTTTCTCTATGCCCATGCGCACACGGTGGATGAAGCCATCTTTCTTTTATGCGGTCAGGCCGATTTGATCGAGCAGGCGCATGAACACCGAAAAACCATGAGCTATCTTCCTTTTGTTAAAGAAATGGCCATGGAACCCCACCTGGTTCCGATCCTGATAAAACTGCGCCGCGGCTACCGGACCGCCATCGCCACCAACCGCACTGACACCATGCAGCGCGTGCTTTCGGAACATGGCCTCGAGCCTTATTTCGATTATGTTGTCTGTGCCAGCGACGTCACCCATGCCAAACCCCACCCTGAGGGATTGATTAAAATCGCCGATCATTTCGGCATCCAGACAGCAGAGCTGTTTTACATCGGAGATACAGAGGTAGATGAGGCGGCCGCCAAGAACGCCGGTGCTGTTTTTGCCGCTTACGGGAATACTTCTCTTGAAGCAGCCTTTCACATCGAATCCCTGGCCGAACTTGAAAGCATCTTATTCTGAAATAGACCGTCGATAGGTAGCGACGCAGTCGCGTTTCATAAAATCATGGTACACGATTTTATTGATTGCCAAAACCGTTCTGCTCGCCGCAGTCCGGGCACTGCCACGTGATGCCGTTGCAGGACATGCCCCACACGTTTTCATCCATGCACCCCTGACAGATCCTGAAACCACACCGACAGGTCCAGCAGAAAGGGGCCACCTTCCCGCAGCAATGACAGGTCTTATCCCTGGTCCTGCCCCTTTTTCGGCGATACTTATTTCTCCTGGAAAGTTCTGACATTGTTCAGCTTAGCCTTTTTTCATCCCTTTGCCTTCATTAGAAACCAGATTTGTCATGCGATCAACAGCTTCACTTCGCTAACAACCATAGACATCCAATCCGCAACAAATAGGGTGCACAACCGAAATAATTCTGTTATTGTTTGGCGGATCATACGATTTCATATTCTTATCAAATTTTTATTCACCCTATGTTAATAGATTGGTTGAATCTAATGCTGTTCAATTCCCGACTATAAAAATTTAGGGCAGGAAAAACATCATGTCAACAGCAGCGCCTCAAGTAAAGAACCAGGAAGAACGTAACGACAAATCCGTTTACCTTATCGACGGCAGCGGATACATATACCGCGCCTACCACGCCATAAGGGGATTGTCCAATTCCAAGGGCTTGCCCACCAACGCTGTTTTCGGCTTCACGCGCATGCTGATAAAATTACTGGAAGAGCGGTCACCGCAGTGGATCGTCATGTTTTTCGATGCCAAAGGACCGACTTTCAGGCATGACATCTACCCTGACTACAAGGCCAACCGGCCGCCCATGCCGGAAGATCTTGTTGTGCAGTTGCCCTATATCAAGAAAGTCACCCACGGGTTCAATATTGAAACCGTCGAACTGCAGGGATACGAAGCCGACGATCTGATTGGCACGGCTGCCCGCGCTGCTGTCCAGCAAGGCTATGAAGTGGTGGTGGTCAGTGCCGACAAGGATCTGAAACAGCTCGTCTCCGATGATGTCATCATGCTGGACCCCATGAAAGACAAGGTTTTCGATGTAAACGCCATTCGGGAAACGGGCATCGAACCGGCACAGCTCGTCGACGTCATGGGACTTTCCGGCGATACATCGGACAACGTTCCGGGCGTTCCGGGGATAGGCCCCAAAGGCGCCACTACCCTGATCCAAACCTTCGGTAACATGGAAACCCTCTATGAACAGGTGGACACCATCACCAAAAAGAAGCAGCACGAAAACCTGGTCAGCTACAAGGAGCAGGCCTTTTTGAGCAAAGAGCTGGTGACCATCAAAATTGACGCCCCCCTTTCTTTTCAGTTGTCAGACTACAAAATCAAAGAACCGGATACAAACGTCCTCAGCACCCTGTTTGCCGAATTGGAGTTCCGGCAGCTGCAGGCCGCTTTTCCCCGGGAATCGGACCTGAGCAATAAAACCTATCGCGCCGTGATGACCACGGAGGAGCTGGAAACGCTCATCAAAGATCTGAAAAGCTCGGATAGGATCGCCATGGACACGGAAACCACTTCAGTCAACCCGATGCAGGCCCATCTGGTTGGCTTTTCATTTGCCCTGCACCCCGACCAGGCGTTTTACATCCCCTGCGGGCACCGCTACCTGGGCGCCCCCGAACAGCTGAACCTCCAGGAAGTGATCGACCGGCTCAAGCCGATTTTCGAGGATCCGTCCATCAAAAAAATAGGGCAGAACATCAAATATGACTGGATCGTACTCGCCCGCCACGGTGTCCAGCTGGAAGGCGTGGCCTTCGATACCATGCTGGCCTCCTATCTCATCAACCCCTCCAAGCGGGCCCACAACCTCGACCAGATCGCTCTTGACTTCCTGGATCACAAAACCATCACATATGCCGACATTGCCGGAAAAGGGAAGAAATCCCTCAGCTTTGACGAGGTTCCCGTGGATAAAGCCGTACCATACGCATGCGAGGATGCGGATATCACGCTCATGGCCCATGGCGTATTGCAGCCGGAAGTTGCCAAATTGGGACTTACCGACCTTCTCGAAAATATCGAAATGCCGCTGGTGCCTGTACTTAAAAATATGGAAATGCGCGGCATCCTGGTAGACAAAAGCCGGCTCAACGACTTGTCCGGGTCGTTCGAGAAACAGCTGAAACAGATCGAAGAAAAAATTTACGAACTGGCCGGCGAGCGCTTCAACATCAAATCCTCACAGCAGCTGGGAGCCATACTATTCGAAAAGCTGCAGCTCCCTGTTCAGAAAAAAACCAAGAAAAAAACCGGATATTCAACCGACGTGGAAGTGTTGACTACGCTGGCCGCCAAACATGAACTGCCGGATCTGGTCTTGCGGCACCGCACCCTGGCAAAGTTGAAATCCACCTATGCAGATGCACTGATCGACCTGATCCACCCCGAGACAAAGCGCATCCATACCTCCTACAACCAGACCGTCGCCGCTACCGGAAGGCTGAGCAGCTCAGATCCCAATCTGCAGAACATTCCCATTCGAACGGACGAAGGCAAAGAGATCCGCAAATGTTTTGTACCCAGGGACGGCTGGCAACTTCTTTCTGCCGATTATTCACAGATAGAACTGCGTATCCTGGCCCACTGTTCCGGGGATGAGATTCTGATTCAAGCCTTCAAAGAGGATGAAGACATTCACACCCGCACTGCGTCCGAAGTGTTCCAGGTTTTCCCTTCGTTCATAACCGCCGACCTCAGGCGCCAGGCAAAAATAATCAACTTCGGCATTATTTACGGAATGAGTCCCTTTGGTCTTTCAAAATCGCTCGGCATCAGTCAGAAAATGGCCAAAACCTATATCGACAACTATTTCGGGAGATACAAAGGGGTGAGAACCTTTATTGACAAAGTGGTTCAAGAGGCAAGAGATACGGAAAAAACAGCTACACTGACAGGTAGAATCCGGCTTATCCCCGACATCAACAGCAACAACGGCAACCTGCGGCACTTTGCCGAACGCATTGCCGTCAACACCCCCATACAAGGCAGCGCTGCCGACTTGATCAAACTGGCCATGATAAAAGTTGAAAAAGCCGTTTCCGAAAAAGGATACCGCAGCTCCATGTTATTATCGGTCCACGACGAGGTCATTCTCGAGGTTCCCCCGGACGAACTTAAGGACGTGACCGACCTGGTAAAGGAGGTCATGGAGGGCGTCTGGGACCTGAGCGTACCCCTGAAGGTAAATGTGGATTCAGGTGACAACTGGGCGGAGGCCCACTGATTGGAAATTTGCCTTTTTTAAGGATTTTCCCCCGGGTCTTCCGGCTCTACAGCCCTGGCGGTTTCATCGATTGTCCGGTAAACGCTTTTGAACGTCTCTGAAAAGCCGGCCGGTGACACCCGCCCTGCTTCGATAAATTTCACCACGATCTCTTTGGCTGCACGCAAGATCTGCTCATCCATGGATGCCATTATTATGTCCTTAATTGATCAGTTTTAGCGACTCGGTCGCGTTTCATAATATGGTGCGACCGGCATGATATTGGATATTATTACAATTTATTATCTATTCTTTACCATCTTGTCTATGCAACTATGGAGTTTATTGAGTATAACGCTTATGGGACACATGTCAAACATGCGACAGATCTCCTGTTGAATCAATCTTCCAAATACAATAATAGGGACCTTCAAACCAGGAACGCCCGACCAGGCATTGATTTCACCCCATGGGAATGCTATCCCTTATACCGGTTGTCATAAATATGTTCCGATACAAACTGCGTTGCACATAAGAAATAGTTTATCTAAGCAGCCAAATTATCGAAAAAGATGACAACCGCTATTCAACAGATTTTCCACGGAAAATCTTAAGACTGAACAAATTTAGCTGTATTTAAAGAAATAATATACATGCCCTATGCTCGCCATAGGACAAAACATGTTTCGTGCCTGCCTATTCACGCCAGGGCATGAAAAAATGGAGGTTTGACATCATGTTGCCGGAAGATCAATACAAGGTAAAATACCAGGCCGAAAGCCCGGAGATAGTCGATTCCGCCCAGCTGGACCCCATTGACTACCACTATGCCGGCCAAAGGGATTTGGACATCGTCATCCGTCAGCCTGAATTCACCTCTGTCTGTCCCATGACCGGGTTGCCGGATTTCGGGCGGATAACCATCAAATACAGGCCCGACAAAAAGATCGTGGAACTGAAATCCCTTAAATATTATCTGATGCAGTTCCGCAATGTGGGAATTTATTACGAACACGTAGTGAACCGCATCCTCGAGGATCTGGTTACGGTTCTCAGCCCGAAATCCATGGAAGTCATCGGTGACTTCACGTCAAGGGGCGGCATCGACACCACCGTACGGGCGGTGTTTGGTGAGATTTGATCGTGTCCCACGATATTATGAAACGCGACGAAGTCGCTATGAGGAGTAACGCCATGCGCCGGCTACCTTTTTCGGTGTTGTTAGCTGCAGCAGTTATATTTTTTACCCAGGCCTGTTCTTCGACCCCGAAAATTATCAAGCCCGGCCGGTCAGGAATACTGCTAAAAAAACAGATCTGCATAACCCCCTTTGAAGACAGAAAGCGGTTTGACGATGCGTATCTCGAACAACCGTTTCAAGACCGTTTAGTCGATGCGCTCCTGGACAAATGCAAAAGACCTATATTCATTATCCCGGGGCAAAACGAATTTCCAGCGGAGCTCTACACCCTGCCCCTTTTGCCATCCGGCTTCACGGACAACAAGGCCATCGCCGACATCGGCCGGAAAAACGGTTTCAATGCCGTCGTCACAGGGGTGATAAGCGATATTCGCCAGAAAGATGAAATCAGTTGGCTGACAGGGGATCACAGCTATTTCCAGGTTACCATAACAGCCGAAATCTATGACACCCAAACCGGAGCGAAACTGCTTGATCAAACCTACCTGCACGAGGTCGAAGTCGATGTTGGCAAGGCCTCTGAATCTGAAAAGGAAACTGAGTATTTTGACCTCGTCGCCATTGAAACGGTGCTGAAAACCATCGTGGATGAGATGCAGGATGACATCTGCGATGCCGTTTCCAGCCTCCCCTGGCTGGGTTTCATTATTGCCTCCGAAGGGAACACGGTTACCATTTCAGCCGGGAAAAAGGTGGGATTGAAAAAGGGAACGCGTTTAAATATTTATCAAAACGACCAAATTTTGACCAGCACCCTGGGGAACGGGTTCCGGATACCAGGCCCCTTGATCGGGGAACTCGAGCTGATTTCAGTTTCGGAAAACCAATCAAAAGCCACTCTGGTAGAAGGCACAGGAGCGGTGCCGGGGAATTCAGTGAGTTTGAAATAGATTTAAGAGCAGATTCCAAGGGCAAACCTTTAACCCTTTGAAACTTCTAAGCATATCAACTATATCCAAATACCCTTGACCCCTCGAACCCTTATCTATGAATTTCGCAAGAGGAAGCATCACTCAATCTACACTCCACAAGATTAAACACTATGCTTCCCCATTAACCCTGTATACTTCAATCGGCTCGTCCAGGCCTTTTACATAAACCGGATGCAGAAGCTCAGCTAAGATGGCGTCTCCTGTCAGCTGCAGCGTTTCCCGCGTAATCAGGATCTCCTCCTGTCGGGCAATGCTTTGTAGCCTGGCAGCAATGTTCACGGCCATGCCGATGGAGGTGAACTCCTTTTTTCTGATGGACCCCAAAACCCCGGAAAAGACCTTGCCGGTTGAAATACCGATGCCGATCTTGAGACGCAGGCCGTTTTTCAGAACCAACCGGCTGTCGATCTCCCGGGCCTTCTGCTGCATGGCCAATGCAGACTTGACTGCCATGAGCGCATCGTCGCTGTGGTTGACCGGCGAACCGTAAACCACCATCATGCTGTCGCCGATATGCTTGTCCGTGGTGCCTTTGTGCTGAAAGGCGATCTCCCCCATGGGGGTGAAATAGCGGTAGTTCAGGAAATCCGCCAGGGCTTCCGGGGGAATGTCCCGCGACATCTGCGTGAACCCGCGAATGTCTGAAAACAAGACCGACACCTGGTGATACTTGTTGCGCAGGGCGCCCTGGTGGGTGTCCATTTCATTATAAATCTGCTCCGGAACAAACTGCCTCAAAAGCTTGCGCACCGAGATTTCGTGTATCTTTGCGCGTAACTCCATGTTGTCAAACGGCTTGGTGAGAAAGCCGTCAACCCCGTTGTTGATGGCCTGGATGGCAGCTTCCATGGTGGCATAGCCGGTCAGGATGATCTTGGTGATTTCCGGGTGCAGCCTCCCGATATCCGCGAGGGTCTCTACCCCGTTGCGGCCGGGCATCTTGTAATCCGAAATCACCATGTCGATATAGGGCAGGTTTTCCTTCAAAACAGCCATGCCCGCTTTTCCGTTGTCAGCCGTGTACACACGGTAGGGTTCATTACCCAGAGCCCTGACAATGGAGCGTCGGATGCCCTCTTCGTCGTCGATAAACAGCAAGCCGTTCATAGGTCCCCCTTTTGTTTTCCGTGTTCGACAACCTGTCGAACACAGTTGCCAAGGAACATGACACATCTGCCGAATATTTCAATACGGGTTATATTCAGATTATATGCGGATTTAATTTAGGTATTATTGGGTGGTAGACAGGAAATAATAGGACGTCGGGTTAGTACTGGTTTCGGGAGTCAGGTGTCGGGTTGGCTCTTTGGGTCAAGTCCTGATTAAAAGTTGTTACTTTTTATTGAAGTATTCCTAATGTCTGACACCCTGCTTTTTTCTCACCTTGTTGTTCCGGCCTCTGTGGCTCTGTTCTCTGGTCCTCCGGCCTCCGTTTTGTGGTCTCTGAAGTTCTGCCTACTCCCTACTCCTTACTACCTACTGGTGCTCTGTCCTCCGGGGCTCCGGAAGTCAGGCCGTTGACCTTCTAAATTCAGTCCCTTTGCCCCCCTTTACAGCCGCTTCGATGTGGTTAACAGAGGTGATCACTGCCCGCTTTCCGGTGTGCTGAACAAAATCCGCAGCCGCTTCGACTTTGGGCCTCATGGAGCCTGCGGGGAAGTGGCCCGCGGCAAGGTATTCTTTGGCCTGCCCGGGCGTCAACCTGGTGAGCATGCGCTGATCCTGCGTACCGTAGTCGAGAAAAACCCCCAACTCGTCGGTGGCAATGAGAAACAGGTCCGCCTCGATCTCCTGGGCCAGTTTCACGCTGACAAGGTCCTTGTCGATTACCGCATCCACTCCGCTGAACCGCCGGCCCTCCCGGATGACGGGAATCCCCCCGCCACCGCAGCAGATGACGATAAAATCCATTTGGATCAATTTTCTTATTTCCCGTTTTTCGATTATGCTCACGGGACGCGGGGAGGCGACCACGCGCCGATATCCCTTGGCGGTTTTCCTGGTGGGATAGGGCAGCCCCCGCGCCACTTCCCTGGAAAATACAGGACCTATCGGCTTGGCAGGTTCTCTAAAAGCCGGGTCATCTGAGGATACCACCACATAGGTAATCAAGGTCACCAGGGGATGATAGACGGTCCCCATCTCCATCAGGGCCTCGTCCAAAGAAGACTCGATCATGTACCCGATCTGGCCCTCTGTTTGGGCGACGAGTATCTCAAGGGGTAGCCGGGGAACATCCCGGCACCCTTCCTGCTGGAGCAGAAGGCTGCCCACCTGGGGACCGTTGCCGTGGGTGATGACCACTCTGTAATCACTGGCCAGCCGGGCGATTTGACGGATGGGCCTTTTGAGGTTTTCGAACTGCTCCTCGATGATTCCCTCTTGCCCTTTCCTGATCAGGGCATTCCCGCCCAGGGCGACCAATAGGATGGGTTTATGTTTGGCTTCTAAACCTTCTTCCATTTTATGTCCAAATTTTCAAAATTGTAGAATGAATGCAGAGTGCGAAATTCCGCATTCCGAATTCCACATTCCACATTCGAGTAATTCCGAATTCCCCATTTTAACCATTCTGAATCATAATCCTTCTTATTTAAGAACTCTTGTCCAGCCTACGCATCAGTACCTGCTCAAGGGTGGGTTCCCCATGATCCCGGTACTCGTAACGGATGCGCTGAAACGGCTTGTCAATTTTGATCAGCTTGGTGAGATCGATGGGAGTGGCGGCCAGCACAAGGTCGCAGTCGATGCCGTTGACCGTGGCTTCCAGGTCCCTGATTTGTTCGGGGCTGTATCCCATGGCCGGCAGAAGTTTTCCGATGGCCGGGTATTTCGCAAAGGTATCCTTGAGGGTGCCTTTCAGAAATGGCCGGGGATCCACGATCTTGGCCGCCTTGAACCGTTCGGCAGCGATGATGCCGGCACCAAAGGCCATCTCACCATGGGTCAGCGTGGGGCCGTCTTCGATAACCAGCACCCTTTTCCCCGCAATTTGGTCCGGGTCTTCGGCAGTCACCTCCGATTCCGCCAACACCAGGTCCGCTTCCGGGTTGTGGGCCTGAATGCTTTGGCGAACCTTGTCGACATCCCCTGGCAAGGCACTGTCCACTTTGTTGACCAGGGCAATGTCCGCAAGGAGCATATTGGTTTCTCCCGGGTGATAGAGGGTTTCATGGCCCGCCCGGTGAGGGTCGAAAACTACAATGTGCACGTCGGGACGGTAAAAGGGAGTGTCGTTGTTGCCACCGTCCCAGACAATGATGTCAGCCTCCTTTTCCGCCTGCTCCAGTATGCACGCATAATCCACACCTGCAAAAATGACCGCTCCCATATTCACCACCGGCTCGTATTCCTCGCGTTCCTCGATGGTGCAGTCATAGCGGTCAAAATCCTCATAGGATGAAAAGCGCTGCACAATCTGCCGGGTCAGGTCGCCGTAGGGCATGGGGTGGCGTATGGAAACGACCCTGTACCCCTCATTCTGGAGGATGCGCACTACCTGGCGGCTGGTTTGCGATTTTCCGCACCCGGTGCGCACGGCACATACCGATATCACCGGCTTTTTTGACTTCAACATGGTGTACTGAGCCCCGATAATGATGAAGTCGGCCCCGGATGCTGTCACCACGGAGGCCTTGTGCATCACTTCATTGTGGGGCACATCGCTGTAGGAAAAGGCCACCAGATCAACGGCATGCTCGCGTATCAGATCGGCCAGACGATGATCGGAGTAGATGGGAATGCCTTCCGGGTAAAGATCCCCGGAAAGTTCGGGGGGATAACGCCGCCCGTCAATGTCTGGAATCTGGGTAGCCGTGAATCCGACCACCTGGTAACGCCGATTGTCCCGGAAGTAAACGTTGAAGTTGTGAAAATCACGCCCTGCAGCACCCATGATAATGACTTTTTCGATCATGCTTTCAGCTCCTGTTAATGATTAGTATGAACCACAAAGGCGCAAAGAATAAAATCGTGTTCCACGATTTTATGAAACGCGACTACGTCGCTATATTTAAAAGATTGTCTTTTTTATAGTCTCAAGGGCCCAGTCCACATCATCTTTGGAAATGACAAGGGGCGGTGCAAACCGGATAATATGGTCATGGGTTTCCTTGCAGAGAATTCCCGCCCCCATGAGTTTTTCACAGTACTTTCGGGCACCGCCGGCTTCGGGCTTGAATTCCATCCCGATCAGCAACCCCCTGCCCCGGATCTCTGCCACCCTGTTGTCGGCCATCGATTTAAGGCCCTCCAGAAAGTAGGTTCCCATCTCAACGGCATTTTCAATCATACCCTCTTCCCGAAGCACCTTGAGGGCTGTTCTTGAAACTGCACAGGCCAGCGGGTTGCCGCCAAACGTGCTGCCATGTTCTCCGGGCTGCAGCACATTCATTACCTCACTGTTGGAAAGAACTGCGGACACCGGGTAAAACCCACCTGACAAGGCCTTGCCGATCAGGGTCAGGTCAGCCTCGATATGGTCGTGCTCCTCGGCCAGCAGCTTCCCGGTTCGCCCCAGGCCGGTCTGGATTTCATCGAGGATCAACACCACCTCGTTTTCCCCGCAAATACGCTTGACCTCCTTAAGATACCCATCGTCAGGAATGATGACCCCTGCCTCTCCCTGGATGGGCTCCACCATAAACCCGACTGTATTGGGCGTGATGGCCTCGGCCAAGGCGACAATATCGTTGAAGGGTATGATCTTGAACCCCGGCGTAAACGGGCCGAAACCTTTACGTGAACTCTCGTCGGTGCTAAACCCCACGATGGTGATGGTGCGGCCGTGAAAATTATTGGCGCAGACGATAATTTCAGCTTTATCTTCAGGAACGCCCTTGACGGTATACCCCCATTTGCGCACGGTTTTGATCACCGTTTCCACGGCTTCGGCACCGCTGTTCATGGGCAGCACCTTGTGAGAATTGGTCATGGCACAGAGCTCGCTGTAGAACAGCCCTAGCTGGTCGTTGCGAAAGGCCCGCGATGTCAGGGTAAGGTTGTGGGCCTGTTCGACCATGGTCTGCATGATGGCCGGATGGCAGTGGCCCTGGTTTACAGCTGAATAGGCCGACAGGCAGTCGAGGTATTTTCTGTCATCCACATCCCATACCCACACGCCTTGCCCGCGCTTCAATACCACATCCAGGGGTTTGTAGTTGTGAGCCCCGAATTTCTCTTCCATGGCTATGTAATCGTGATGTTTCATCATGCCCCCCCATAATACAGATTGTCAGAGGCCAGAAATCAGAGCCACAGAAGCAGGACGCTACCTGCAATCGGAAACCCGACACCTGACACTAAAAACCCAATATTCCAACACTCCATTATTCCAGCGCTAAAAACTATCGATTTGTGGCAAAACAAATTTCTGTGACATTTTCTAGCGGCCCAAGTTTATATGTAGAAAAAATTCATTCCACTTGACCTCAATCATCTATTCATATAATGATTATATGAATAGAAATATCGTGTCAAGAGGAAAACCTTATGAATACCCGTCCCATGCACAGAAAACTGTATGAATATGTGGTGGAAGAAATCGGTCTCCAGATTATGCGGGGGGATGTCGCACCCGGTGATACCCTGCCCAATGAAGATGCCCTGTGCCGGCAATACGGGGTCAGCCGGGGGGTGCTGCGAGAGGCCACCAAGGTGCTGACCCAGAAAGGCCTGATCCGAACTCAACCCAAGGTGGGTACCCGGATTCAACCCCGTGAAAACTGGAACCTGTTTGACGCGGATGTCCTGCTCTGGAAACTGAAAGTGGGCGACAGGCTGGATTTCCTGAAAAACGTTACCGAGGTACGCTGCATTATCGAATCAGAAGCCGCCCGCTATGCAGCCCAAAGGGCCGATGCAAAAGAAATCAAACGCATCAGGGCCCGCTATGAACAGTTGGCCGACACCCTTGCCGATGCCAAACAGTATGATTACGACACGTACCTGGAAAGCGATATGGCCTTTCATGCGGCCATCCTGAACGCCTGCCGCAATGATCTGCTGGCCCAGATCGGATATACCATGCGCCAGGCCGTGCATACGGCCCGCAAGGCGGATATTCACGATATCGATACCCAGCGGGAGTCCCTACCCTTCCACCTTTCCATGCTGGAGGCCATCGCAGCCCGCGATGCTGAAAAAGCCTACCAGGCCTCCCAGGCCATGTTCAATCAGGTGTGGGAGCACCTTCCCGCCTAATGTCAAAAAATAGTAGGCAACAAGGAGTAAGCAGTATAGTGTTGCCCATGGTCTTATGCTGCCATCTGACCTCTTAACCGCCCGCTACGCTCAAGACGCTAAGATCGCAAAGGTTTTATTTTTAAACAACCTTCTTGGCATGCATTGCGCCTTTGTTTACCCAGTGAAATTCATGATAATGAGGAGCGGCACGGATTTCACAGGGCGGTTCAAGATCTTTTCTCTTACTGCATTCCTAAATTAAGTGGCCACGAAGCCACAAAGTCTCCAAGATAAAATCAAACCCTTTGTGCCTTTGAGTCTTAGTGGCGATTCTAGATGGCCGGTCAAGTCCTGATTGAAAGTTGTCACTTTATTGTTTTCAAATATCCAATTTCCAACGTCTAATCAAAAACCTCCATCACGAAATCACGAAATCACGAAAACATTTCTGAACATTTCGTGCTTTTTGAATTTCGTGTTTTCGTGATTCATTTTTTAGGTCTCTGTCCTCTGTGGCTCTGGTCTCTGGTATTACCGCATTGATTTTTTCCAGCCAATTCGTTACAAGGGATTCTACTCCAAGCGCTATTATAATCGTTTTTAGGCTTCACCTTCTAAATATAGTTCGTATCTGAACATGCTTATGACAACCGGTATAGCAGGAGGCCCCTTGACCACACCGCCCAAACACATTCAGCTCGACGACATTGCCGGCATTATCGCCGACGAATTCAAGAGCAAAGAATCCATCACCTGTTATATCGGGTCCAACGCAGCTACCCCCACCGCTGCCTTGGAAGCCTTGACCCGCGCCCTGAAATCCCGGTCACCAATGCTCCCTTTCATGAAAATGGTGCACCTGCTGCTGCAAGGGCCGGTTCCCTATGTGGAAGAAGGCCTGCAGGACCGGGTAATGGCATATTCCATGTTTTCGGCCGGTGAAGTCCGCCATGCTGCCAACCAGGGCCTGGCCTTTTACCTGCCCTGCACCCTGGCAAATATAGAAAACCTTATCAGCAAGGGGTGCAAATATCAGCCTGAAGTGGTCATTATGAAAGTCAGCCAACACCCCCACACCGGTGAATACAGCATAGGGCTTTCCGTGGAGGCCATGCACACCGCCATCGACCATGCCCGGATCGTGATCGCCGAGCTGGACCCCAGCATGCCCTTTACCCACGGCCAGAGCATGGTGGACGCCGGCTCCATCGATTACCTGGTGGAGGAAGGCATTCAACCGGTGTATGATTTTCCCGCCCCTGACTTCGAAGATCTGCCCCCGGTGGAACGTCGCATCGGTACGCTGATCACCGAGCACTTTATTCAGGACGGCGTCACCCTGCAGGCGGGTATCGGAAAAATCCCAGACGCCGTGGTGGGCACCATAAAAGATGCCCACCCCAGGCATCTGGGTGTTCAGACAGAGCTGTACGGTGACGGATTGATGCTTCTGCAGAAAGCAGGCATCGTCACCAACCGGAGAAAAGCGGTCAATATGGGTTACAGTACCACCAGCCTGATCATGGGCTCACGGGATTTATACGATTTCGTCCATATGCGATCCGGCGTTCAGATGCGCCCCTCATCATACACCAATTCGGCAGACACGATTCAGGCCAACCGCCCCTTTGTTTCCGTGAACACCGCCATCGGTGTGGATCTTTTCGGCAATGTCTGGGCGGATTTCATCGATCCCCGGCGATATTACGGTGGTGTGGGCGGACAGCCGGATTTTATCAGGGCCAATCAGGAAACCGGCTTCGGCACCCCTGTGATCGCCATCAAATCCCTCACCAACAAGGGGGAATCCAAAATCGTACCCACTTCGCCGCCGGGCGTAAGCCTCACCGCCTCAGCCTACGACGGGGTGGTCCTGGTGACCGAATACGGTGTAGCCGATCTCAGGGGACTGACCCTGGGGAACAAGGCGCTGGCCATCGCCAACGTGTCCCATCCAACGTTTCGTGATCAACTGCTGCGCAGAATCTACGATGATCCGCTGTTCACCAAACCCTTTGATTTCTCGCCGGACAAAACCCCATACGGCGTTATTCCCTACAAGGGGGGCATCAAAATCCCATAAATTTTCAAGTTCTGAGGTGTACAACACAGCGTGAAACACCTGCGATCACGAAATTTCTCTAATATTTATTTTACATCATAAAAATTAATATAAAATAATGGCGCAGAACGAATAGGTACTTATCCATCACGACCGTTTTAAAAGGTCGGAAGCCGTACAATTGGAAAATCGGCCAATGGTCTTCCTGGCGACGTGGTTTTTTCCCCTTGGCGCCATCATCAGGATTCGGTAGTCCTTACCACTCCAATGGGGAAATCTGTACCTACCATGTGAACTTGCGGGACCTGCTCAAAATTGAAGGCATTCATCGTGATAGTGGGTACCTGGTCATTCACATAGGCTGCGAGTTCAAAGAGGCCGGTATAGCCATCGCGGTTGCCAAACTCTTGATCCGCATAGCGCAGACCTTGAATGAGCACATAAGTAAAAACACCATGGCCCTGGTATCCTTCAGCGGCTGGCTGTTCATCTGTGGACGCCACAATGGTAGCCCTCCCTGTAGCACGTGTAAGTTTGGCTATGGCGGTTTTTTCAGCCATGCCGCGCATGGCCACCATAGATTGTGAGAACGATCCACTTTCGCACGTGTCGATCAAAACCAGGCTTTTACGTGCTGGGATGCTTGATAACCAGATCTGGAGATGGTCCTGATTCACAGCGTTTTCACGCACAGCCTCGTCGTTGTAATAACGAAAGTCTTGTGGCAGGAAATAGTACCGGCCGTCGAGTGTCACGCCATGGCCGGCAAGATAGAACATGAAAACATCTTGAGGAGTAATGCTCTCTTTTAGCTCACTAAATGCTTGCTCTAAACCTCCTATAGTCACCTGATCGTCAAACAGCGATGTTACCCTCACATCACCGAAAAGAGTGGCGCCCGTCTGGCTTATGATGTCAACAATAGCCTGTCCATCCTGAACGGCATATCTCAGCCGTAATGACTTATCGCGATATTGGTTTATCCCCACGACCAGCAAATGCAAGGTCGGATGCATGGAAGCAGCATCTTTGCCCTTGGACGCCGGCTTAATGCTTGAATCCAGAGCAGCGGTTTCTGTGGGACTGCCAGTGTCAGGTGGTGGTCCGGTTTCAGTGCTTACAGGCGGTGTTATCAATGGCTTTGCCGGTTCAAGAGGCGATTTTACAGTGAGATTAAGAACTACCGGGGGTGAGGCGATCTCGTTGCGCTTATTATACGCAATGAGTTTGATGGTGTTGACCCCCGGTAAGAGCGATAGCTTCTGTTTGAGTGTAACAGTCTCTATTTTTGATGTCTCTTGACCTGCATTGGCCAGACGCGACACGGAACTGTCTGCGGTAGAATCGGTGGCTACAGTGGTGTCATTGATCCTCCAGACAACCTTTCCGATACCGCCACCCTGATCCATGATACTAGCCTGTACATTGATCATTTGCTGGTCAACATCGGCATCTTCTATGGGATTAAGGAATGCAATTCGCGGTGCAAGGCCACCGGCTATAACTTCCTTAACATTGGTGGAGGCTTCCTTTAGCAGCCATAAGTCTTTGGGATCACCATGCAGCTTGGTAAAAACGAGATCAGGTCGATAGAAGCGATCGTACAATTGATCGACCGATACGTACTTGGCGGTTTCCATAGGCCCCATATTAACGCTGTAGCCGATATGATTTGCCCCTTTAGGAGATGACACGAAATAGCCTTCCGGTGTCCATGCAATCCATTCACTGTCAGCGGTCGGGAAAAGGGTGATGGCCGGCATGATCTGCCCATTTTCAGATGATGATATAGTTGAAAGGTCCCACAGTTTTAGGGTTTGATCATTCGATCCGGAAAGCGCCCACTGACCATTGGAGGAGACAGCGACTGCTTTGATTTCACCAGTGTGTCCTATGAGTCTGGCCCGCGTTTTTGCATCCAGAGAATACAGCCGGAGTTCTCCATTTTGGCCTCCTGACAGGACACTTTGGCCGTCCGGTGTGAAGGTATACGCACTGTGCCAATACCCATCATCTTTTCCTCGCTCAATCTTGCCAAGCTTTTTCCGGCCCTGTTTCACACACAAACGATTGTCATAGTTATATGGGCCGCCACTTTCGGCTGAAAGAGAAAGTTTACCCAGGCGGTCCTGTGCCCTCACGCTTTTAGAATTTGGAATCCCTCCCGCCAGACGGTCCAGTAGAAGCAGATCAAAACGATGTTCGAGTGGGCCCCTGTCAGTGTTAGATACAAAATTAGAAGTCTGGCCCCACGTTATATAACGTCCCTCCTTGGAGAAGCCAACAGCGTATATCGTGCGGCCTTTACCCTCAATCCGCGACAGGATTTCACCGTTGCGTGCACGCCATAAAATGATTTCCTTATGGTCACCCCCCCCACTGGCCAACCAACTGCCGTTGGGGTGAAAAGCCGTGGCCGCCACCAGGTTGTCATGACCACGAAAGAGAAGATGGGTTTTCCCTGCAGGGTAGGAAAATAGGGTTAAATACTTAGGCTTAGGGGGTGTAAAATTGCCCGAAACAATCAATTTTCCGTCAGGAGAAAATGCCAAGGCCGAGATTGGATGTTTGGCCTTGGTCAAGACACCAAGCGACTTGCCGTCTTTGGCTTGCCAGTGGCGAATTTTTCGATCCTGGCCACCTGAAATCAATACCTTCCCATCAGGATGAAAGGCCACAGAGCGCACTTTTCCGCTATGTCCCTTCAGGCGCGATAAGAGTTGGACCTTCTCCTGCTCAAGTTGCCCGCAATTCCACAAACCTATGGTACCGTCATAGGAAGCGGAAGCCAGCCGGCTACCGGTAGACGACCAGGCAAGACCCGTAATGCGGGCTGTGTGACCGGTGAGCACCACGGGGCTTTTACCCATGTGATGTCCTTGAAGTGCCGAAAGATCCCAAAGCAGGATGGAGTGATCCTTCCCTGCCGATGCAAGCCATCGACCGGAGGGAGAAAAACTCAGGGCAAGCACATTGTCGGTGTGGCCTTTCAGCAAGGCCTGCACCTCACCACTGGCAAAGTCATGCAAGCGGATTGCATCTCGCTCCACGGTTTGCCCCGCTAAATACCCTCCTATGGCAAGCCAGCGTTGAAGCCCTTTGTCATCAGGTGGCGACAGGGCGGCAGCCGCTATCTGGCCGCCGCGGCCATCCTCGACCTGACCACGAATTGTCCCCTCCAAATCAATCGTTTTTCCGTCTGGAGAAACCGACCATTTCCTTATGGTTTTATCATCGCCGACGGAAATCAGTTCACGGCCGTCAGCTGTAAAAAGCAATGCGCGAATGACGGCCTGGTGTCCACCTGCTTCAAGGACAAGGTGCGGGTCACTATCTATGGTTTGAGCTATAGCGGCAGATGACGCAATTGAAGATGGCGCAATCGAATATGTCAGGCAATAATAAAACATGAGTATACCCGCGAGAGCCAGTACCGATTTTAGTAGCAGTTTTCGAATGTCCATTGTTCTTATCCTATTCCTCACTTTTTATCCAGTGTGCCTGTATGGCAGGAAACTACTTACTTGAAACTGCAACCGCATTATTGTTCTCTCGGTTAATATGAATCTTCTTCTGATAGCAGGTGGCTCAACGAATTGCTTGTTCTCCCGGATCCATCAGTGATGGTGACATTTAAAAGAGTTCCTGGAGAACTATTGCAATAGCTTAACCAAACCGTTCCGCTGAAGCCATCGCCATTGATATCTGCCCATGACCAGATGGAACTATTAACTGTCACATAGGCGCCATCGCTTTTATCTGCATCTCCATCAGGGTCACTGAAGTCAAAATAGATATCGTAAAGATGACCAGAGAAAATTTCTCCACTGCTAGTTTCGCATGAGTCGTATATGCCATAATATTCATGCCGAATGTTGGAAATAAATGGGTCGCCAGACACAATAAAGGTGGCTGTCACCGTACGGGCGCGATCCATGGTTGCCGTGCATGTACCTGTCCCACTGCAGCTGCCGCTCCAGCCGTCAAAGGTCGAACCGGTGGCCGGTTCGGCAGTCAAGGTAACCCCGGTGCCCTCCGGATAATCCTGGGAGCAATCCGAACCGCAACTGATCCCGGCCGGGGAGGAGGTCACCGTGCCCTCTCCATCACCGTCAACCTGTACCGTTAGCTTGAACGGGCGCGCCATGACAACCTCGAGATCTATTGTGGCAAAAGCGGCAATCTCGGTTGTTTCCACTTTGGATAAATAACCGGGGGCCGAGACTTCCACCATGACATTTGTGACCTCGGCAGGGACACCGGTAAAGGTCAAAACCATCTGACCATTGGCGTTGGTCTTGGTTCCGCATCCATCACAGTCTAGGTCACTGTCGCTGTCAACCGTAGCACCGGCTATGCCGTTTCCCCCCGGCGTGTCGGTCACCGTCACATTGATTCGTGACATCGATAACGCCGATTCCAGTTCGGAACCCAGATCTTCTGCGGTTTCTTCATTAGAATCATTTACGATATCTGACCATTCCGCTGCTTTATCTGGTGGTATCCCATGCCCTTCAAGGAATTCAGAATCAACGGACGCATTGTCGACAAAATCATCCAGAGCAGCCAGATAATCGACATTGACGCCATTTTTAAATAAAATATTGAACAGGGCGGTGGCGGAAAAGGCCACCAGCCCCACATCCTCATCCGCAGGATCGCCTTGAAGTTCAAAGCCTGTGATCGCCACACCTTCTTTTACAATATGGACATCTCCCAGGCCGGAAATATCATCGAGAAAGTTATCTTTAACCGTGCCTATGTCGTCCGATAACCTGGAGGCGATTTTGTGACTGAAAACTGTTGTCGCCGGAGTCACAGCCTGACCGCCCACCATTTCATCCTCATTACGCGCCGGGACATAGGTGACAAGAACAAGTTTTTCCTGATCTTGAGGGAAACAGCGCACAAATCCGGGCACACTAGGTGGAACCGGCAGAAAATACTCCCCGTTTTCATCGGTTATAGCAACATACGCATCCCCGATACTGCCGGGAAACACCCTCTC
>JBDLJD010000028.1:0-35832 GCA_039714495.1 Thermodesulfobacteriota bacterium
TTTATTCAAAAGGAACCCCCAATTGCACTAACACTTCAACAACTTCATCCACCAAACGACTGTATGCTTCGGACCGCTTGCGCGTTTTGAGATCATACAGTTCCGGATAGGTTCGGCCTTGAGTGACCGGGGATAAACTTTTCACGTCCTGTTCATATGTTTCCAGCAGCCGGATGCAGATTTCGCAAGCCTGCTCGCTGCTCAAGCCCGAATTGGCAATGCTATGGGCCAGCCTTGCATTGAATTGCGGCTCGGTGGGCGTGATGCCGTTTTTCAAAACCCCCTTGGCAGGATGGCAAGACTCGAACCCGGCATATCCCGAAGTTACCACCGCAAGCAGTTCGGCCGCGGCTTCGTAAAAATAGGTCTTCGTTCCCGGTCCGCTGACCGCGTATTGATTGGCCAGGACGCAAAAATTCGTATTGCGGCTGATGGCCCGCCCAACCATGGAATATACCCAGAGGGCCGCCCGGGTGGAGGTGCAACCAAAGTTCATTTCCACCGGCCCCGAAAGGTGATAATTGCAATTCATGAACACCCCGCCCAGGATTTGATAGGCTGCGTTCAAGAGTGCCGTCCCCGGTGCACCGCCGGCATATCCCCCGAGTATCGCCAAATCGGTGGAACCGACATTGCCACCCATGTACTTGACAAAAGCCAGCTTATTGAGGTTGCCTTTGTCAATTTTCATCTCGGCTGTATAGTCGATCAGCCAGCCGTCCGATACACGCGAACCCGTGGAAGGATAGCAGCCGGCAATGGCGCCCCCCGCGGTTGTGGCGGCCGGATTGAGATTTAAAATCGGCAAACCTGGACGACCGGCATTGTTCAGCGCCTTTCGGGCTGTTGCAACTGATTCAATCACGCTGTAAAGCTCAAAAGGCGTGCCCCCCAATACAGGGCGACCCTGCACATTATCCAATACCGGAATCGTAACCGATCTTACCTGAGGGATGCCGGCATATCCCTCCACCAGCGCCATTGCAATCTCTTCCGAGTCGACTGCGATCCCATTACCCAGGTGGCACCACGGCAGATTTCCATCTTCCGGTTTGCGGGGTTTTATCTGGTGGCGGTCTTCGTCTTCACCAAATATTCCGGCATTTTGATAGGCTGCCATCCCCTCGCGAATTTCATCGCGCTCAAATGCGATGACGCGATTGGTGCTTTCGCAATAGAGTCCTGTAATACTGATGAATTCAATGGCAGCCTCAAAAAGGCGATCCGCCATATCATTGTCACTGGAAATCGGAACGGCAAGATCGAATTGGATCCCGAATTCATCTACAACCTTGCGAATGTTGGGAATCAGGATTTTCATCAAGAAATCCTTTTCGGTCATCATGGAACCGGTGACGGACCGCTCCAGGTAATCAAACAATTCAGGCATTTTCATCACTCCAGATGTATTCTCTCAAAACTTGTTAGGATAATGGCTTCAGCATCTATATTCTGAAATCACATCATGCACAATCTTCATGCAGGATTTGGGTTAGTCAAGGGGAACCCCCATACCCGTCAACTCTTCCTCGACTTCGTCATACAGCCTGACATAGTCATCGCTGGGTTTGCCGGTGGTTGTATCATAACATTCCAGATAGGTGTTACCCCTGGGTGGTTCACCCAGGCGGGATTCATATTTTTCCAGCAGCTGTTTTACGATTTCATTTGCCTGCGGCCTTGTGAGCCTGCTGGCTGCCTTGCCCATTTCAACATTCCATTTGACGTCCATGGGCGTGAACCCATCCACCAGGACCCCTTTTGCCGGATGACAGGTTTCAAACGACGGGCCGCCTGAAGCCACCACACTGAGGATATATGCAGCAGCTTCATACATGTACATCTTGGTATTGGGGCCGGCAGCACAATACGGATCCCAAATCACCGGCATGGGGATATTCCGGCTGGCCGCCTGAGCACTTATGGAACAAGTCCATAACACATCTTGCGTTGTTGTGCAGCCGTATTTGAAATGAACGGGAAAATGCAGCTGGTAATTGGCATTATATACCAGCACTCCCATGATGATATAGGCGGTGCTGGCCACTGCGGTACTGTTGGGGCCTCCGCAATACCCGCCGAGAATGGGTGCGGTTTCCGCGCCCACAAGGCAACCGCTGCTTTTTAAATAAGCGATTTTGGTCATCACACCAAGATCCAGCTTGAATTCCGCCACAGCCCCGCACAGCCAGCCGTCTGTCGTGCGGCATCCGAACTGGGGAGCACTGGCAGCCATGGCGGATTGTGCCGTTGCTGCAGTGGAAATCAAGTTCATCACCGAAAGTCCGGGACGGCCCGCCCGTTTGAGCGCCTGCATGCCGATGTTGACCCCCCGAATGGCGGCATAAAACTCCGCCGGGGTGCCTCCCACTGAAGGAAGCCCGCGAATGAACTCGAGGGCCGGAAACGAGATGGAATCGATTCCTGAGATGGACGCACATCCTTCCACCATGTTGGTCATAGCCTCCTCTGAACTAAAGGCAATACCGGTACCGCAATGAAACCAGGGGTATTTGTTTTCGTCCGGCTTTCTCAGGCCCATCACGCCGGCATCCTTACCTGCACCCGGAAAGCATTTTCCCGGGGCCTCCCGGAGTGCCTGGCGGATTTCATCTTCTGAAAACTGCATCACCCGGTTTGTTCCCTGGCAGTACACCCCCACCCTGGTCAGAAATTCTACCGCCGCCTCAAACAGGTTATCTGCGGCTTCATCATCGGCAGGCACCGGGTTGTCCTTATCATAACGAATATCGTATTTTTTTGTAATTTCCATCAGTTGGGGGGTAAAGACTTTCAAATCAAAATCTTTCTCCGCCATGATGGGGCCTTTGACAGCCCGTTCATAAACATCCAGCATGGTCAGCATCGGGAATTCTCCTTTATTTCTGCAAGAGTTTTTTAGCGACGTTTACCGCATCCATGGCAGTCTCACCGTATCCATCCGCACCGATGTCTTCGGCCCATTGTTGGTTAGTCGGGCCGCCGCCCACCAGCACGGAGAATTTATCCCGCAGCCCCATTTCCTTCAAGGTGTCGATGACCTCCTTCTGGTAGGGCATGGTCGTGGTCATAAGCGAGGAAAGCCCTATGACATCGACATTGTGTTTTTGGGCGGCCTCGATAATCTCCAGGGTAGATTTATCGATGCCGAGATCCACGATTTCAAAACCCTTGGTATCCAATACGGTGCCCACAATATCCTTACCGATGTTATGCAGATCGCCTTTTACCGTCGCCAGCAGAAAGGTCCCGTGTTTGGCCATTTGTTGCTTGCCAGCCTCTATCAGGGGTTTTACAATTTCCATGGCGGCATTAAACGCATTTGAAGCCATCAGGAGCTCCGGCAAATAGGCCTCCCCACTTTCAAAACGGGCGCCGACAACTTCCATGCCTTTTGACAAACCAAGATCAACGATATCCAATGGCGCCAAGCCGTCATCGACCGCAGTTTGAGTGTTTTCTTTTATTTCTGTTTCATCTCCGCCGATGATTGCCTTGGCCAAATTGTCAAAAATTGCCTGCTGGTTCATTTTCACGTCTCCTTCACAAATGGGGTGCACAACTGAAATTAATTTGTTATTGTTTCTCCCTGCGACAGCAGTTCTTCCTAAAGCTTGAAATGCTCAATTTAGGATGTTGTTAGATGGCATCATCAAGGAAGTCAAATCGCAAATTGTAATCGTCGATAACATTTGGTTATTCAAAATGAATCTCAATCAACTCAATCTTTTTTACCACACCGCCCGGTGCAAAAGCCCCAGTGCGGCAGCCAAAGCCCTCAATGTTTCCCAACCCGCCGTGACCACTGGTATTCGTCGCCTTGAAGATCACTACAATGTCATGCTTTTTCAGCGTGAGGGGAAATCCATGGAGCTTACCGAGGCCGGTGCCGCTCTGTATGAAATGGCAGGGAAATTATTCGAAATCGAGCGACTTGCCGAAGATTGCATTCGAAATTTTCAAATTGAAAATGAACAGTCGATTCAGATCCATGCGAGTGAAACCTTTGGTGCCTATTATCTGCCTGATTTAATCAATCGATTTAAGGCCTCGTACCCGCATGTGAATATTTCGGTAAACATTATGTTAACCGATCAGGTGGTTGCCAACACCATCGACATTAAAAATGATGTCGGTTTTATCTCGTATCCCATTGAAAATGAAAGGCTTTCCATTCATGAGGTCATGGAAGACAAACTGGTCTTGATTACATCGCCCGACCACCCGCTGGCAGCAAAAGCCCGCATCGAACCTGCAGATCTTGAAAGGCAGGTTATCATCATGCATGAAAAAAGCTCAGCCATCCGTAAGGCATTGCTGGCATTTGTGGAAAAGGGCAACATTCAGATTAGAACATCCATCGAATATTCGAATAATGAAGCTATTAAACGGGCGGTTGAATTGAAAGCCGGTGTTGCGTTGATATCGCAACTGGTGGCTGACAAAGAAATTAACCGGGGGGAATTTAAAGCGATACCGCTTTCTGATTATTCTGTTGGTCGTAAATTCTATGTTATTCATCACAAGGATAAGTTTATTTTCAAGGGACTTGAGAATTTCCTTGATACCATGAAAGACTGGAAAACCGAATATCAATGTGACAAGGACCCTGCCCATTAGAGGTTTCATCAAATTTAGGGATTTCATGAAATTATAGATTGTGATTGAGCTTTCGGCTCACTGAACACCGATCAAACAAGACCAAATTACAACAGAATGAAGGGCAATATAAATAGAAGATTGATATTTCCAGTCAGGTATTTTTTAAAAGGTCGGGATGGAGTAGACTATTCGTTGTTGAAACAAATGAGGGACCTGCCTGTCATTTTCAGGGGTTTTCAAGGGTAACGTTTATATCACCAGCGCATCTGCCCGTTGCATGCATTAAGCATTTGTCAGGTTTGGGATGCATGCTGAATTCAATTCCCAGGGCATCAAGCCAGCATTCGATTCGATACATGACACCGCAGCTATATGCGTCGATGATGCCAATGGCCTGCATGCCTTTATAGGCAAAGCATTCCCCTTTTTCCCATTCCCAGTGAAGCGTATTTTGGCGGGACGAGCTGAAGTGCAGTTTTCCAAAGACGGATTCGGGAAGTGTAATTTCCAGGGCGTCATGCAGGAACGCCTCCATATCGTTGAAGGATAACATATTTCCTGCACTGATCCCCAGGAGTTGTTTAACCCTTTTGACTTCAATGGGCGCAAGCGACTTGATGGCAGCCTTGTTCAATTCATTTGCCGTTTCAATACCCAATGCCTGGTAGGTGTGATAGAACCACATGCCATCATGGGTCAGCCAGCCTTTGCCCAAAAGATCCCTTAGCTCTTTTTTGCTGATGCGGTTTAATTTATTCATACCTGAATCTTGCACGAGTCGGAGGCTTTCATATGTAAGGGAACCACATCCGCTCCACCTGTTCAAAATTGGCCTTGACTGCATCGACTCCGGCTACAGGCTCGCCATGGCCGGAGAGGAGCCATTGGGCATCAATGGCGGAGATGCTGCGGATGCTTTTTTTGAGTTGCTCGCTGTTGCCCCCGGGCAGGTCGGTGCGGCCCAGGCCGTTGTTGAAAATCACGTCCCCTACCTCGGCTTTCAGAATAACGGCTTACCCGCAACCTGTAACCGGTCTATAGCTTTACAATCATCTTGCCGAAGTTTTCTCCCCGGAAAAGGCCTATGAACGCTTCAGGGGCCTTTTCGATGCCCTCCAGAACGGTTTCTTTCCACTTGATACGGCCCTCGGCAATCCACTTGCCCATGTCGGCCTGGAACCGCGGCATTATGTCGAAGTAGTTTCCCACGAGAAACCCCTGCATGGTGAGTTGCTTGGAGATGACATACCCCAGATTAGATGGCCCTGTTGGCGGTTTGGTGGCATTGTATTGGGAAATCATGCCGCACATGACCAGCCTGCCTTGGGGATTCATATATTCCAGGGCTGCCTCCAGGTGTTTTCCGCCTACGTTCTCGAAGTAAATGTCGATGCCGTCAGGACAAAGTTGACCCACGGTCTTGAATAGGTTGTCGGTAGTTTTATAGTTGAATGCCGCATCCACGCCGGCCACTTCCTTGAGCCAGGCGGTTTTTTCATCCGACCCGGCGCTGCCCACGACAAAGCAGCCCTTTATTTTAGCGATCTGGGCCACGATAGCCCCCACGGCACCGGATGCGGCTGACACAAAAACGGTTTCCCCCTCTTTGGGTTTGCCAACTTCGAGCAAGCCGCTGTAGCCTGTAAGGCCAGTCATGCCCAGTGTTCCCAGGAATGCCGGTAGAGGAGCATTTCCAGGTTCAAAGCGCATCATCCCTTTGCCATTGGACACAAAATATTCCCGCCAGCCCAGCATGCCGAGAACGATGTCACCGGTTTTGAATTTGTCGTTATTGGACTCAACGACTTCCCCGATGCTTCCGCCTTCGAGGGGCTGTCCGATCTGAAACGGCGGGAGGTAGCTTTTACGGTCTATCATTCTGCCCCGCATGTAGGGGTCCACGGACATGTATAGGTTTTTTACCAGAAGTTCGTTTTGGGAGGGTTCCGGGAGCTCTATCTGGGCCAGTTCGAAGTTATCGGCAACGGGCATTCCTTCAGGGCGGGATTTCAATCTGATTTCTCGACTTGTTATCGTGTTCATTGATTTACCTCTTAAGATTTTTTCATCACGAAATCACGAAAAGAAAATATATTTGGAAGTTGCTACCTTAAGTTAAGTAAAGGCAGGCTTGAAGAATGTGTTGAGAAAAAGTCTGGGTTTATTTCGTGCTTTCGTGATTAGGTTTTTGATTATTTCCACGTTTAATCTAAGCACTAATGTCGGTAATGCAAACATCTAGCGGGTGTTGCGGAACTCCCCCAGCATGTTGGGATGGTGGATTTCATCTTCCATATCGATGGTGTGGCACACGCGGCATTCCCCATTCGATCCGATGGGGTAGGGTGCTCCCTGGTACTGCAGGGGCTGTAGGTTGTCCAGGTCCTCGCCGTAGGGATTTCTGGCCGGATAGATGGCGTGGGTGGCTCCGTGACAGGCCATGCACATGAGTCCGGCGTCACCGGTTCGCCGGCTGTAGCGCTGGTCTGCGGTTTGTGTCCAGGTGTTGTATTCCACCTGATCGGTTTCAGGCGGTTCGAATTCCACATGGCAGTTCAGGCAGTCAGGCTGGCCGGCCCAGGCTGTGCGCGGGGCAATTCGGTCGTGCGCGTCCACAGAGGGCGATGCCAGGTGTTTCATCAGTGCCTCGGCCCTTGTTTTCTTGCCGGCATGCTTTTCCCCTGCCAAAAGGCTCAGGGCGTGGTCCTGGATAGAGAGATGGCAGTTGGCACAGGTCAGTTCGATCTCGTGGTGTATTCCTCTAAAGGCGTGGGTTGCGCCGTCAGACGCGGAAGGGTGGCAGGCGGTGCAGGCGTCGTCACCCAGATCGCCCATGTAATTGGCATGAAATCCATGCATGGCCGCCGAAAGGCTGAGGTGTTCAGACTTGCCCTTAACATCGGGAGGATTGCCAGGGTGGCAAGTCTGGCAAAGAAGCGGTTGGCCTTTCCGGGCCGAAGAGAGCAGGTCGGTTTTGTTGATCCTGTCGTGTACGGCCAGGATATTTTTGGCGGTATGGTCATCCATGTTGGGCCGACCGTCGATTTGCCGCGCATTGCCGTGGCATTTTTTGCATCCCATTTCAGTGGAAACCGGGGTGACCAGGGATGTTTGCGCGAGCAATTCCCCGGTGTCCCCGTCCCGGGCTTCCAATTTGAAGCGGGGATAGGGGTTGAAAGAGCCGTCGTTCCTATAGGGAACCACGGGCAGGTGTTCTGCGTGAAAGGCCATCAGGTTATCGTCGAACTGCATGGGACCGCTGAGGGTGTTTCCCGAGAGGCCGGTGTCGGCGGGAATCGTTCGGCCTGTCAAGGCCTTGGCATACGTCCAGAAGTCCACCTGGGAAGAAGGGACGGCATGGTCCTTTTCTACGGCATAGGCAATGGTCACGCCTCCGGTTACGATCTCGGGTGTTTCGCCCCGCAGGATCAATTGTGCGTAAATGGAGCTGTCCGGCGGCTGAAAAGACCAGAAACGGTCATTGTCGGTCATGCCGTGCATGCCCTTGTCGCTCCAGGCCAAAAGAACATACTGGGCAATGGCCGGGTCGAATACCGGTGCTTCCACCGGTATTTCGTTCAATTCTTGGGTGTCCCGGGTCGGCTCCTGCCGATTGTGCAGCCCACGGACAATATAGCGTGCCAGCGCCCACCGTTCATCTCCGGTCCCCATAAAGGGCGGCATGTAGGTCAGCAGTTTGCCCTGGCCGTTCAACTGGGCCTGCATGCCCATCATGGAATAATCTGCGGTCAAAGCCAGAATATCGTTGATGGGCCCGCCGATGGAATGACAGCCCATGCAGGCGATTCTGAATATTTCTTGGCCAGCCTTTTGTTCGTTTTCCAAGGTTACGGTCCGGTGCTGCACCCATCGGGCACTTTTCAGGATTCCGTCCTTGTAGAGGGCGGCTTCTTCACCGACCCGCACCGAGGTGGAATAGGTGTGGCCGTAAATGAGATACGGCCGCCGTCCCGCTTCCCGGATCCATTCAAAGGCGCCCATGTAGACGAGGCCGGTCATCAGGCAGACAAAAGCGGCAACCACCTGCACACGGGCAGGGACTTTGAGGCGCATGATCAGCGCCAGAATAAGGAAAACAGGCAAAAGGCCGCCGAACAGGGCAACGGCCGGGGCAATTTCAGGGGAGTGGCCCAGGATCATCGATTGGACGGCATCGGGCAGCACCGCAAAGTACCACAAGGCAGACAGCACCATGACCGGCAGGGGAAAAATCAGCCACCGGCTGCAGTAGCCGAGCATCTTGTTACGGAGATGCGGTCTGGCAAAGAACACGGCCGTGACAAACCCGAAGATGCCGGCCAGAAAAAGGCACAGGGCCGTACGAAAAACCAGGGCCGGCAGCATGGAGGGATTGAAGAAGCCATCCCAGAAGCTTTTTGTTTGCAGCCAGTCGCCGGGGGTGAGCATGAAGTCGATGATGCCGTTGATGAAAAATAGGGAGAGCCAGGCGAAAATGAAGTAAAGCCACCCGAGGATAAGGTGGGAAGACCTGTCGATTTTGTCGAACCTGTAGTAGTACAGAAACAGGGCGATGATTTCTCCCAGGAAGCAGACCCACTCCGTGGCCCAGCCGAATACAAATGTGTGGACCAGGGTTGAGGTTGCGGTGGGGCTTAAAAGGGATATGGTGAACCATATCCCCACGCCGGTAATGCCGCCGAACACCATGGTCAACAACAGGAAGAAGCGGGTGTGTGATTTGACGTAGGCTAAAATGTCCCCATTGTTTTCACGATAGGCTTTCATTTCCGTCAACACCAGGAACAGGCCCCCGCCCACGGCAAAATGGGCCACGTAAACGTGGACCACGGCGATGACGACCATCAGAAAGCCGCCGCCTGAAAAATACAGTTCCCACACCGGGTAGTTCATGAACCCACCTCCGGGTTGTTTCTAAAGGCGAGTTTGAGCATGTAAACAATGGCGGCACTGCCAAGACCTAGAAAAACGAGGAACAGCAACAGGGAGCCGTACTGGGGATCGATTTCCAGCATGCCAAGCGAAAAATAGGGTTCCAGCATGGCTGTGCGTAAGGCATCCCGCATCAGCACCATACACAGAATAGTCAAAAGGGTGGCTCCCGCGCAGCGCCGGACTCTGGCTTTATACCCGAAAATGAGGGACAGGATCGTTCCTAAAAGCCCCAGGCCAAAAAAAGCGGTAGCCCAGGTGTTGCCGCCCATGAAAATGCGGACCACATGCCGTGGAAGAGCCAGCAGCCACCAGGTTCCCACACCGAACTGCATAAGGGTGGCCATCAGGAACCAGTTGAGGCTCTGTTTTATATTCTCCCGGCAGGCGCTTGCATGCGCATGGGGCTTCAGTTTCCACACCAGGGCCATGAATAGCCCGCCCACCGCAACGGCGGACAGAATAAAGTGCAGGTAGCGCGGAATCAGCGTAGGTTCGCCGAGGTTCAAGAGGGTGCCGCCCGGCGATGAAAAATAACGGGCCCACGTCTCGGGCGACAGCATCATGGTCATGTTGTTGGAAAAGAAAAAGCCGATGACCAAAAGGTTGATGACCGTGATGGCCATGAAAACAGAACGGGCCGGGCCGGCGGAATCGAAAGTATAGTGGTGGAGATAGGCACTGTAGTAGGCGATGATGAGGATGGCCGTGATGGAGAGCCAGTAAACAGCCATCAGGAGTGAGCTGGTGTAGATGAACTGGCCGTACAGCACCTGGATGAAAAGCAGGGGGGCCACCCCCATGTTGACTGTAAAGGCGATGGTGTAGGGGAGTTTTGCGCTGATCTCCCGATTGTATTCCTTAGACCCGGAACGGTCGAAGAGCGACTTGAAAAGGGCGATGATGCCGATGCCGAGCATGCTGTTCATGAGCAGCAGGTGCAAGTAAAAGGTCAAAATAAGAAAAAATTTGAGCCAGCCCCAATGCACGGGGATGGTGTCGGGGGCGGGTATGAGCGTTGCGGGGTGCACACGTACTCCTTAATTTTATGCCTGTTTGGTGCGGTAGGCATAATAGTGGTATCTCAAAACCTGTCGAACATGATCCATGAGCTTTAAGCGAGGATCCGGTCGGAATTTCTATTGTTTTCGATAATCATCATGTATAGCATAAATATCGAAAGTTTAAAGCACATTATTCCATGTATTTAATTAAAAATGAATTTCCAGATGCAACTCATAAAGGATGATGTCTATAAAAGGGAAAAATGAAAACTCAAGTTGAAAAAGCCGAAGAATTCAAAGAGCTTCATAATAGGAATGGTTGTTTTGTAATTCCAAATCCATGGGATGCCGGCTCTGCAAAAATAATGGCTCAGTATGGATTTGAAGCATTGGCAACAACTAGTGCAGGGTTAGCATTTTCATTAGGTAGACGTGATGCCGAAGGTCAGCTCTCTATTAATGAGGCATTAGAAAATGCCCGTCAAATAGTGGAAGCAACGAACCTTCCAGTAAGTGCAGATCTTGAGAATGGTTATTCTAATACGCCAGAAGGTGTGCTTAAGACAATTCAGTCTGCAGCTGCAGTAGGTCTTGTTGGAAGTTCAATAGAAGATACTACGTTAAACAATGATTCTCCTATTCGAGAAATTGAACATGCAGTCGAATTTGTTAAGGCGGCTGTTGAGGCGAAAAAATCATTGCCTTTTCCCTTTATTTTAACAGCAAGGGCAGAGAACTTCAGCTATGGCCGACCAGATCTGAACGATACTATTCGTAGGTTACAGGCCTATCAGGAAGCGGGTGCGGATGTGCTTTATGCTCCAGGGCTTGCCAGTAAAGAGGATATTGCCGCTGTCGTTACTTCTGTTGACCGACCAGTTAACGTTGTCATGGGATTGCAGGGTGCAATACTAAGCTTGTCTGAACTGTCTGAAATTGGGGTAAGACGTGTAAGCCTAGGTTCTTCTTTAAGCCGGGCTGCATTTGGCGGGCTCATAGATGCAATTGCAGAGATCAAAGAAAAGGGAACGTTTAAGTTTGCAGATAAAGCTATTCCATTTGGCAAATTAAATTCAATGTTCTGAAAATGCGTTAGCTAACCAGTCTCTTAGCTATATGTTATAAATCAGAAATGGGGAAACAACCAAACTATTACAGGTCCCTTTTTTTCCGTGCCATTTAAATCTTTCTACAAAGATGAAAAAGATAAATTAAAATACAATATTCACTATTTATATATTCTACCTTTAGACGAAGATCAAATTCAATGAAAATCTAACAAGGCTAATTCAGGCGACGCAAAAAGCTGCGTGGCTGATTTGCTAAATTTTGTCTAAGACGGTTTTCTTGCCCTCCATGGCACACAAAAGCTTTGAATTGTCTATATGTATGAGGATCTTATGACAGATAAAAACGCAAAAAAACAGCTTCCCGGAGCATTACGTTTCTTAATTAAGCTTTTTAAAATCATCCTTTATATACCGATTCAAATAATCTTCATTCCTTTTGCTATTATTGGACTAATAGATGCAATTTACAAGGAAATGGTAAACTGCAAGAAACTGGGTGTCTCCTTCACGGCAGTTCAAGCTCTCCAATATAGGTGGATCATGCATTATTTTAACACCAGGCCGGATCCCCTTTCTGTTGCATTTATAAAAAAGTTACCATGTGAATCACATTTTGGTTTGTGGTCGACTTTGGGAGCTCTTATCATATCTCAGCGATTATTTGGTTTCACCACCAAGCTTGGAAAACTTGATGAACCAGGTGAAGAGACTTTATATTCCTGTCCTGGTCGGCGGGTGCTCATGTTTGACAGGATAATGGAAAAATATGTTGATGAAATGGAGCAGATTGTCATTCCTGGAGGCGGCTTTGATCTAATAGCTTTGCAACTTACAAAAGGAAAAAAAGTAAAGGTTTTTGAACTCGACCAGGAAAAAACACTAAATGTTAAAGTTGAAACATTGAAAAAAGCAGGTATAAAGCATGATTGGATTACCTATATCCCAGTTGATTATTCAAACGAATCTTGGGTTGATAAACTATTAGGAGCTGGTTTTGACAAAACAAAAAAGACTTTGTTCCTTTGGGAAAGCGTTTCTTTGTATTTAGAAGCTGATATTGTCAAAGAAACACTTAGGGAAATGGCTGATTTATGTGTAGACGGATGTATCATCGCTCAAGACTTTTATTCCAAAGCATTCATATTAGGTGAAACTTCCAAAATAGTTAAAAGATCCATGGGAATGATGGCAAAAATGGGAGAGCCTTGGAAATTTGGAATAGATATGTCCAATGATCCTAAAGCAGCAGTTGAATCATTTTTAAAAGAATGCGGATTAAAAACCACAGAATATACTCAATTCAGTGAAAAAATAGATATCGAACCGTTTTACTGTATTGTTGAGGCTGAAAAACTGTAAGTTCTATGTTGGGCAGCAATTATTGGCAAATATGTATCAAACGTCTATTTCTCAACAGTGTTAATAGTTTTCAAGGCATTTTTTGCAAGTTTTTCCACCGACATCCGCTTCAAATCCTGATCCCAGTATAGTGTGATTTCAACGCAATCGGTTAACAAGTTTTCCAATGCGTTAAGGGCGGATTTTTCCTGTATGGATCCGGCTGCCAGGGCGGCCAGGCCCCGGTGCTCTGCATCCTTTGATTCCAGGAAAGGTATGAGAAACGGACCGGCGTCTTCAACCAGTTCCGGCTGGACCGTCGCCAACCGGGCCAAGCCCCACAGCAGCCCTTTCTGCAGTTCCGGGTGTTCGAGAAAATTACCGTCGGGCCTGATGTAGGATATCAGAATGCGGTGATACTCCCCGGCGATCCGGTGGTGGCAGGCCATGCTTTCTCCCATGGCTTCCGGGGACCCCCAGCCGATGCCGCCGGATTCGTCATTCAGGTTCCAGATCATGCGGCGCATGATAACGCGGGCCGACTCCAGGTCCTTATCCGCCAGGCCGGCGACAACGTACCCCATGGCAGAGACCGCGTGCCACCTGATCATGGGCTCGATGTGATACAGGAATGAAAACAGCGGATTGACAGCCTTTCTAGGGGGGAAGGCCCCAAAGGATACAAGGCGTTCTTGTAGGTCAGGGGCGGAGAGGAGTTCGAATATCTCTTTTTTTAGCTGTCGGGTATTCATATGTCCATGCTCGATTGAGCATTATCGCTTCTAAAAGGAGATGACTTCAAACCCCTCCTCGAGATAGCCCGACATGGAGGGGTGCCCGTTCATGTCGGCCAGAAGCCCGAGGTTTTGTTCTTTGGCGGCCTCCAGGGTTCCCATTTTGCCGGTGCAGGCCTTGCACACACCGGCAATGAGCCCTGCGGTTTTGGCCTTTTCCCACAAGGTGTGCAAAGGGTTGTCCTTTTTGACAAGTTCGGGCAGCAGCTTGGTGGCCGCCCCCTCGATCACCACTTTGGCAGTATATCCCTTGCTGTCCAGGTCGAGTGCGTTCAGGAGAACGTGGATGAAGCACATGGGGTCGCCGTTGAAAACAAACAGAGCTACTTTTTTCATGGTTATACCTTTTAGTCCAACATGTAATACCTGTTTTGTTATTCCCACTCGATGCAATCTTCCGGACAATATTTGATGGCATCGTTGACCTCGTCCTCGGGATAGACATCCAGTTCGGCCACTTCGATGTAGCCGGCATCGTTCATTATGAAGACCGTAGGCGCCATTTCCAGGCAGCCTTCGCAGAGTGTGCAAAGACCGATATCAACCACAGGCTTTTTCAACGGCCTGTCCGATCTCTTGCCCGTATGCGTAGCAGGCCTTCAAGCCATCGGCATTGGGGACGTATTGAATTTTCATGCCCGGTTCAATCATGTCGAACTGCATGGCTTCGAGCTCGGCCTTTACCTGCTTGACGGATTCCCCGCTCCAGCCGTAGGACCCGAAGGCGCCCCCGATTTTATCGAGGGGTTTCAAACCCTTCATGTAGCACAGGGTGTCGGCTACGGTGGGGAACATCTGGTTGTTCAGTGTCGGAGAGCCGACGACAACGGCCTTGGCATCCAGTACTTCTGTCATAATGTCGCTGCGATGGCTGCTCCTGATATGGATCGGCCTGACCCGTACGCCCTGGTCGGAAATTCCTTCGGCAATGGCTTCGGCCATGGCCTTGGTGCTGTTCCACATGGTATCGTAAATGACCACGGCTTTCTTTTCTGCCTCCTGCCGGCTCCATTTGGCGTATGCCTCAATGATTTGACCGGGGTCGTTCCGCCAGATGACGCCGTGATCAGGGCAGATCATATCGATTTCCAGACCCAGGTCAGTCACCTTATCTATCAGTTTGAGGATGAGCGGCGAATAGAGCAGCAGGATGTTGGCGAAATATTTTTTCGCCTGGTACATGATTTCACTTCCGTCGGTGTCGTCAAATTTGTTGAAACCGGCATAGTGCTGGCCGAACCCGTCGCTGGAGAACAGAATCCTGTCTTCTTTGAGATAGGTGAACATGCTGTCCGGCCAGTGAACCATTCTCGTTTCCAGAAAGGTCAAGGTCCGCTTGCCCAGGCTCAACTCCTGCCCTGTTTTAACAGGCTGGTAGTTCCAATCATTGGGAAAGTGTTTGGCCAGATTCTTGGCCCCCATTTTAGAGCAGTAAAGGGGTTTGTCCTCCCCGATGCGGCGCATGACCCTCGGCAGGCTTCCGGAATGGTCCATTTCCGTGTGGTTGCTGATGACAACATCGATTTTCGTGGGATCCACAACCTTGGCAATGTTGTTAAAAAGCTGATCGGCAAAGTGGCTTTTAACCGTATCGATCAGGGCAATTTTTTCGTCGACGATTAAATAAGCGTTGTAGGTGGTGCCGGCGTGGGTGGAATATCCGTGGAAGTCGCGAATGTTCCAATCCGTGACGCCAACGTCGTAAACGCCTTTGGCAATTTCAACTGGTATCATTTTAAACCTCTATTGGCAGTATCGCTGGTGAGCAGCGGGCGAGCCCGTGCGTCTGCGAGCGCGCCGTTTGCGTGCAGGCAAAGCCGTACGGCTAGATAATGAATAGCGGCGCAGCCGCGTCACATAAAATCGCGTTAAGCGATTTTATTCTTCTTTTTCGAAATCATCCTTGGAAGCACCACAGATCGGGCATTCCCAGTCATCCGGCACATCTTCCCATTTGGTTCCGGGTGCTACGTCGGTGTCAGGATCCCCCTCGGCAGGGTCATACACATAGCCACAGATGGTGCATACATACTTGTCCATTTTTCCTCCTCTTAATTTGGATTTGCTGTTAACGGCTTTAAAGGACAAAGTCGTTAACAGCAAATCCAAATTCTAATGAAATAAATTGTACAGGTTTACATTTACAAGTAATATTAACAGTGAACATCAAGATTGCTATTCATCAAGGATTATACCGGTTGTCATAAATTTTCCGAAACAAACCATGTTTACAAAAAAACTATTTTACGAAGCAGCCAAGTTGTCGAAAGGTATGACAACCGCTATTCAACAGATTTTCTACGGAAAATCTTATAACTTAATCAAATTTAGCTATATTTAAATACATTATAGGCAATTGGTCCCACATGTTTTCATCATAGCCCATGGGCTAAAGTCTAAAAGCAACTATAATAGCGTTTGGATTAGAATGACGCTGCAGTCGTCATATGTAAAATTTGGCCTACGGCATATTTAGTTTCGGAACCGTATTTTGCCAAACGCTATATTTACTGTTAATTCAAAATCATGAAATATTCAAGCCCCTAAAGCGGCAGAATCTGTTACCCAAGCGGTTTGAACATTTTCTTCCCCGCCCCGCAGATGGGGCATTTCCAGTCGTCCGGCAGATCATCGAACCGGGTTCCCTTGGGGATTTTCCCTTTTCGGTCCCCTTTGTCCGGGGTGTAAATATAGCCACAGTTGGTGGTCTGGCATTGGTACATTTCTTCAGGGTTTGCCATTTTTGACTCCCGTTAATTTAAATTTTACCGCGCCTTAAAATGCGGTAAAATTTAAATTCTATAATTAAGGATTACGTTTTATATATATTCTTCCTCGGTGATTTTACATTTTTACAGCATTACATATCATCCAGCAATTTTGATACTTTTTCAGCAATCTCGTCACGCACCTTTTTCATGAAGGCAATGGATTCATTACCCGGGTCCGGAAGGTCCCAATCCATCCTGACCACACCCGGGACATAAGGGCACTCCTCGCCACATCCCATGGTAACGATAATGTCCGGCTGGAATTGTTCAATGGTCTCTTCCAGCGGGCGGGGGACAAGGAAGGCCATGTCGATACCCTCTTCGGCCATAGCCTCTACCATCAGGGGGTTGACGCTTTCCGCCGGGGTACTCCCGGCCGTCATTACCTCCAGCCGGTCACCGCCCATGCGCCTGGCATAGGCGCCTGCCATCTGACTGCGGCAGGCATTTTCCCGGCAGGCAAACAACACCCTTTTGCGTAGTTCGGCAGGCATCAGGTGTTGACTCACCAGCCCCTGGATGTCCTCGGAGAGACTGGGGACGCTGCGCATGTCTGCCGCCGTCTCGATGTTGCGATACGTGAGATTGCCGGCATAGGTGGCATCGATGGCGTCGAAAAAAAACTTGGCAACCAGGTTGACCCCATCAAAGAGTTGGCGACCGCTGCTGCCCCCCATGGAAAGAAAGCACCCCTTGCGCGTTTTTTTCAAGGGATCAGCGAGCCTGAACCGGTATTTTCTGGACCAGAGCGTCTGGCTTCGATCGATGAGTGCTTTAATCTGGGCGGTGACGCTGTAAAAAAAAACCGGCGAAGCCATCACCACAATTTCCGCTTCCCTTAAAAGCCCATAAATTTCTCTGGACATGTCGTCATCGTCGATAATGCAGAAGCCCTTTTTCTCACAGAACCCGCACCCCCGGCACGGAAGGATGTTTTTGCGGGGCACATCGATGATCTTGGCCCTGGCGCCCTTTGATTCGAGCTCGGCCATAACGCGGGTCAGCAGAAAATCTGTGCTTCCATTTTTAAGGGGGCTGCCCTGTAAGCCGATTGCGAGCATGACTTCCTTTTAATGCGGAATTCGATCATTTGACGTGGCACTTTGAACATGTGGTCGGGCCGGTGGGGTTGCCGGCCTTTTTCTGATCCTTATGGCATTTGACACACTGCTTGTTCATTACCTGTTTCGGTTTTAGCGTGCCGGCCGCTTTCATTTCTTTGATGCCGTCGGCTTCCTGGGGAAAGACGGCATGGCAGGTGTTGCAGTCCTTCAGCCGCGCCTGGTGGGCATGGTGGGGAAAGGGCACGTCCCCACGGGAACCACCAAAGATTTTCATGTTTTCAGCACCGTTGTTACCGGCCCATACGGCGGTGATAGCCAAGATCGAAGCAATGATGGTGAAAAATACCAGCCCAGTTTTCATGGGGCCTCCTTTAAATCATTATCATAGCGGCGCAGCCGCGTTTCATAAAAGAATATGCCCGCATGATCTTCATGCGGGCATATTCTTTTATTGTTAGTAGGCCTCTTCAAGGGACAGGTCTTCCTCGGTCAACTTTTTGGAGAACAGCACGTAAGCCCATACCTGGTAGACGAGGACCACAGGTATGAAGAGGATAACCACGATCAGCATGATTCTAAGGGTCAAGGGACTTGACGATGCATTGAAGGCCGTCAGGCTGTATGCAGGGTCGATACTGGACGGAAAAAGATTGGGAAACAGACCGACCACACCGAAGAATGTGCAGAAAACAATAGTGGCTGCCGAAGAAAACCAGGCTTTAAAATAGGCTTGCTTGGCCAGAAAAAATTTGACGCCCAACAGCGCGGCAACGGCTGCCAGGGGAACGAGAAACAGCACCGGATATGCCAGGTAGTTGTCATACAGCGGTGTAAAGATGGCTGTGGCGATCAGAAAGACCACCGCTATTCCCAAAAGGACCGGCCACAGACGGTTGGCAGTGGCAGCCGCGCGATCGTGAAGGTCCCCGTCGGTTTTGATGGCAATCCAAAGAGCTCCGTGGACCAGAAAGAGGGCAACGAAAAGCAGGCCCCCGAGTATCCCGTAAGGGTTGAGCAGTGTGAACAGATTGCCCTGGAAAATGCCTTCCTGGTTGATGGGCACACCCTGAAAAATATTGGCGAAGGCAACCCCGAATAAAAGGGCCGGCGTGAAACTGCCGATGAAGATACACGTATCCCACACAAGGCGCCATAAAGGGTGATCGACCTTTCCGCGGAATTCAAAGGATACTCCCCGTAAGATAAGGGCAAAGAGAATGAGCATCAGGGCCGTGTAGAGGGATGAAAACATGACGGCATAGACAAGCGGAAAGGCGGCAAAGGTCACACCGCCCGCCGTGATCAGCCATACCTCGTTGCCGTCCCAGAGGGGGCCCAGCGAATTGATCATCTTGCGTTTGTCTTCATCTGTTTTGCCGAGAAAGGGATAAAGGGTACCCACGCCGAAGTCGAAACCATCGGTCATAAAAAACAGCGCCCACAAGAGGCCCCAGAGAAAAAACCATGTTGCTTGTAAAACCATTTTGTCCCCCGTATTAGATTTTCATGCTCGCTCGCAAGCGACGAACCATGCAATGTACATATATCGGACGTGTAACTTTAGCGCTTGGCCTCTGCCGGTTCAGGTCCTTTTATGGCATTTTTAGCGATCAGGAAGAAGCCGACCATTCCCAGCAGGCCGTAAACCAGAATAAAGCCTATCAGAGATACCAGAACCTGTGACGACGCCACAGGTGAGGCTGCATCCGATGTTTTCAACAGGCCGTAGACGATCCAGGGCTGGCGCCCGACTTCCGCCAGAACCCAGCCCAACTCGATAGCTATGTATGGCAGGGGAATCGCGCAGACCATGATCCACAGGTACCAGGGATGTTCCATAAGGCGTTTTCTCAGGAACAGGCCAATGATGGTCAGGAGCGGAAAGAGGGTGCCCAGGGCAACCATGGTCCGGAATGAAAAAAGCGTAATCAGGACCGGCGGCCGTTCGTCCTTGGGGAAATCCCGCAGACCTTTAACCTCGGCATTGATATCGTGAAATCCCAGAAAACTGAGAAGGTAGGGGAGTTTACCGATTTCAATGAGATTTCTCTCATTCTCCTCATCCGGTATGGCAAAGAGGACAATGGGCGCCTGGGTCTGGGTTTCCCAGTGGGCTTCCATGGCCGCCAGCTTGGCCGGTTGGGTCTCGGAAACATGCACGCCGTGCATGTCCCCGGTCACTGCCACAGCAAGGGAGGCCACCAGCCCGAAAATCAGGGCCATATTGAAGGATTTCGTGGCAAAGGCCACATGCTGTTTTTTGAGAAGATGATACGCGCTGATACCCATGATGAAAAAGGCAGCCAGGAGCATGGCGGCCGGTATCATGTGGAGGAATTCGAGAATGGCGAATTTATTGGTGAGTACTGCCCCGAAATCCGCCAATTCCGCGCGGCCGTTCCTGATGACGTAACCTACCGGATGCTGCATCCAGCCGTTGGCGGTGAGGATCCACACGGCAGAAATGTTGCCTGCCAGGGCCACCATCCACATGACCGCGGCGTGCGCCTTTTTGGAGAGTTTTTTCCAGCCGAAGATCCAGATGCCGATAAAGGTCGATTCAAGAAAAAAGGCCACGGTGGCTTCTATGGCCAGAAGGGATCCGAAAATATCTCCCACATAAGCGGAATAGCGTGACCAGTTGGTGCCGAATTGAAATTCAAGTGTGATGCCGGTGACAACGCCCAGGGCAAAATTGATCAGGAAAAGCTTGCCCCAGAATTTTGTCATTCTCAGATAAAGTTCATCGCCCGTCTGGACGTACCGGGTTTCCATGACAGCTATGATGACCGAAAGGCCCAGGGTCAGGGGTACGAACAGGAAATGAAACATGGTTGCTGCAGCGAACTGCAGGCGGGATAGCAATACAACATCCATGACAGCTCCTTATGAAAAGGTGATCGATTACAGACGTGACAGGTACCGGTTGAAAAACGCTATACCCCGCCTTCAAGTGTGCACTGGTTGAAGTCTATCTCTTTTCCGCACTTACCGCAGAGGTGTGTTTTATCGAATTCGTCCGAGAAAATTTCCTTGGCTTCGCCGCACTCGGGACATGTGCATGAAAAAGATTTCAGGTGTTTGAACTGTTCATAACCGGGACAATGTTGTGGTGTGGACATGGTGACCTCCCATACTCGTCTTTATTTACATTAGAAACAATTACCAGTGCCTTATTATCTTTCATATGATGCGCTTACGCATCGCCATTGACCATTAAAACGACTGAATATTTCTAATGAACCATACCTATATTTTTTGTGCAATCTGTTTTCCATAGTCCTGAGCCATTTGAATGCCGCCGCCGAGGCTGCTGGATTTCAATCTCAGGGGGCCTGACACCATATCCATTTGAAATATGTTGACCATGGTATCGTAGATGCGGTCAGGCGCCTCGCCACTCCATCCAAAGGCGCCGAAACCACCCCCGGCCTTGTTTTCCAGGCCGGCTTTTTCGGCCAGAAAGAGCATGGTTTTCATGCTCTGTATCATATCTCCATGGTAGGTCGCGGACCCAAAGGCATAACCGTCAAATCCCTGGAGGTCGTTTTCACTTTTAATGTCGGTGACGCTTTTGACGCTGGCTTCATTACCGGCGAAGCGCACGCCTTCAGCAATGAGGTTGGCGATTTTTTCAGTTTCGCCGGAACGTGACGCGTAAACAACAAGTACTTTTCCCATTTTATCACTCCCTGTATTAGAGGCAGGTATTTATGTTCAGGGTTCAACTTGCCGCAGTGGTAAGGGCGGTGGAACCGTTTGTGTGCGGATAGATGTTTCTATGGTTGATCGTCATCCGCTATATGCGGTTGTCTTTTCCATCGAATTCACAGTCCGGTGTGTAGCAGGTGTTGTCCTGGAACTCACACTTTTCCTTACAGGACGGGCATTCATTCGGGGGGGCGTCAGCCTCCAGCGCATACCCGCAATTTGAGCATTTCCAACTAGCCATGATGATACCTCCTTGGGTGGCAACAGGGACAATGCCTGTTTATTCCGCCCCTGCAAATTCCGAGGGCGAGGCCCTCTTCAGCAGTTCGCGGTCGATCATGAACAGACCGCTTTTGTCTTCTTTCACAAGCTTGAGCTGCTCCAGAACACCGCCGGCATTTTCTTCCTCTTCCACCTGCTCGGTAACAAACCACTGCAGGAAGATATGGGTGGCGTGGTCGCGCTCTGCGCCGGCTATCTCCACCAGGTTGTTGATCATGCCGGTGACCTTCTGTTCATGGGCCAGCGTATCTTCGAACACGGCCAGGGGGGTGTCCCATTCATAGGGCGGTGCGTCGATGGCGGCCGGAATGACCCGGCCGCCACGCTGGTTGATAAAATCATAAAATTTCATGGCATGAACGAGCTCCTCCTTGGCCTGCTGATGCATCCAGTTGGCAAACCCATCCAGGTTGATGCTCTTGAACCAGGCGTTCATGGAGAGGTACAGATAGGAGGAATACATTTCAGCATTGAATTGTTCATTCAAGGCTTTTTGTACTGTTTCGTTCAGCATGGGTTTATCCTTTCCAGAGTCCGTGCAGGTTGCAGTAAGCCCTTGCGGTAACATCGGCCGCATCGGTCTTGAACTCGGCTTCAGGCGTGTCGCCCGGGTTGAGGAATTTGAAGAAGCAGCTGGATCCGGCCATGACCTCGATCCATTCGATGTAGTGTTTATCTTCCATGGGATGGGCGACATCGCCGACCTTTACCTTGACGCCGCCGTCGATTTTTTCCACGACGGGGACATGTTTTTCCTTGGCTGCATCCACCGTGTTTTCCGTGAGCAGGGCCATTGCCTGCCCGCAGCATACCAACTCACCTTCGCCTGCGTGAAGAACCTCTACAATGTTTCCACAAAGTTCACATTTGTATACTTCGCCTCTATCGGCCATTATTATGTCTCCTTATATTAAGAAAGAATCGGTTCTTGTTTGGTGTCTGATCTTACCAGTTTTCACCCAGGAGTTCAAAGTGAGCCTGGGGATGTGCGCAAGCCGGACACATCGCCGGGGCTTCCACTGCTTCAACAACATAGCCGCAATTTCTGCAGCGCCAGGTGACGGCCGCATCGCGCTTGAAAACCGCACCGCTTTCGATATTGGACGCAACACCAAGATAGCGTTTTTCATGCTGCTTTTCTGCCACGGCAATGGCTTCAAAAATCATGGCGGCTGCCTCGAAGCCCTCTTCACGGGCGGTTTTGGCGAATTCCGGGTACATGGTCGTGTATTCGTAGTTTTCTCCGCCGGCAGACTCTTTCAGATTTTCCAGGGTAGAGCCGATGACACCGGCCGGAAATGCCCCTGTGATTTCAACTTCCCCGCCTTCCAGAAGCTTGAACAGCCGTTTGGCATGCTCTTTCTCCTGCTGAGCAGTTTCCTCGAAAATGTGAGCGATCTGAACGAAACCTTCCTTTTTGGCCTTGCTGGCAAAATAGGTGTAGCGGTTTCGCGCCTGGGATTCGCCTGCAAATGCAGTCAATATGTTCTTCTCTGTTTGTGTTCCTTTAAGACTAGCCAATGTTTCCTCCTTTTTGGTAATTAGGTTGATTGTTTTAAGGGCGCCGTCAGGCGCAGTCTTCATCCCACCAGCCTTTATCCTGGTGTTTATGACGTTCGTCTTCAGCCAGTTTTTTAATTTTATAGGCAGCATCGCGAAGGATGCCGTACAAGATGCCGCAACCGACGTCTTCCCTATCTGCGTCGCCGATATTGGCCAGTTCAATCATCTGATCAGCTAGATGAAGGGTCTGCTTGATGTTTCGATCACAGGGTTTCACGGATACTACATCTCCGTTTAGGGTGCATGTTGTGCCGGAAAAGGCGATCGGTCGCTGACCGATATAATGTGGTTTAATCAAGATGCGTGCCAAAATGCGTTCTCTTCTCTGTTTTCTAGTTATTGGAGAGGTGGACGCCTGATTCATGACGGGAAACGATGACGACAATCGTTTCTCCCCAGGCACCTCTTGCCGGTAGCAGCGGCCAATTTTATTTACAACTATCTATAATTTAAACAAAATTTTGACCATAAGAAGAGATACTCACCCTATAAGGCAGTTCTTGTAAGCCGTCGCCGGGTTCGGAACCGGAAAAGGATTCCCTTTGAGACGGTTGAAACAGCATCACCCGTGAAAATGAAGGGGTGTCCCTTTCCCAATCCGACGATTAATCTTACAACTAGTTGATAATAATATAAATTAAAGACATTCGGTTGTATCAATAAGGTATCTGATACAGTAGTGTCTCGTAAGACAAGCGCTTCAGCTACTCGACAAAGAGATCGGTGCTGATATAGCGTTCGCCGGTGCTGGGCAGGATCACCACGATGCATTTGCCCTGGGATGCATCCCGGGAGGCCACTTTCAAAGCAGCCGTCATGGCCGCACCCGAAGAGATACCGCAGAGGATGCCTTCCTTTTTGGCCAGCAGGCGGGCCGTTGCAAAGGCATCCGCGTTGCTCACCGTGATCACTTCGTCGACCAGGCTGGTATCCAGGGTTCCGGGTATGAACCCGGCCCCTATGCCCTGGATTTTGTGCGGTCCCGGCTTTCCCCCGGATATCACCGGCGAATCTTCGGGTTCGACGGCGATTGCCCGAAATTCGGGCTTTTTTTCCTTAAGGGCCCGGGCGACGCCGGTGATCGTACCGCCGGTGCCCACGCCCGATATGATCATGTCCGCCTTGCCGTCCGTGTCCTCCCAGATTTCCCTGGCCGTGGTGGCGCTGTGGATTTCAGGATTGGCCGGGTTTTGAAACTGGTTGGGCATAAAAGCGTTCTTGCTGCCGGACTTGATCTCTTCGGCTTTTGCAATGGCGCCGCGCATGCCCTCCGATCCCGGCGTCAGCACCAGTTCGGCGCCCAGATGGCTTAGCAGCTTGCGGCGCTCGACACTCATGGTATCCGGCATGGTCAGGCAGAGCCTGTAGTTTTTGGCGGCCGCAATGAAGGCCAGGGCTATGCCCGTGTTGCCGCTGGTGGGTTCGACGATCAGCGTGTCCGGCCCCACCAGTCCATCCAGTTCCGCGCGGTCGATCATGGCTGCGGCTATGCGGTCCTTGACGCTGCCCAGGGGGTTGAAAAATTCGAGTTTGGCAAAAAGATCACAGGTGCTGTCCGTAAAAAGCGTGTGTATCCGCACAAGCGGCGTCATGCCGATGGTGTTTTGTATGCTGGGGAAGACGTTCATGGTCGCCTCCTTACATTAGAAACGGTTAGTAACGTTTAAGTATCGAATACCGTTACCCATTCCTTGAATATGAAACACAAACCGTAGCGATTCATGTTTCTAATGTGTATGCATTTCATGCATTTTTAAATTCGAATTAGTTCAAGAGAAAGAATGTTAATTATAATAATACGCTTATATTAGGTGTTTAGGACGGACTTGAGGACATGTACCTCAACTCCGGCTCGTTCATGATGACCTTGGTGTTGGCCGGCACCGATGAAGTGATCCACACATTGCCGCCCACAATGGAATGTGCGCCGATAACCGTGTCGCCCCCAAGGATGGTGGCGCCCGAGTAGATGATCACGCCGTCTTCGATGGTCGGGTGGCGTTTGGATCCCCTCAGCTTCTCCCCGGCGTCGCGGGGCAGGGAAAGGGCGCCCAGGGTGACCCCCTGGTAGATGCGCACATTGTCGCCGATGTGGGTGGTCTCGCCGATAACGACCCCGGTGCCGTGGTCGATCACAAAGCCCTTCCCGATGGTGGCCCCCGGATGGATGTCGATGCCGGTGATACTGTGGGCATACTCCGTCATGATGCGGGGAAGCAGTGGGACATCGAGGGTGTGAAGCTTGTTGGCCACCCGGTACACCATCAGGGCGAATATGCCGGGGTAGCTGAAAATGATTTCGTCATGGCTTTTGGCGGCAGGGTCGCCTTCATAGGCCGCCGTAACATCCGTGGCCAGGACCTGTCGCAGCCAGGGGATGGATTCCAGAAAGGTGAGGGCCAGTTCATGCCCCTGGTCGGAGCATTCCGTACACTCGTGATCATAGCGGAAACAGTCGTGCCGGATGCTCAGGCAGATCTGTTCGGAGATAAGGTCGAAGAGTTGGGACGCCGTCTGGCCCATGGTGTAGCCCATGTTGATGGGGTCGAGCTTTTCACTGGTGAAATATCCCGGGAAAAGAATTCCCCTCAGGCGTTTGATGATGTCGATGACCGACTCCCTGGAAGGGATGGGTTCATAGTCGATATGGGTATAGCAGGTATCTCCGTCACAGCTATCGATGATTTTGTCGACTATCTCAGGCAGCCTTTGCCTGTAGTGGGTAAGGGTCTGCACGTCGATTTTACATGCGGCATCGTGATGATAGTGGTCGTCTTTGCTCATGAAAGCCTCCGACTCGTGCAATATTCAGGTATTAACCCATGGTTGATAGCGGCTAGTGACTGGGCACATGTTTTACCTGAGTTCCGCAGGAGCCGGAAACCGGCGTGCAAACGTCAGGTATTATGAGGCCTTGCGCTGGCTCCAGAAAGGCGATAGCTCGCGCAGCCGTTCAATGATGGGCGGGGTGTGCTCAATGATGGCATCGATTTCTTCTTCGGTGTTGTAGTCGCTCAGGCTGTAGCGAATCGAACCGTGGGCCGCCGTGAAAGGTACGCCCATGGCCCGCAGCACATGGGACGGTTCCAGCGATCCGGACGTACATGCCGAACCGGATGAGGCGCAAATGCCAAATTCGTTCATCATCAGCAGAATGGCTTCGCCTTCCACATACTCGTAGCTGATGTTCGACGTGTTGGGCAGTCGATGCCTGGGGTCGCCGTTGACCATGCTGTTGGGGATCCGCTCCAGGAGATTCTTTTCCAGCTTGTCCCGCAGCGCCGCGATTTTCCCGGGAGCGTCTGAGCGCTTCTGCTTGGCCAGTTCCGCAGCTTTGCCCAGGCCCACCAGGGAGGCGACATTCTCTGTTCCGCCCCGGCGGCCGCGTTCCTGATGCCCGCCAATGAGAAACGGTGAAAATTTAGTGCCTTTTTTCAGGTAAAGGACACCCACGCCTTTGGGGGCATGAATCTTGTGGCCCGATAGGGAGAGCATGTCAACGGGTGTTTTTTTCACGTCAACATCAATTTTGCCCACGGCCTGAACCGCATCTGTATGGAAGACAATCCCTTTTTGGCGAACAGCCGCGGCAATCTCATCCACCGGGTAGATGACACCGGTCTCATTGTTGGCCCACATGATGCTGACAATGGCTGTTTCCGGGGTCAGCTGTTCATAAAGATAATCCAGGTCAAGGTTCCCTTTTTTGTCAACCGGTACAAAGGAAACCGTGTAGCCTTTTTTAGAAAGGTGCTCGAAAAGGTTTTTAATGGCCGGGTGTTCCACCCGGGAGGTGACAATGTGTTTTTTTTCGGGATACGCTTCGATGGTGGCCCAGATGGCGGTGGAGTCGCTTTCCGTGCCGCAGCTGGTGAAGACGATCTCTTCGGGCTCTGCATTGATCAGGGCCGCCACGCGTTCGCGCGCCTTGGTAACATCGGCAGCCACATCGCCGCCAAAGGTATGCATGCTGGAAGGGTTGCCGTAACGTTCCCTGAAATAAGGCAGCATTTCCTGGAGAACGGCTTCATCCACCTGGGAAGTCGCATTGTTGTCCACATAGATTGTTTTCATTGCGCCACCTCTTCCACCACCAGTTCAGGGGATACAAGGTCTTTGATTTTGGTTTCCACATAATTTTTCAGGGTCAGTTGTGAGGATGCGCAGTTGGAACAGGTGCCGTGGAGTTTTACGAAAACAGTCCCGTCGTTGAAATCCACCAGTTCGATATCCCCGCCGTCTTTGTTAAGAGCCGGTTTGACTTCTCGGTCAAGGGTCTCTTCAATCAACTTGATCTTTTGAATGTTGGTCAGGTTTTCCATTTTCTGCGGTTCGGCAATCAACTGGCTGCTGACTTCCGTGATGATCTCACGGATACGGTCGTGGCAGTTTCCACAGCCACCTCCTGCCTTCACATAGTCGGTAACGTCCTCTACCGTGGTGAGACCGCTCTCTTTAACAGCCCGCTCTATTTCAAGATTGGTGATGCCGAAGCATTCGCAAACGATTTCGCCTTCCTTTTCCTTGACCTCCTCGCCCCGGTAGTTGGCAATGGCGTGTTCCAGGGCATCACGCCCCATGACCGAGCAGTGCATTTTTTCCTTGGGCAGTCCGCCGAGAAATTTGGCAATGTCGTCGTTGGTCACCTTGGCGGCTTCCTCCAGGGACATACCCTTGATCATTTCGGTCAGCGCAGAGGATGATGCAATGGCGCTGGCGCAGCCGAAGGTCTGAAATTTGGAATCGCTGATTTTGCCGTCATTGTCGAGCTTGAAGGTCAGCTTTAGCGCATCGCCGCAAGCCAGGGAACCGACTTCGCCCATACCGTCGAAATCATCTATAAAACCGACGTTGCGGGGGTTGATGAAATGGTCTTTGACTTTGTCTGTATATTCCCACATGTTAACCTCCTGAATGCTTATGCGGCCAACTTTTACCTAAAATGAGCGTTTCAAACTTTAAGAATTGTTTTATATATTGTTTGAAGTCTTGCAATTTCTATTGTCGTGAAAACAGGATAATCACTTTTCACTGGAGTGCAAGGCGGCTGGTGGCCATTGATACCCTCCCATGCGAGTGTGGTTGCGTGGATTCAGTATTGTCGAAATTTTTTTCTATAGCAGGAAGTTGCAACCATCCAGGGGGCAGTTGTCTCATGTTTTCCATGATACATTGTGTATCAAAAGAAGGGTCCTGAGACATGCCACATGGTTCTACCCCGGATCCAGCCGGACGATAAATTCCGTACGCCTGAAGCGATTTTTTTAATTTTCAGGCGCACGGAGAAAACAGATACCTTAAGGAAGGTTTTTTATCGTTACGAAAAGGGACGGCTGCCTGTTCAGGCTTTTTTCAGGGCCACCAGTTCGTTGCTCAGAAGCTTGATGTGGGCCATCTCCTCTTTGATAATGGCGTCCACCTTAGCGGTCCCCAGCGCTTCCGGGACCAGGTCCTTCATGCCCAGATAAAAAACGATTGAATCCTTTTCAGCGGTAATGGCGGACTTGAGGATGTCCTCCATGTTGCTGGTGTCGATGCTTTTTTCAAAAAATACCTTGGTGTCGGCCAGCGCCTTGAGGTACAGCACGGCTTCGCCATTGGGGTCAAAAGTGGCGCTTTCTTTTTCTTGGGCCGACAATTGGGAGCGGATATGGGCAAAGGTTTTTTCGTGATCGTCTTCCATGGCAGCCAGTTTTTCAAGGAGCTGGACGGCTGTCGGATCTGCTACATTGCCGGCACATTCTCTGTAAAACGCGGCTCCGTTTTTTTCGATCTGTTCCGCCATTTGAAGGATTTCGTCTGCGTTGAAGTCGTAGTTCATTGATTAACCTTTCATGCTATAGGTTGAGTATTTGCGGCAAAGACCATTCAAAGCCATTCAATGATTAATGGTCAGCAAAATTATCTGTCAACATAAATTTTTCTGCAGGTATTCAATCTATCCAAACGCTTGTCTGCTGCACGATCATTTTAGTGCGATACAGGCTCGCCAACACTGTTTGTGCGGAAAATCGATTATTCCTTCAGCTTGCACTCTGCATCCCACTCAGGACAGGCTTCCTCCATGGTTTTTTCGAACTTCAGCATGCATTCGCCGCATTCGAGTTCCACATTGGGCACATCACCGTATTTTTCCTTGATCTCTTCCGGACTGAGGACCTGGGCATAGCTGCAGCCGCACTGGGGGCAGGCGGATTTTATATGATAGCGTTCTTTTTTGGCGCTCATGGTGCACCTCCATAGGTCATGGGGTTCTTGAATAACAATCCATGGGACTGAAAAAAGCAACAATCATACCACAATGGGTAATCACACTATTTTTACCCGTATTTCCGGACTGGCACGCTTATTGTAATTGATAGCATTAAGTTTGAATTGATTATCTGAATGACAATGCAAAGTGAATACACTTATCAAGGAGGCAACATGGCACAGGTAAAACTTAAAGGCAATCCCGTTCAAACCTCAGGCGATCTTCCGGCAGTGGGTAATATGGCCCCGGATTTCAAACTGACAGGCACAGATCTTGGCGATGTATCGCTGGAACAGTTCAAGGGTAAAAAGGTGGTGTTGAATATATTCATGAGCCTGGACACAAGCACCTGTGCCGCATCGGTAAGGCGTTTCAACAGCGAGCTGGCCGGTCAGGATGACACGGCAGTGCTCTGCATTTCGCGTGACCTGCCCTTTGCCCATGCCCGGTTTTGTGAAGCCGAAGGCATCGACGGGGTTACGTCATTATCGGACATGCGTGACAGGTCATTTGGCAGGGATTACGGCATCGAGCTCAAGGACGGTCCGGTGGCCGGCCTTTTGGCACGGTCCGTGGTCGTCCTCAACCGAGAAGGCCAGGTTGCCTACACGCAGCAGGTGGATGAATTGACGGTAGAACCGGACTATGAAAAGGCACTGGAGGCACTTGCGGCCAGTGATAATGAGCCGTTGCCGGTGTGTACGGCCTCTTTCTCCGCAGAGGACTCCAGGGGCGATGGCTCCGACGAGCCCTGTGACGATGGTCGGGCCGGATAGCCAGGCGCTGCCTGCCGGCAAGGATGGACAACCAGGATGAAACACAGGGATGAGAAAGACTCACTGGGAAGAGTAACCGTACCGGCCGACGCCTACTACGGCGCCCAGACCGAGCGGGCCAGGCAGAACACCATCCACAGCGGGCTGCGTTTGCCGTTCGCCTTTCTAAGTTCCCTGGCCTTGATCAAGTTGTTTGCCGCACAGGTGAATTTCGACCTCAAGCGACTCGACCCGCAAGTTGCGGAGGCCGTCGCCGCCTCTTCCGGGGAGGTAGTGGAAGGGCGCCTGGCAGAGGCGTTTGTGGTGGATCTGTTTCAATCCGGTTCAGGGACGTCCACCAACATGAATATGAATGAAGTCATTGCTGCGCGGGCCAATGAACGCCTTACTGGAAAAATCGGCGGCAAATCGCCGGTGCACCCCAATGACCACGTCAACCTCGGCCAATCCAGCAACGATGTTTTTCCCACGGCATTGCACATATCAGCCCTCCGCGCCATAGAACGCGATCTTTTGCCGAAGCTTGCAACACTCAGGCAGGCTTTGGCGGAAAAGGCGGAATTGTGGGGCCATATCCGCAAAATCGGCCGGACCCATCTTCAGGATGCGGTGCCCATGTACCTGGGAGATGAGTTCGGCGCCTATGCCAGGCAGGTGGAGCTGTCCATCAATCGGATAAAAAATGCTTCCAATGGGTTGCGGGAGCTTGCCCTGGGGGGGACGGCCGTGGGCAGCGGCATGAACACCCCGCCGGAGTTTGCCCCGGCAATGATCGAGAAGATCAACGAACATCTCGACATGCAATTCAGTGAGGCGGAAAACCGTTTTGAGGCCCAGGGCGCCAGGGACGCTGCCGTGGAAATGAGCGGCACTCTCAAAACCGTGGCCGTGAGCCTGATGAAAATCGCCGACGATCTGCGCTGGCTCGCTTCTGGACCGCGCTGCGGTTTGGGGGAAATCCAACTTCCACCACTGCAGCCGGGTTCCTCCATCATGCCGGGCAAGGTGAACCCGGTCATCCCGGAGGTGGTCCTTCAGGCTGCCGCACAGGTTATCGGGAACGATACCACAATTACCTTTGCCGGTCAGAAAGGGCAGTTTGAGTTGAACACCATGCAGCCGCTGATAGCGTACAACCTGCTGCAGTCCATCGACCTTCTGGGAGAAAGCGCCCGGGCGCTTGCCGAAAAATGCATAGAGGGCATCGTAGCCGACCATGAAAAATGCAGGGACTATGTGGAGAAAAGCCTCGCATTGGCTACCTATCTTGTTCCGCGGTTGGGATATGACCGGGCGGCGGAATTGTCCCAGAAGGCCCATCAGGCCGGCAAGACCATTCGGGAAATCGTGATCGAAAACAACATCATGACATCGACGGAATTCGATGACCTCATAGGAGTAGATCGGTAATATGAACCAGGAAAGTGTAATCATACAGTGCAAAGCCTGTAAAACCAAGAACCGGGTGCCCAAAGCGCGCCTCAACGACAACCCGGTGTGCGGGAAGTGCAAAGCATCCCTGCCTGAAATGACCTTTCACAGCAGTCCGGTCATGGTCAGCGACGCGAATTTTAAAGCCGAGGTGCTGGGCTATCCCGGGCCTGTGCTGCTGGACTGCTGGGCGCCGTGGTGCGGTCCGTGCAAGATGATGGGACCTATTCTCAACCAGGTGGCCAGTGAGAATGCAGGTCGCTTGAAAGTCGCCAAAATAAACGTGGACCAAAATCCCATGACTTCTGCGAACTACAGCATCCTGAGTATTCCCACCCTGCTGTTCTTTAAAAACGGACAGCTGGTGGGCAACGTGCCCGGAGCCGTTCAGAAGCCTGAAATCGACCGGCAGCTCTCCAGAATTCTGTAATGCGGAGTGCGGAGTGCGGAATGTGGAATTCCGAAATCAGCATTCCCCATTCGAAAGGGGTTTTTATGAAAATATTCATAACCGGCGGTACCGGCTTTGTGGGGCGGCGCCTTTGCAAAGCCTATCTCGAAGAGGGCTGTAAGGTCGCAGCCACCGGCACGTCATCCACGCACCCTTTGTCGGGAACGGAAAATTTCACCTACATCGTCGCCGACACCACTGAAAAGGGGGCATGGCAGGATGCCGCCAGGGACGCTGATGTCATCATCAATCTTGCCGGCCGGAATATTTTCAACTTCTGGACGGAAAATTACAAATCCCAGATTTATGACAGCAGAGTCCTGACCACCAGAAATCTGGTGGAATCCCTGGAGTCCGGCCGGTCGGTAACGCTGCTGAACGCGTCCGCGGCAGGCTACTATGGCAGCCGGGGAGAGGATCTGCTGGCGGAATCGGCAGCGCCGGGTAGCGATTTTCTGGCCAGGGTGTGTGTGGAATGGGAAGCCGAAGCGTTAAAGGCCGAGGAAAAAGACGCCCGGGTGGTGCTGATGCGTTTCGGGGTTGTCATGGGTAAGGGCGGCGGCGCCCTGGCAAAAATGATGCCGGCCTTTAAGTTCTTTGTGGGCGGGCCCCTGGGCGACGGCATGCACTGGTTCCCCTGGCTGCACATAGACGATTTGACAGCAGCCACCCAGCATCTCCTCCGTACCACAGATGCTGCCGGCGCTTTCAATTTTTGCGCTCCCCAGGCTGTGCGATACAAAACCTTCACCCGTATTCTCGGGAAGCAGCTAGGGCGGCCGGCATTCATGAAAACCCCAGCTTTTATGTTGAAGATCATTGCCGGTCAAATGGGGGCTGCCATGCTGAACAGCCAGCGGACCATACCCGCCAAGCTGGAGAAGACCGGCTTTTCTTTTCAATATCCAGAGTTGGATGCTGCCCTGGCGGAGATAGTTTCCTAGGAATGTGGAGTGCGGAGTGCGGAATTTCGACAGAGGCCCCGAACCACAGAGCCCCAGAAAACAGAGGACCAATAATTCTCAATTCCAAATTCCACATTCCGCATTATTATTATGGATTCTACTACTTATCACAACCTGACCAGCTACAGCCGCTACGACATGACGCCCCACCGCCTGGATTGGGAGCATGTGCCGCTGCTGCAGAAGGCGTATGGCAAGCTTCCATCCGTGCGGTTGAAGCCGCCGGAGGCCCTTCCCGACGGATCGTTCACCGAAGTGCTGGAAGGCCAGGTGGCTGGCGATTTCCCGCGGCCGACACTTGGTTTGCAGGACCTTTCCGCTATCCTCATGCTGGCTAACGGCATTACCGCCCAAAGGCGCTATGGCAGCCAGACCCAGTTTTATCGCAGCGCCCCTTCGGCCGGTGCTTTGTACCCCAATGAAACCTATATTGCCGTCGGAAGCGTGGAGGGGCTGGCCCCAGGGCTTTACAACCACCAGGTCATGGATGCATCCCTTATTGCATTGCGAAAGGGCTCGTTTATACACCAGGTGCAAAGTGCCCTGGCCATGGAAACAAGAGACCTTCCAGCGGCAGTGCTGCCGATTACGGGCATTTTTTTTAGAAGTGCCTGGAAATACAGGGACCGGGCTTTTCGCTATGTGCTGCTGGATGCCGGGCATCTGATTGAAAATCTGGTGCTGGCGGCCAGTGCAAATGGGTATGCCTATTCAGTGCATTATGATTTCGATGACAATGCCATGGAGCGCCTTTTGGGCATCGATCCGAAACGGGAAGCCTGCCTGGCCGTGGTAAACCTTTATACAAAGGGAGGTGAAAGCTGCCGGGCGCCGGAGGGAGCAGATGCCGAGACACCGGCGTTGCTCAAGGCACTGGTCGCTGCCAGCCGTACATCAACAGCCGAGATTCAATATGAGGCGATTCAGCAGGTGTGTACTGCCGGCAACACGATCAAGCCGGGTGAAGCGCGCATGATGCAGGCTTACCCGGTTGCCGGGGACATGCCCCGCAATTGGTTTCCGGTCAGGGAAGAATACAGGTGGGCAGAAAAGCAATGCTTGGTTGAAAGTATGCTGTTGCGGCGGTCCAGGCGCAACTTCGTGCCCATCCCCATGCTCACATCCCAGGCCATGCATCTGATGCAGTCGCTCTGCCTGAACCGTGGTCCGGCTGCAGATGGAGGCATCGATTACGGCGGGTACATGACTTCCGGGATTGCGGCCATCAACATCGAAGCGTTCGATCCGGGCATCTACCTCTTGGATACACGGGAAAAGGCTTACAGTCTGGTTTCCGGCGGATCATCAGGGGAAAAAGTAGCCCGGGTCTGCCTTGACCAGGAATGGCTCAAGAACGGGTCGCTGCATTTTTTGTTTATGGCCAACCTGCGACAAGTCGACCGTCACATGGGGGCCAGGGGTTACCGCTATGCCATGCTGAATGCCGGAAGGGCAGGGCAGCGCATCTACCTGGCAGCCACGGCCCTCGGCTTGGGCGCCTGCGGTATCGGGGCCCTGTACGATGCCGAAGCAAGGCAGATGCTGGCGTTGAATGATGAGAGTTCGTTGCTGTATCTGGTGGGAGTAGGGAGGACGAAGTCTACATTCCGAATTCCGCATTATCTTTCCAAAGCCTGAAACTTCTGCATGAATTTCCGGTCGATATAATCCTTGATCATAAAAGCCGGCCTGCCGCCGAAAACGATTCGTCCTTTTTGCAGAACACCTTTGCCCCCACCCACGTTAAAAATCAGAAGGTAGTCGCCCCCCGGTTTGAAAGCCTCAAGCGCTCTGCCTTCCAGGCGAGCCATCAGGTTGTGGTACAGAACCGGGTTCTGGCGTACGGCATACACACCGACTTTGTTCAGGGGCTGGTTCTGAAAGTAGATGCAGTCTCCCCCCCCAAACATGTCCGGATAGGCGTCGCACTGCAGAAACGCATTGACCAAAAGACCGCCGTCAGGTCCGGTGGGCAGGTTTGAATTCTTGAAGATGGGGTTGGGTTTGACACCCATGGCCAGAAAAATGAAGTCTATATCATGGGCTTTGCCCGTGTCCAGCACCACGCTCATTCCGTCAATGGATTGAACATACCCGTCGGTCACAATCCGGATGCCCCTGCCCTCAAGAGACGTTTTCACTTTCTGTCTCACCTTGTCCGAAAAACGGCCCATGAAGCGTTTACCGGCAAAGATGCGGATATCAGGCATCTGACCTCCTGCCGCGGACGTCAACTGCCAGATATTGCCGGCAATTTCAGCGGCAGACGGCCCTCCGCCCAGGATGCCCACGGTGATTTTCTTTTGGACGGACAGCGTAAGAAGCCTGTCCCGGGCATGCATCAGGCGTTCGATAGGTTTAACCGAGTAAACATCCTGTACCTGTCCGCTGAGATTCAAGCGGGGGACGTAGCTGCCGGCATTGAAAGAGATTACATCGTAAGATACGGTTTCGCCAGATTCCAGGCTTATTGTTTTTTCGTCTGCCTGGACAAGGGCCGCCTTTCCCAGAAGAAAGGTACCTCCTTTTTTTTCAACCACGTTTTGGGTTGCAAAGCGGATATCTTCGGGCGTGTATGTCCGGCCGAGCATGCCGGGGCCCATGCCGGAATAATAGTGATGGGCTGACGGGCCGATGACGGTTATCCGGTGCCCTTTTTCCACAAAGCTCTGCAGATTGGCCAGGGTGACCATGTGGGCATGTCCGCCCCCGACCAGGACTAGGTGTTTACCCATTGTGCTTTCCTTTATTCAAAATTGAGCATCGAACATTCAAGGTCCAATATTCAACGCCGAATGATAAAAGCAATCGATTTAGGTTTTAAG
>JBDLJD010000029.1:0-35386 GCA_039714495.1 Thermodesulfobacteriota bacterium
TATTGTGCCCTGGGGATGTGGCTCGCCGTTGGCGCCCCCTGGCTGTTTGTCAAACTGAAATTGGCCAAACGCGAAGAGCCGAATCCCTGATACCTGAAATTTAAAATAAACCAATAAGGCGCCAAGGCCATAACCAGAGGACGGATACCGGAGACCAGAATGTCAGAGAAAATTCCACATTCCACATTCCGAATTCGTCGGCTCTGGGATCTGATGGGCGAACACATAGGTTAGCCCCTACAGGCCTCCGACCTCTGATCTCCGGCTACTCGATGCGCACCCCCTGCTTCTTGAGCTCCTTCTGAACAGTGGCGATATTCACCTGGCGGCAGGGCACCTTGTCCTTGACGGACAGGGCGGCAGCCACGCCGGCCCCCTGGCCGGTGACCGTGCAGCACATCATCTGGCGGGTAGCGGCATGCGAGACCTTGTCCCCGGCAACGCATCGTCCGGCCACCAGTAAATTCTCGATCTTTTGGGGAAGGGTGACGCCGTAGGGAACATGGAAATACCTGCCTGTGGACGGCATGACTGCGATGTGGTTGCCGTCCAGAAATTCCGGAAAAATGCCGATGGAATCGTCAAAATGGACCTGGTTGAGCACGTCATGCTCGGTAAGATTGTAAACACCCTCAATTTTTCGCGTTTCTCTTATTCCAAGGGATGCCCCCATGGTTCTCAGGCGTGCTTTTTCAAAGCCCGGTGTGTATTTTTTCAGGGCCTCCACCGCCCACATCACATACTGCCTTCCCTCAATTTCCGCCTTGGTGAGATCATGTACATCGGTGGCATCGATATTGGGCATGTGGATGGCATTGAGGGACGTCACTTCACCGGCATCGGTAAAATTGCCCCAGTAGCTCTGTAGCCGGGTGGACGTTTCGGGAATCTCGCCCGCCTCCCGGGCCTTTTGAAAGGGCTCCTTTAGAAAGGTACTGAATTCATCACTTTCTTTGTCCCCGGAATCTTCCCCCCAGTCGCTGATGGAGCTTGGGTTGGAGAGGGTGTAGTTTAAAAACGTCTCGATGTCCACACCGCTGCAACCGAAGTTGACCGACACCTCCTCCAGCTTTTCTTTGGGATCCATGCGGCAGGGCACGCCGGCCCGAAAAGCGATGTCCGCATCACCGGTGGCGTCGATGACCTGTTTGGCCAGGATGACCTGCCGCCCTGATTTGCTCTCGGTGATCACCCCCTTGACAGTGCTGCCCTCCATGATCACGTCCACGATGGTGCAGTGCAGCAGCGGAATGATGCCGGCCTCTGTGACCATCTGGTCCGCAATGTATTTGAATATCTCCGTATCCACCACTTCGTAAAGGAAAATGGACAAACTGGCGTCCATGGCCTTGGCCCGCTGCTCGAATTCTACGCCGATGCCGCCGGCATCTACGGTACAGGCATTGGAACGATACCAGGCCAGGGTGCCGATCATGGACTGGGTGATCACGCCTCCAAAACATCCATAGCGCTCCACGAGCATGGTTTCGACGCCCGCCCTGGCCGATGCCAGGGCTGCGGAAAGCCCGCCCGGGCCGCCGCCGATAACAAGCACGTCCGTTTCCGCCATGACAGGCAGTTTGCGGGCCGGTTCTTCGATATACTTCATATCACTCTTCCTCCTGTTCATTAGAAACAGTTAGTCCCATGTTACAACAGTATTCCTGGTCCCAAGAACCTGGGGTATCAAACACCAACTGTGCTGAAACTTGGTTTATATGAGAACATATTTTTGACAACCGATATAAATCATTTCGCCACATCAGGCAATCCCAACATTCTCAATCGCTTTGCTCGATTGACCCAGCCGTCTTCATCCCGGCAATCAAATAGCGGACGATCCTGTTCAATGGAAGTCTGCCTAATTTTAATTCGCTCGTTAACCCCGCAGCAAGCTGCGGAGAATGCGCTCGCTGTTGCGGTTCAGGTAAAAGCACCGTTCATTCCGCTCGTGGTGTGCCGCTTCAATATTTCCATCGGTCTCGACCTGTTTTTCAACCTGACGCATTAAAACTATTGATTGTCCTGAAATGAAAAGGTAATAGGAAAAGTTTCAAAACCATTAGAAACCGAAAGGATTCGAAAAATGAAAAAAGTAGCCCTTGGATGTGACCCCAATGCAGCGGAATTAAAAGAAACCATAAAAACCACTCTGGAAGAGCTCGGCCACGAATGGGAAGATTTCGGCAGTGAGGACCCGATCTATGCCAATGTGGCCTTTGATGTTGCCGAAGCCGTGGCCGCCGGAAAATGCGACCGGGGCATTCTCGTATGCGGCACGGGGGTCGGCATGAGCATTGCCGCCAACAAAGTGCCTGGCGTGTCGGCCGCCCTCTGTTCGGATGTCTATTCTACGGAGCGGTCCATTAAAAGCAACAATTGCTCGATCATGACCATGGGCGCCTTCACCACCGGCAAAGAACTGGCCAAAGCGCTGGTCCAAACATGGATGGCGGCAGAGTACGCCCCTGGCGGACGATCCGAGCCCAAGATACAGAGAATAGTCGATTATGACCAGGAGCACAGCACCTGAATCCTGCATGAAATTTGACTAGCCTTTTACAAAACCAGCAGTTATACTGGAGACAAAATGAATACCATATCTGATGACGACAAACGATTCCTGGAGCGTAAGGCGCTGGCATCCAGAAAAAATGTTCTGCGGATGATCAAAGCCGGAAAAACAGGACATGTCGGTGGGGCCCTCTCCATCATCGACACCATCACAGCCCTTTATTTCAAGGTCATGAAGGTCGATCCTCAAAATCCCAAGGACCCGGATCGCGACCGGTTCATACTGTCGGCAGGACACAAATGTCTGGCCCTTTATGCCGTGCTGGCCGAAGCTGGTTTTTTTGAAAAGGAAATCCTGGACACCTACGGGAAAATCAGCAGCAAGCTTCCCGGACACCCGGACATGCACAAACTTCCGGGGGTGGAATCCAACACCGGCGCCCTGGGGCACGGGTTGTCCATCGGTGTAGGCATGGCACTGGGCCTGGCCATGGAAAAACGCGCAGAAGGCCCTGGCGTATATGTTGCCATGGGTGACGGCGAACTGGCGGAAGGGTCAAACTGGGAAGCCGCCGCTGCAGCCGCCCACCACAAACTGGATAACCTCATGGTATTTGCAGATCGCAACCGTTTGCAGATCAGCGGTAACACCGTCGATGTCATGTCCTACGAGCCGCTGGAGGATCGTTGGGCCGCATTCGGCTGGTCAGTCCGGACCATAGGCGGCCATGACATGCGTACCCTTGTTGAAACCATCACCAGCATGCCGTTTGAAAAAGGAAAACCGTCCTGCGTGATCCTGGACACCATCAAAGCCAAGGGCCTCTCTTTTGCGGAAGACAAGGCATCCTACCACTACTGGAAAGCGACCCCTGAAGAAATGGAAATGGCGGAAAAAGATCTGGCGGAAATAGAAGAGAGGTTGGCATAATGACTGATTTAAGAGATCCGAGAAAAACTTTTGGTGAAGCCCTGGTGGCAGTCGGTGAAAAGAACGACCGCGTGGTGGCCCTTTCGGCCGACAGTTCCAGCGGCTCGGGCATGAAACCGTTCCATGAACGCTTTCCCGAGCGTCACTTTGAATTCGGCATCATGGAACAGGGCATTACCGGTATAAGCGCCGGCATGGCCGCAACAGGTAAAATCCCCTTTTTCGTAGCCATCGCACCTTTTGTCACCTCCCGGCCGTTCGAAATGGTGCGCAACGACCTGGGCTATATGCGTCAGAACGTGAAAGTGGTGGGCCGTTGCGGAGGCATGACCTACGCCGACTTAGGCCCCACGCACCAGTCCCTCGAAGATATAGCGATTATGCGGACCATTCCCGGGTTTACGGTGGTCAATCCGGGTTGTCCCGTTGAAATCGTCAAAGCCACACACGCCATCACCGACCATGTGGGGCCCGTTTACATGAAACTGGGCGGGCCGAAAATGCCGGTACTGTTCGACGCGGACTACGATTTTCAGCTGGGCAAAGGCGTGACCATGCAGGACGGAAAGGATGTGACCCTCGTGGGAACCGGCACTGTATTGTCAAAAGCGCATGCAGCCGCTGCTATTCTTGAACAGAAGGGCATCAGTGTGCGTCTGATCAACATTCACACCATCAAACCGTTGGACCGTGAACTTATGATCAAGGCCGCCCGGGAGACCGGGGCCATCGTCACCGTGGAGGAGCACTACATCGCCGGAGGGTTGGGCAGCGCCATTGCCGAAGCACTGGCCGAAGTCTGCCCGGTGCGCATGAAGATGATCGCCGTTGACGACCAGTTTGCCAGCAACGGGCCCTATGAAGAACTGCTCGGGCTGTACGGCCTGCAGGCAGAACAGATCGCGCAAACCGTAGAGGCGTTTCTGGCTTAGGACTTCCATTTTTTTAAAATATGAACATCGAACATCCAACGTCCAACGTCGAATCAAAAACCTTCATCACGAAATCACGAAAGAGTGAAAACATGAAAATATTTCTGAACATTTCGTGCTTTTTGGATTTCGTGTTTTCGTGATTCGTGCTCTGAGGTTCTGAAGTTCTGTCCTCTGTGGCTCAGGGGCTCTGCCTACTCCTTACTCCTTGCTACCTACTGGCTTTCCGGCCTCTGGGGCTCTGGCCTTTAGTTTTTCTCCCTACTGCCTACTCCTTACTCCCTACTGTCTGGGCTCTGTCCTCGTCATAGCCTCCGGGCTCACCCCGCGGATCAAAATGGCTGACCACCGGCGATGTTCTGGGTATGGGTACAAAGGCCACCTGTTCTTCGACATTGCTGGGCTGTTTATGTCGATAGCCCAAGGCAGCCAGCCCCAAGACCCCACCGCAGAAGGCGGTAAACAAATAAAGGCCCCATGGACCGACCTTGGCAATAACCAAAGAAGCCGTCAAAGGGCCGAAAGATGCACCCACACCAAAAAACAGAATCAGGGCCGCAACTTCTCAATAACTGCGGGAAGATGATACGATAAAAGAGCCACCTGGATAGCGCTGACGCTTCACGCTGTGTCCCGCCTTCGCGGGAATGACAAGACGCTAAAAACGAAACGTCATTCCCGCGAAGGCGGGAATCCAGGCCGTCACCCTGACTTTTTGAGAAACTACCTTGCCCCCTTGCCTCCTTGAACCCTGTTCTTACCAATCCATTTGATAATATAACCAAATTTAGCAATATTACTTATTTTGTATTGACAAGCACCCGTTTTCATCCTATTTTATCCATCAACTGATGGAAACATTTTATGGTATATCGTTGATGGAACAAGGGAATCCCCATGCCCTCACCGCTTGAAAAAGCCCGTCAAAACCCGGGGTCCATGAAGGCCCGTATCCTGGCCTCCGCCAGAAGGCTGTTCGGAGAATACGGCTACAGCAGCACCACGACCCGGATGATTGCCGGCGACGTGGGCATCGACATTTCCACCCTTTATTACCACTGGGGGGAAAAGCTGGACCTCTACGAAGCCCTGATTATTGATCTCAACGATGAAATTCTGGCAAAATTCGAAGAAGTTGAGCAGCGGGCCAGGGGGAAATCCCTGTCCGAGCGCCTGGACATTTCCATCGATAGCCTGACCGACTACCTGTTCAACCATCCCGAGGTGTCCAATCTGATTCTCTTCGGCTATTTCAACAAGACAGACACGGAAAGCGTTCCCGACATCAAAATCGACGACTACACCTCCGGCATTGCCGTGGCCATGGACCTTGCCGAAGACAAGGCGCATGTTCCCGTGCAGGCCAAGGCTCAAATCCTGGCGGTCTGGAACTGTGTGCTCAATTTCATATCCGGTGAAAATTTTTTCAGGCCGATCCTGGACGTGGACCACGCAGACTACCAGAAAGTGGTCAAGGATACGGTGAAGTTCATGATGGTGCGGGCATTCACAAAATAAAAAATTTCATTGCACGGTAACCGCGACCGGGCATGTAGATATAAATTGACGACGAGGAAGATAGGTAATCAAGGAGCACTAATTAAGAAAATTTTTTATTTTCAAAGGAGGATAAAATGGCGTTAAATCTTGATGCTATCGGAAAAAAAATCGGCCCTATTTCCAAGGACTATACCTGGAAGGATGCCGTGTTGTACGCACTTGGCGTGGGCGCCGGATTTTCCGATCTGGAGTACTGTTATGAAAAGGACCTTAAAGTCATCCCCAGCTTTGCCATCACCACTATCTACGATGTCATGCCCGAAGCCCTGAAGCTTACCAACGTCAACCTGCCCGGCATCCTGCATGGTGAGCAGGAAATCACTTTCCACAACCCCATTCCCACGGACGGCGCCATGATATCCGAGGGGGAAATTATCAACTACTATGACAAGGGCAAGGAAAAAGGCGCCCTGGTTGTGGCCGAGGCGGAAACCCGGCACTCCAGCGGGCAGAAACTGTTCACTTCCAGAATGACCATTTTCTCACGGCTGGACGGCGGCTTCGGCGGTGAAAACCGGCCCCGGGAAAAATTCGACTTCCCTGACCGGGATCCTGACTTTACGGTGGACATGTCGCCATCTGAAAACCAACCCCTCATCTATCGCCTTTCCGGTGATGTGTTCCAGTTGCATGTGGATCCTGAATTCGCCAAAATGGCGGGTTTTGAAAAGCCGATCATGCACGGCCTCTGCACCCACGGCTATGCCTGCCGGGCGTTGATCCAGAGCCTCATCCCGGGCGAGCCTGAAAAAGCGCGGCGCATGAACTGCCGTTTCTCCAGGCCCCTTTATCCGGGCATGCCCCTGCAGGTGCAGATCTGGAAGACACATGAAGGCATGGCGGTCTGGCGCATCCAGAATATGAAGACCCAGGAAATCGTCATCGACAACGGCCTGTTTGAATACGGCGACATTCCCAAAGACGAAGTCCGTTTCGACGACCGCGTGGCCGTGGTTACCGGCGCCGGCGCAGGTTTGGGGCGTGTCTATGCCCTGGAAATGGCGAAAAGGGGCGCTAAAGTGGTGGTCAACGACCTGGGCGGCGCCAGGGACGGTTCCGGCGAAGGGTCTGCAAGCCCTGCCGACCAGGTTGTAGCGGAAATCAAGACCGCCGGTGGTGAGGCCGTGGCCAATTACGACAACGTTGCTACGGCCGAAGGTGGCGAAGGCATCGTCAAAACCGCTCTGGATGCCTTTGGCACGGTGGACATCCTCATCAACAACGCCGGCATCCTGCGGGACAAGAGCTTCCTCAAGATGGATCCTAAAAACTGGCACGCGGTACTGGACGTACATCTCAACGGCGCCTACAACGTGACCCGCCCGGCCTTTGCCGTGATGAAGGAGAAGGGTTACGGCCGCATCATCATGACCACATCGGCCGCCGGACTTTACGGTAATTTCGGCCAGACCAACTACACGGCCGCCAAAATGGCCCTTGTGGGGCTCATGAACACCCTCAAGCTGGAAGGACAAAAGTACGATATCCACGTCAACACCATCGCCCCTGTGGCAGCTTCGCGTCTCACCGAAGATGTGCTGCCGCCGGACTTCTTTGAAAAACTGAAGCCCGAATTCGTGGCGCCCCTGGCGCTTTATCTCTGTTCCGAGGAGTGTGCCGACACGGGCAATGTATACAATGCCGGCATGGGGTTTTACAACCGGGCGGCCATTGTTACCGGACCGGGAATGGTGGTCGGCGACGGCAAAGAGATCCCCAGCCCGGAGGCACTGGCGGAAAACTGGGAAACGGTTAAGAGCCTGAAAGGGGCCAAAACCTATTTCCAGCTCAACGAACAGATCGGCGACCTCATCGCCGTTATTTCCAAACCGGTCGGCGATGCCTCGACTGCCGAGCCGACCGGCATGTCCGTCAAGGATGTTTTTAATAGCATGCCCGATAAATTTGTACCCGAAGAGGCCCGGGGCGTGGAAGTGGTCTTTCAGTACACCATCACCGGTAGTGAGGGCGGTGACTGGTACTGTGAAATAAAGGACGGCACCTGTGCCGTCGAATCCGGCAAGCATGATAAACCGGTCTGCTCCCTGGAGATGGAAGACAAGGACTTTCTGGCCTTGATGAGCGGCCAACTGCCGGCCATGCAGGCCTACACATCCGGCAAGCTGAAAATCGGGGGCGATCTCATGAAGTCCCAGCTCATTGAAAAACTTTTCAAAATGTAATTTCTGCGGAGCAGAAATTACTCAACGTGGCTTCGCCACTATAAAAATTTTTATGGAAAACATTTTCAACTACAAAGCTCTAATAAAAAGAAAATTAAATCTTTATGTTCTTTGTGTCTTTGTGGTTACGGGATAAGGAGGAAGATTAAAATGATTGGAATCACTTCTTACGGCGCGTATATCCCCCGCCTGAGGCTGGACAGAATGTCCATCTTTCAATCCATGGGCTGGTTTGCCCCTGCCATCATGATGGTTGCCCAGGGGGAACGGTCCATGTGCAACTGGGATGAAGATACCATCACCATGGCTGTGGCCGCATCGCGGGACTGCCTGAAGGGTGTGGATAAAACCGCCTTGGACGGGCTTTACCTGGCGTCAACCACCCTGCCCTTTGCCGACCGGCAGAATGCAGGCATCGTGTCCGCAGCCCTGAACCTGGGCAGCAGTCTGATCACCTCGGATTTCACTTCATCGCAGAAGGCCGGGAGCACGGCGCTGATCACCGCCCTCGAAACGGTCAAAAGCGGTGAGAGAAAAAATGTTCTGGTGGCAGCCGCCGACCGGCGTGAAACCAGGGCCGCCTATTTTTACGAAATGTGGTTCGGTGATGGCGCCGGCGCTTTCACGGTCGGCGACAAAGATGTCATTGCCGAATACAAGGGGTCCTTCAGCGTGTCCCATGATTTCGTGGACCACTACCGCGGGGCCCAGAAAACCATCGATTACATGTGGGAAGAGCGCTGGACCCGGGATGCCGGCTATGCCAAGATCATTCCCGAAGCGGTCAACGGCTTGCTGGAAAAACTCGGCATGTCCATGGATGATGTATCCAAACTGGTGTACCCCTGCTTTTTCAAGGGCGACCACAAAAAGATTGCCGCCAAGCTGGGAGCGACCCCGGACAAACTGATGGACAACCTGCACGACGTGTGCGGCGAGTGCGGTACGGCTCATCCCTTCCTGATGATGATGTCGGCCCTGGAAGACGCCCAGCCCGGCGATAACATTCTCATGGCCGGCTTCGGTCAGGGATGCAACGCCCTGATGTTCACAGTGACCGAAAACATTGCCAATCTGGCACCGCGCAATGGGTTCACCGGCACCCTGGAAAACAAGAACACCATTTCCAACTATCAAAAATTCCTCAAATTCAGGAATTTGATCCAGACGGAAATGGGAATTCGTGCAGAGGCCCCCACCCAAACGGCCACCACGGTCCTGTGGCGCAAAAACAAGATGATCCTGGGATTGGTGGGTGGCAAGTGCCGGGAATGCGGCACGCCCCAGTATCCCAAGGCCGACATATGCGTAAATCCCAATTGCGGCGCTATCCACAGCCAGGACGATTATGAATTTGCCGATGTATTGGCCAAGGTCAAGACCTTTACCGGCGACATGCTGGCTGTATCCGTCGACCCGCCGGCCATCTACGGCATGGTGCAGTTCGAGGGCGGCGGCCGCATGCAAACCGACTTCACCAACTGCCAACTGGACGACGTCAAGGTGGGGCTGCCTGTGCAAATGGAGTTCAAACGCCGGGGAGTCGATACGGAAAGAGGCTTCACCAACTACTTCTGGAAAGCAGTACCCGTCCCCGGTGCAGCCGTTGCTGCCGATCAAATTTCGTTTGACGGACGCGTGGCCGTAGTCACGGGGGCCGGCGCAGGTTTAGGCCGCGCTTATGCCATTGAACTTGGCAAACGGGGCGCCAAAGTGGTGGTAAATGACCTGGGCGGCGCACGGGACGGCTCCGGCCAGGGCTCATCATCACCGGCCGACCAGGTGGTGGAAGAAATCAAAGCCGGCGGCGGAGAGGCCGTGGCCAACTACGATAACGTGGCCAGCCCCGAAGGCGGTGAGGCCATCATTCAAACGGCCGTGGATACTTTTGGCAGCGTGGATGTGCTCATCAACAACGCGGGCATTCTGCGCGACAAGAGTTTTCTGAAAATGGACCCGGACAATTGGAATGCAGTACTATCGGTGCATCTCAACGGTGCCTACCACGTGACCCGGCCGGCCATGCAGGTTATGAAAGAAAAAGGCTACGGCCGCATCGTCATGACCACTTCGGCCGCCGGCCTTTACGGCAATTTCGGCCAAACCAACTACTCGGCCGCCAAGATGGGCCTGGTGGGTCTCATGAACACCATCAAGCTGGAAGGGAAAAAATACAACATCAAGGTCAACACCATCGCTCCCATTGCAGCCTCGCGCCTCACCGAGGATGTCATGCCGCCGGACCTTTTCGAGAAATCTAAACCCGAATTCGTGGTCCCCATGGTAATCAACCTGGCCAGCGAAGCCTGTGAAGAGACAGGCGGCATTTTCAACACCGGTATGGGCTACTTCAACCGGGCGGCCGTTTTCACCGGACCAGGTACTCAGGTGGGCGACCAGGACAACATCCCCACGCCTGAAGAGGTCCGCGACAACTGGGATGCCATCAACTCCCTGGACGGAGCCACGGAAATCGAAGATGCCAATGCCGCCATATTTGCCCTGATCACCCCGCCCGCGGATGATGCCCCGGCAGATGAAGGTGACAATGCCGGCGGTCTGGATGTCAAGACCTTCTTCGAGCAGAATATGCCCAAGGCATTCAAATCCGACGCTGCCGAAGGCGTAGATGTGGTCTTTCAGTTCAACATCTCGGGTAGTGACGGCGGTGACTGGTACTGTGTCATAAAAGACAAGGCATGCACCATCGCGGCCGGCAGCCACGAGGCGCCCAAGTGCACCCTCAAGATGGGCGATACCGACTTCCTGAACATGATGACCGGCAAGCTGCCGGCCATGCAGGCCTACACATCTGGCAAACTTCAGATTGAAGGCGATATCATGAAGTCTCAGCTGATCGAACAGCTCTTCACCATCTAATATTTGCTGCGCAAATATTAGTAAACGCGGCTTCGCCGCTATTAAGACCATTTCTAGATTTTTTATGAAAACATTTTTCAAAACTACAACAATATGGAGACAAAGAGGCTGGTTTACTTTGTGTCCTTTGTTTACCCAGTGAAATGCACGTCAGTGCCGTCGAAGACGATTACACCGGGGTGCCTTTGTGGTTTAGATTAATCCGAATTAAGAAGGAGGCATATAATGGCCACTGGAATAAAAGATAAAGTAGCAATCATCGGTATGGGCTGCACCCGCTTTGGGGAACGCTGGGATGTCGGTGCGGAAGAACTCATGGTGGAAGCCTTTCAGGAGTGTCTGGAAGACGCCGGCATTGAAAAGCAGGATATCGATGCGGCCTGGTTTGGCTGCTGTCTGGATGAAATCAATGTGGGTAAAAGCGCGCTGCCCCTTTCGTTAAGCCTGCGCCTGCCCATGATCCCGGTAACCCGGGTGGAAAATTTCTGTGCCACCGGCACCGAAGCTTTCAGGGGAGCGGTTTACGCAGTTGCCTCCGGCGCCTGTGATATTTGCCTGGCCCTAGGCGCCGAAAAACTGAAGGACACGGGCTACGGCGGGCTGCCCAGCTTCACCGGATCCAACTCGGGCACTTTGACCTGGCAGTGGTTCCCCAACCTGACCGCGCCGGGCGCCTTTGCCCAGCTGGCCAGTGCCTACGCGGCCAAATACAAGGTCCCGGACCAGGATCTCAAACGCGCCATGGCCCACATTTCAGCCAAGAGCCACGCTAACGGCGCCCTGAATCCCAAGGCACATCTGAGAAAAAAGGTGACCGAGGATCAGGTCATGGCCTCGCCCATCATCGCCCACCCCTTAGGCCTTTTCGACTGCTGCGGGGTCAGCGACGGTGCAGCCTGCGCCATTGTGACCACGCCGGAAATAGCCGAGAAAATGGGCAAAAAGGATATTGTCACGGTCAAATCCCTGCAACTGGCCCTGAGCTCCGGCGAGGAAATGGGCTACAACGAGTGGGACGGCGATCATTTCATGACCACCAGCAAGTGCAGCACCATGGCCTACAAAGAGGCTGGTATCGAGAACCCGCGCGAGGAAATCAGTATGATGGAAGTGCACGACTGCTTCTCTATCACCGAATTGGTCACCTACGAGGACCTTCATATCTCTGACCGCGGGCAGGCAGTCAAGGATGTCATGGACGGGTTCTACGATCGCGACGGTCAGGTACCCTGCCAGGTGGACGGCGGTCTCAAGTGCTTCGGCCACCCCATCGGAGCCTCCGGACTGCGTATGCTCTATGAAATGTACCTGCAGCTGCACGACCGGGCCGAGGATCGCCAGATCGAAAATCCCAAGTACGGTCTGACGCACAACCTGGGCGGTTTTCCGGCCATGAACGTTTGCAGTATATCCATTATCGGCAAATACAATTAATGCAAAGACCCGCATTAATTGTATTTGCAAACGCGGCTTCGCCGCTAGGTAGATTAAAGGTGGAAGGCTAAAGGTAAAAGACTGAAGGGGCTGTTGGCAATAAGCTGATAGGCTCCTTCGGCCTTTAACCTCCAACCTTCAACCGCACCACCTACAAAATACGAAATACAAAATGCAAATACTACACTATACGCCTGAACATGAAGCTTTCCGAGAACGCCTCAAGGCGTTTATCGCCCAAGAAGTAACCCCTAACGTAGATCAGTGGGAGAAGGACGGCATAGAGCCGCGGGAAATCTGGCAGAAAATGGGCCAGAGCGGCTTTTTGTGCACAGACATAGACCCGTCCTACGGAGGCATGGGCGGTGATTTCCTCTACTCTGTCATCGTCACCGAAGAACTATCCTATACCTTTCACACCGGTCTGGCGGCAGGTCTGCACTCGGATGTCGTAGTCCCCTATATCAGCGCCTTCGGTTCGGAAGAGCTGAAACGCAAATACCTGCCAGGATGTGTTTCCGGTGATATCATTTCTGCGGTTGCCATGACCGAGCCGGGTGCCGGCAGCGATCTGGCAGGCATGAGCACAACGGCCGAACAGGAAGGCAATGAAGTTGTCATCAACGGTTCCAAAACGTTCATCTCCAACGGCATCAATGCCGACGTCGTGATCGTTGCCGCCAAAGACCCGGCCGTCGAAAACCCACATCAGGCCCTCTCACTCTATATCATCGAGACCGGCACACCGGGTTTCGAACGCGGCCGGCATCTGGAAAAAATGGGCTGGCGGAGCCAGGACACGGCCGAGCTTTTTTTCTCCAAGTGCAGGATTCCTGCCGCCAACCGTCTGGGTGAAAAAGGTCAGGGCTTTCTCATGCTCATGCAAAAACTGCAGCAGGAACGCCTGGTGTGCGCTGTGGGAGCGGTAACCGCCGCTGAACGCATCGTGGAGTGGATGATTGATTACTGCAAGAAAACCACGGTTTCCGGGAAACCGCTTTCCAAGCCCCAGGCCAACCAGTTTGCCCTGGTGGAGATGGCGACCGAAGTAAAGCTGGGCAGGACCTTTATGGAAAAGCTGGTGGCCGACCACATGGAAGGCCGCGAGGTTATCATCGAAACCTCCATGGCCAAGTACTGGACCACCGAGATGGGCAGGCGGGTGGCTGACCGGGCCCTGGATCTTATGGGCAACGAAGCCATTGTCGAGAAGTACCCCATCACCCGCGCCTGGCGGGACATACGTGTGTTGTCGATCTTTGCCGGCACCAACGAAGTCATGAAGGGCATCGCCGCCAAGTTTATGGGACTTTGAACGCCTGTGGCGTCATTGGCCTACGGCCGTAATTTACGCCTTCGGCGTGTGATTTGCGCTACGCGCGTTATTACGCTTCGCTGTAATTAATAGTTGCTGACCGCTATTCGCCAATAGCAGCAATAAATTTCGCCCGAAGGGCAAATATCACACGAAGTGTAAATTACATCCGAAGGATAAATTACGGCCGAAGGCCAAATGACAGGTGTCGGCAACTGTGTAGGCAGTTTATGCTAGACTTCAACATAAGATAAAAAACTTGTGAGGTAAAATGGACTATGACGTCGTTGTGATCGGCGCTGGAAACGGGGGGTTGACCGCTTCTGCGACCCTGGCCCGCAAAGGCCAAAAGGTGCTGTTGCTCGAACGGCACAACATACCCGGGGGATGTGCTACCAGCTTCTGCAGAGGACGCTTTGAATTCGAGGTTGCGCTGCACCAGCTCAGCGGGCTGGGAACGCCTGAAAAACCAGGCCCCTTGCGCATGACCCTGGACAACCTGGGGGTTGTGGATGACCTCGAGTTCGTCGAAATCCAGGATCTCTACAGTGTGCATATGCCTGATGGGTTCAACATCGCCCTGAAGCCCGATAAAAAGCAGGTCGTTACAGAACTCAAGCATAAATTTCCCCTTGAAAAAGAAGCGATCGACCGTTTCTTCGACCTCGTTTACAAATATGCCAACGACATGGTCGGGGCATTTATTTTCAGGGACCCGGAACCTTCCCGGGACAAATATCCCAACCTGTACCGCTATGCCTTGAGGAGCGCCAAGGAAGTCCTGGACGATTATTTCCAAGACCCACTGCTCAAGACGGTCATTTCCGTATACTGGGGTTACCTGGGCGTATCCGTGGACCAGCTCTCCTTTGCCTACCTGGCCATGCTCCTGTTTCAGTACATTGAATTCAAACCCTTTCACGTGAAAGGGGGATCCCAGGCACTGTCCAACGCCATTCTGAACGCGTTTTTGAACACCGGTGGCCGGGCGCGTTTCAACTGCGGCGCGCAACGCATCATAGTGGAAGACAACCAGGTAATCGGCGTGAAAACAGACGCCGGCGACACCATCGAAACCCGCTGCGTGGTGGCCAATATCTCCCCCATGGAAACATACACCAACCTGATAGGCAATGACCTGGTCCCGGACAACACCCTGCAGGAAATGAATGGTCGGTCGCTGAGCAACTCCGCCTTTTCCATGTTTATCGGCTTTGACTGCGAACCCGATGAACTGAACATACGGGAATCCACCAATTTCCTGATGGCCTCCACGGATATCGGGGGATCGCTTCACGACCGCATGAAACGCGTGGATATCCAGGACGAGCTCATGGTAATGAGCTGCTACGATATATCCGACCCCGCATTCTCCCCACCGGGAACGTGCCAGGTCAATCTCGTGACCCTGAAATATGGGGACCCCTGGCTGAACATCCCACCCGGTCAGTATCACGAGGTTAAATACCGTTGCGCCGAATCCATGCTAAAGCGCGCAGAGGATATCTTTCCCGACATCCGGCAGCACATCGAGGAAATCGATATTGCCACGCCCCTGACCCACATGCGCTATCTAGGGCATCCGGCCGGTGCTGTATACGGCTTCGAATCACGCACCAAGGATTCGTTCTTCTTCCAGCCCGGGAATCGTTCCCCTGTGAAAGGGCTTACCTTTGCGGGAGGCTGGGTCGGTGACCAGGGTTTCGAACCCACGTTGCGTTCCGGTACACTGGCCGCCAAATCGATTCTACGTCAAATCAAAAACTGAAAGGTTAAGGAACTTTCAACGCCACGAACTAAGGTCTAAAGGCGTAAAAATATTTATCACGAAAGCACGAAAATAGTAAAATCACGAAATTGACATGCATATATCGTGGTTCCGCTGCATTGGAGGATAGCATGCGAAAGGGTATCTGGCAGGAATTCGATGGATACAGGGAAATCGCCGAGGAAATCGATTTAAGCTTCAACGCCGGTAAGGAACGGTCTTTTGACAGGTTGTTGGCCGACCAATACCTCGGCCGGCTTCACCCCAGGGAATTGAAGCTGCGGGTGGTGGATGTCATAGCGGAAACGCCTTCCACCAATACCCTGCGCCTTGTGCCGCTGGATGGCATGCTGCCCCCTTTCCTGGCCGGCCAGTACATCCCGTTGTTTGTTGAAATAGACGGCATTTGCACCAGCCGGCCATACAGTATTTCGTCCCAGCCCAAGCAGAACGGATTTTATGATATCACCGTGCGGCGGGTCCCCGACGGCCTGGTATCCGGCTTTCTCATGGACCAGGTAAAGGTCGGCGACCTCCTCGACAGTGCCGGCCCCCAGGGGAACTTTTATTTCAACCCCCTTTACCATGACCGGCACATGGTGTGCATCGCCGGCGGCAGCGGCATCACGCCTTTTATGAGCATGATCCGCGAAATAGTGGAATGTGGGCTGAACCGCGAAGTCACCCTGATATACGGCAACCGGCATTTGGATGATGTCATTTTCCACGCTGAACTGGAAAGCATATCCCGGCGGTTTGACAATATCACCTACATACCGGTCATTGAAAAGCCTGCTGAACCCTATTCCGGCGCCTGCGGCTTTATCAATGCCGCCTTGATCCGGGAGGTCCTGGGTGAAGTCCAGGATAAAACCTTCTTTCTATGCGGCCCCCAGGGGATGTATGATTTCTGCCTTCCGGAGCTGGAAAACCTGGGGGTTGCCCCGCGCAAGATCCGCAAGGAGATGTACGGGCCTCCGGACAATATCAACCAATATCCGGGCTGGCCGTCCGGTATCGAATCTGGTGACCAATTCCAGGTAAGTATTCTGGACGGCAGGACCCTTACCGTGAACGCTGGAACGCCGCTGCTCACTTCCCTTGAAAAGGAAGGGGTTGTGCCGCCTTCCATCTGCCGTTCCGGTGAGTGCAGCATGTGCAGGGTCAAGGTCCTGTCCGGCAAAGTGTTCCAACCGGCCGGCACCCCGGTACGCAAATCAGACACCCGGTACGGATATGTGCATTCCTGCGTCTCGTATCCGCTTGAAGATCTGGAGATCATGCTGTAGACGCCTTCGGCGTGTAATTTGGCCTGCGGCCGTAATTTATCCTTCGGATGTAATTTACACTTCGTGTGATATTTGCCCTGCGTGCGTAATTTGTTGCTGCTATTGGCGAATAGCAATCAGCCGCATGGGTCCCCTGGCGGTCGGCGCCACCAAAAAGATCATAAAGCGGGGTGAGGGGGTGGACCTAATGACCCAGCTGGACATGGAGGTCAACCTCAACAGTATTTTACTTCGCAGCAAGGATTTTCAGGAAGGTATCGCCGCCCTTATCGAAAAACGGGACCCTGTGTGGAAACGCCAATAATTTCATCTGAGAAAAAATTTGGTATATAGTTCCAAAAAAAACAGTGCTTAAGGCTTTACTTTTCCGGGAGATGGCTTATTTTTTTTCATCTGAACGTTTAATCACCCAACAAGGATTCGTTATTTATGAAAATCACCATGCCGGAAAACCTGGAAACCCCCTTTGCCATGCTCATGAAGGGATTACCTGAAGAGATCCAATCAGATAAGGCGTTTAAAAATGCCGTGCTTGTTTTCCTGAAGCTCGGCGGCGTGAGCATTGCGCGCCAGTATGTGGAAACCAGAGCCAGGTACCAGAACTACGACCCCCTCGAGATAGATACCGGATTCCGTTTTCCGCGGCTCCAGGAGAACGATGCCGAAGAAGGTTCCAAAGACGAAGAAAACGGCACGGAAGACGATGAAAATGATGAAAATGATGAAAACGAACAAGACGATGATACGTCCCCTGAAGATAAAGCGGACTGATAATCTTCAAGAACTGCATGACTGAATGCCAAAAAATTAATTCGCAATTAAGAATTAACAATTGATTATTAACCATTAAGCTATAACACAACCCATTATAATAATTAATAATTGCTGATCTTGAGGGATCACGTGGTCATGACCCGCTTTAAATCAATTCCGTATTTTTTCATTCGATTCCAAACCGTCACCCGATTGATCCCCAGCAGCCTGGCGGCCTGGGACTGATTTCCGCTGCTCTTGCGCAATGCATCGATCAGCTCCTTTTTCTGTTCAGGATCACCCCCGGTTTCCTTGAAATACATCACCTGCCCGGCACCTACGGATGGTTTCTGAATATCGCCCGGGACCGTCATTGGAACGGAATCATCTGCCTTCTCCGCCATGTGCGGCGGAAGATGGTCCGTCGAAATCATGCCCTCCTCCGCCAGAATGAACGCATAATCCAAAGCGCTTTTCAACTCCCGCACATTGCCGGGCCAAGAGTAGGACATAAACAGCTCCATTGCCGCCCGCGTCAAACCGTTTATTCTCTTGCCGCTCTTTTTCTGCTGCCTGCGGATGAACGCGCTGACCAAAAGGGGGATGTCCTGTGCCCTTTCCCTCAAAGGGGGAAGGTGGATGGCAATGGCATTGATCCGGAAATAGAGATCCTCCCGGAATTTCTTTGCCCCGATCAACTGCTCGAGATTTTTATTGGTGGCCGAAATGATACGTACGTCCACGTCGACCGGCGTGTTGTCCCCGACCCGTTCGAACTGTTTGGATTCCAGCACCCGCAACAGCTTTACCTGTACGGACAAGGGGATGTCACCGATCTCGTCCAGAAAGATATCGCCCCCGTTGGCGGCTTCGAAACGGCCGATCCTGTGCCGGTAGGCCCCTGTAAAAGCACCCTTGGTGTGGCCGAACAGCTCGCTCTCCAGGAGTGACTCGTTCAGCGCCGCACAGTTGAACTGGATGTAGGGATGCTCTTTTCGGCTTCCGGCCAGGTGAATCGCACGAGCCACCAGGTCCTTTCCGGTTCCGCTCTCCCCATAAATGACCACCGGCGCATCGCTCAAGGCCACCTTCTCGATCACGTCGAATACACCCTGCATGGCTGCGGACGTACCGATAATGCCGTAAAAACCGTCCTCTGTTTCGAGCTGTCGGGAGAGCTGAATAACTTCCTGGTCTAGCCGGTCGATTTCGGATATATCTGTCAGGGTTTCCACAGCCCCCAGGAGCACACCCTTCTCGTCACGCAGAACCGAGGCATTTTTCAACACGTGTATGTAGGAGCCATCCTTATTCTTAAAATTACACCGGCAGCGCTTCATATCCCCATGCTCCGGGTTGAACAGCGTGCACCACACCCTTCCCTGGGCGCTTTTCATCTCAAGTTCACAGGCGTCACAGCCCAGCAACGTACATGGTTTGCCAAGGACATCATCCTCGGAATACCCCGTGAGTGTTTCAAAGGCTTTATTGGTCATCAGAATCATGCCGTCCGGTGAGATGACCACCAGGCCGTCATTCATCGTGTTGATGATGCCTTTCAGATAGCGATTTACATTATGGGCTTCCATGGCCCCCTCGTATGCAATCAATAAAGCGTTGGATGTTTCAATGATTTAAACACATGCTTAATCATTTTAATACCTGTTTAAATAATCCACTTGGTTGTGGATTGTCAAGTCCTGTTGCCTGCTCAACATTTAGTTATAATTTCAATTTATTATGCATTATCTCCGACAAATGGCAAACTCGGCACGTAGATTGCAAATGCGTGTTGCGGAGCTTAATTACACAATGCAGTCAGATATGCAAATAAACCTCATGGGTGAAATACTACCGGTCAGCCTGCTCAAATGCAAGCACGCCCTGGATGCAATGAGTTCCAGCGAGTTGTTGTGTATCACCACCGATGATACAGCTCTGATTGACAAGTTGACCAAGTTCATTCATAAAGGCAAATATAAAATCATCCGCATGGACAAATCGGATGATGGCTTCAGCGCCTACATTATAAGGGAGTAGATTTAATGAGCAAAGCGGTAGAAATGACCGCAGGGAGATCATCATGGAACTGAGTAGGAGACATTTTTTTAAGGTATCCGGGGCGATGGCGCTTGCGGGTGTGGCCAGCAAGGACAAATCTGCGGTTGCGTCATCAGGAGAGGACACCCCGAAAAAATCAGACGATGAATTCGGTTGTCTGGTGGACACGACCCTTTGTGTGGGGTGCCGCAAATGCGAGGAAGCCTGCAACCAGAGGCACGCACTCCCCGAACCTGCGGAGTCCTTCGAGGAGATGACCGTCCTCGAAAACGAACGGCGCATGGATGAGACTTCCTACACCGTCGTGAATAAATACTACCCCAAAAATATCGGCACACTGACCTGGCGGGAACGGCCGACATTCGTCAAGCTCCAGTGCATGCACTGCAACGATCCCTCCTGTGTGTCCGCCTGTATCGTGGGGGCCCTGACCAAAGAGGAAAACGGAGCGGTGATTTACGACGTAAAAAAATGCATTGGTTGCCGTTACTGCATGGTTGCCTGCCCTTTCCAGGTGCCGGCCTACGAGTACGACAACGCCCTAACCCCGCATGTGAGAAAGTGCACCTTCTGCTTCGAATATATAAAAGACGGCGGCCTGCCCGCCTGCGCCCAGGTGTGCCCGCGGGAGGTGATGATCTTCGGCAAGAAAGACGAGCTACTGGAGCTCGCCCGCTGGAAGCAGAAAAATAACCCGGGTAAATACGTGGATCACATCTACGGGGAAAAGGAAGTGGGCGGAACTTCCTGGCTTTATCTGGCCGCAGAACCGTTCGAGACCATCGGTTTTCCAAAGCTGGGCGAGAAAGCCCCGCCCCGCCTGACCGAATCCATCCAGCACAGCCTGTTTCAGTATTTTGCCGCTCCCATTGGCCTGTACGCGGCCTTGGGCGGCATCATGTGGCTCACCGGATTTTTAAAGGGCTCCCAAGAAACCGAAAAAGACCATAGCGAGAACGAGAAAGGGACAACAACATGAATACCCATAAAAAAGCGGCGCCTGTCGAAGAAAAGTTTCTAACACCGGGGGTCATGGTAATGCTCGGGCTCATGGTCATCGGTGGTGCGTTCATTGCCGCGCGATTCCTCTACGGCATCGGCAAGGTTTCCAACCTCAGCAACCAGTACCCCTGGGGAATCTGGGTCGCCATCGACGTGGCATCCGGTGTTGCCCTGGCTGCCGGCGGGTTCACAACCGGCGCCATTGCCTATGTCTTCAACCGTGACCAATATCATGCGGTCATCCGGCCCGCGCTGCTCACCGCCATGCTGGGGTACACCTTCGTGGTGCTGGGCCTGCTGATCGATATCGGCCGGTACTGGAACATCACCAGCCCCCTATTCAACCACAACGGCAACTCGGTGCTCTTCGAAGTGGCCATGTGCGTCATGATCTACCTGCACGTGCTCTACATCGAGTTCATCCCCATTGTGGTGGAGCGATTCAAAGGCAGAGTCAACCTTCCCTCCCTGTTGTCGGGTCTCAACAATCTGGTGGAAACCCTTCTGGGTATCGCCGACAGAATACTGGGAAAAATCATGTTCGTGTTCATCATCGCCGGCATCGTGCTCTCCTGCCTGCACCAGTCGAGTTTGGGGTCACTCATGCTCATCGCGCCCTACAAGGTGCACCCGCTCTGGTACACGCCTATTTTGCCGCTTTTGTTTCTGTTGTCGGCGTTTGCCGCCGGCTATCCCATGGTGACTTTCGAATCGATCATCGTGTCCAAATCCTTCGGCCGCGAGCCGGAGATGGAAGTTCTGTCGCCCCTGGCCAAATACATGCCCATTCTCATGGGGCTCTACATGGCCGTTAAAATAGGCGACATGCTCGTTCGGGGCTCCTATGTGTACCTCCTGGACGGCACCTACCAGTCCAACGCCTTTTTGGTAGAAGTGGGTGTCGGCGTGATCCTGCCCTTTGTGCTGCTGCTTTTCAGAAGGGTCCGCCACTCGCCGGGATGGCTCTTTTTCGCGGCCACCATTTTTGTTCTGGGGATCCTCATGAACAGGATCAACGTGTTCGTAGTCAGCTACACGCCCCCGTACAAAATCGTCTCCTACTTTCCGGCCCTGGGCGAAATATTCATCACGGTGGGTCTGATTGCCACCCTCATGTTCATATACCGGGTGGTCGTGTTCATCTTTCCCGTTCTCGGCGCCCATCCAAAGAAGATGTCCCCGACGATCGTTGCCGTACTGGCCATGGCCGCTGTACTGGCCCTGCAGTGGGCGCCTTCCACAGCCCATGCCGAGTCTGCGACCAAGAGCCCCCTGCCCCTGGAACAGGACCTGGTGCCTTCCATTGCCCACGCCCCCAAGCTGGCCATGCTGAACGCCCCGGTGGTCAACAAATACAGCGACATCTATGAACCGGTCCGTTTCATGCACAGCAAGCATGCCGGTGTGCTGAAGGACTGCTCCATCTGCCACCACCGGATGCCCAGGAGCGAAGGCGACACCTACGGCGAACCGGTCTCCATGGCGCAGATGCGGACAAGGGAAATCGTGCCGGTGGCCTGCTCCGCCTGCCATGCCGACCCCTTCAACCCCAAAAATCTGGACACTCCCGGCTTGAAGGGCGCCTACCACCAGCTCTGCATGGATTGCCATAAGGAGTCCGAACAGGTTCCCTTCACAAGGGGACCGATCCAATACAGTGCCATGGTGAGGGGACCCATTGCCCGGACGCTGGATACGCGGGCGCCCACAGACTGCCTGGCCTGCCATGCCAAAAAAGTTCCCAACCACAACCAACTGGTCAAGATAGAAGGACATGTCGATGCCAGGGCCGTCACCCAGAATTGCCTGAGCTGTCACCAGAAAGAGGGTGAAGCCATTCTGAAAACCGCTCACTGGAACTGGCACGGTCCATCGCCTTACACCGTCGGGCACGAAAAACGGATCGATCTCGGGAAAAAATCGGCAACGATCAATAACTTCTGCATCAACCTCAATGCTAACTGGCCCCGTTGCACGAGTTGCCATATCGGCTACGGCTGGGAGGATGAAAATTTCGACTTCACCAACATGGCCAACATCGACTGCCTGGTCTGCCATGACACCACGGGCAAATATAAAAAAACACCCGCTGATGCCGGCTTGCCCGACAAAAACCTGGACCTCATCGCCATTGCCCAGCAGGTTGGGCGCCCCAGCCGGAACACCTGCGGTATGAACTGCCATTTCCGGGGCGGCGGCGGCGATGCCGTCAAGCACGGCGATATGAGTGCCATGCTGAGCAGCCCGAGCAAAAACCACGACGTCCACATGGGTGTGGATGACGGCGGGCACAATTTTCGCTGCCAGGACTGCCACAAAACCCGCAACCACATGATTTCCGGACGCAGCATCTCGGTGCCCGCCGTGGAAGGGGACCTTTCGTGTGAATACTGCCACACGGACAAGCCCCATCTGGAAAGTGAATTGATCGACCACCACCTGAACAAGCACACCCGGCACATTGCCTGCCAGACCTGTCACATACCGGTCTACTCCAAGGGCAACCCCACCAAGGTGTACTGGGACTGGTCCACTGCCGGCCAGGACCTCAAGATGCCCAAAGACAAGTACGGCAAGCCCCAATTCATGAAAAAGAAAGGCACCTTCATCTGGAAAGAGGCGGTCAAACCCACCTATCGCTGGTACAACGGCACGGTCGAGCGCTACATCCTGGGCGACCGCATCAACGAGAATGGTATTACCGATCTGACCCGGCCGGTGGGCAGCCTGGACGATCCGTCTTCCCGGATTTACCCTTTCAAAGTGCACGGCGGCAGGCAAATCAGCGATGTAATTCACAAGCATCTGATCGCACCCCAACTCTGGGGGGGCTTCTGGAAGCACTGGGACTGGGACAAGGCCGCCCGCGACGGGATGGCGGCAGCCGGTCTGGAATACAGCGGAGGCTATGAATTCGTGGAAACCAGAATGTACTGGGGGTTGACCCACGAGGTTCTCCCCAAAGAGCAGGCGCTTTCCTGTGCTGCCTGCCATGCTTCCCTGGCCCAAGAACCCCACTGCGCCAGGTGCCACCAGGAAAGGGAAGGCGTGGACTTCAAAGCCCTGGTTCACAAAGGCGTCGACTTCGCTGCCATGGCCGCATCCGGATACGATGTTGCCGAGCTTGCCGGCAAGAGCGATTTTATCGATTTCGAGGCGCTGGGATACGCTGGCGACCCCGTCGAGACCAGCGGCCGATTCGATAAACTCGGACTTGGTCTGGCCCGGAAGACAGCGGACTGAGACCAGAGGACAGAGTGTCAGAGGACAGGAGGACGATGCAGGGCTGAAGCCTTGGCCTACATGCCCATTCCTCGAATCAACCATGTAGCGCAGGGATTTATCCCTGCTGGGAAGCACTAGGGCGTTTAAACCGCAACCCGACACCTGAAACCCGACACCAATACTTTTATAATAAAACGGAGAGCCAAATGCCAAAAACAAGCAAAGGGACAATCTCCAGACGAGGGTTTATGAAACTGTCCGCAGCCACGGCGGCGGCAGCTGTCTCAACCAATCCCACCCGGGTCCTGCATGCACTGGTCAAAGCGGACGCCGTAGCGGCCAACGATCAAACCCGCAGCATTTTTTCGGCCTGCGACATGTGTTTCAACAAGTGCGGTCTGATCGCCCGGGTGGAGGATGGCGTCCTGAAAAAGCTGGATCCCAACCCCTACTCTTTGAAGTCCAGGGGCATGTTGTGCGCCCGGGGCAACGCGGGGGTCAGACAACTTTACGATCCGGACCGGCTCAAATACCCCCTTTTACGCAAAGGCGAACGTGGTCAGGGTAAGTGGCAGCGTCTGACCTGGGACCAGGCCCTGGACCTGTGTGCGGAGCAGATGGAACGCATTGGCCGCGAATACACCCGTTGCGGATTTCTATTCATGGCGGGAACAGACATGCAGTCCACTTTCGTGCACCGCCTGGCAGCGGTTTACGGTTCCTATAATATCATCTCCCATGAATCCAACTGTCTGCTCAGCCGCAACCGTGCTTTCCTGGACACTTACGGTGTGGTTCCCACAGCCGACGTACTCAACTGCAAATACATCATCATGCCCGGCGCCAACCGCTTCGAGGCCCTGGTGACGCCGGACAGCATGGACCTGATGACCGCCATTCAGAACGGCTGTAAACTTGTTGTGCTGGATCCCCGGTACACCAAGACCGCCGCCCACGCCCACGAATGGTACGCCATCAAACCGGGCACCGACATGGCCTTTTTCCTGGCCATTGCCCACGTTTTGATCACGGAAGACCTTTATGACAAAGAATTTGTGGCCGCCAAGACCAACGGCATAGAGCAGTTGAGCGCTCACGTTCAATCCTATACGCCGGAATGGGCTGCCAAGGAAACGGACATACCGGCCAGGGATATCCGCCACATCGCCAGAGAGCTTGCTGCAGCCGCGCCGCGGGCCATGATCTATCCCGGACGCCGCAGTTCCGACTACAAGGACTCCACCCAGATCAGGCGCTCCTATGCCATTGTCAACGCGCTGTTAGGCAACTGGGACCGGGAAGGCGGTCTGATCGTACCCAAGAAGATCAAAACCGGGTCCATTCCCTTTGAGGAGCCTTTTTTCGATGAAAATCCGGAAGACAGAGTCGATGCCGGCCGGGCCCAGATGATGTTCGACGAAGAAGGTTCCTTCAAACACACCCGCGACGCTGTTATCGAAGGCAAACCCTATCCCATCAAGGGCTGGTTCACCTACAAGACCAACCCCATGCAGACAGGGGCCAATCGCCGCAAAACTATACAGATGATCAACAAGCTCGATTTCATGGTTTCCGTGGACATTACCATGAGCGACACGGCCTGGATGGCCGACCTGGTCCTGCCGGCCCCCAGCTACCTGGAACGACAGGATCCGATCTCCGCTTTCCTGGCCTCCTCGGCCTGCTCGGGCGTGATTACCCGCGACCCGGTCGTGCCGGCCATGTTCGAATCCAGGCCCGTCTTCTGGATCGCCAAGGAACTGGCCAAACGCCTGGATCTTATTGAGCACTTCGACTTCACCATCGAGGAATTCAGAAATGCCCAACTGAAGAAGCTGCCCGAGGTTGCCGCAGCCCTAAAAAAAGAGGGTGTTTACAACATCATCGGCCCCAGCTACGGACTTCACGAAAGCAAGCGTTTCAGAACCCGTTCCGGGAAAATTGAACTATTCAATGCCCGCTACGAGGACCACGGCGTGGACCCCATGCCGGTTTACACCCCTCCGGCAGCGGTACCTGAAAACCAGTTCCGGATCGTGGTGGGCCGCAACGCCTACATCACCCAGAGCGCCAGCACCAACAACAGCCTGCTCTGGGAGCTCCAACAGGAAAACACCCTGTGGATCCATCCTGAAGCGGCCCGCCGGCTGAACATCAACCACGGCGAAAAAGTGAAGGTCTCGAGCCGGGTGGGAAGCGGTGTTCTCAAAGCCGAAGTAACCGAAAAAATTCGGCCGGACACTGTTTACATGGACACCGGCTTTGGCGTGATTTCAAAAGGCCTGTCAAAAATATTCGGAAAAGGCGCCTGCATTGCGGAAGTCCTGGAGGATGAGGCCGACGCGGTCTCGGGTAACATGGCCATGCATGAAACCATGGTAACAGTCATTAAAGCCGCGTAACAGAAGACGGAAAAGACCTTGAACCGCAGATGCAAAGATAGGGAGAGAGTCAGTTGACGGGCAACCAGAAGGTAAGAAGGTGAGATGGTGAACAGTAGTCGGTAGTCTGTTGTCAGTAAACCTGCAACATGCAACCCGACACCTGAAACCTAACAACCGAAACCCGGTACAGGACCTGCACCAAGTAAAGCTACTTCAGGATAGAACGCTTAAATAAGGTAAAAGACATGAATAAAGAGAGACCCAGGAAATACGGTATCGTCATCGATTCATCCAGGTGCATTGACTGCAAGGCTTGTCTGATCGCCTGCAAAGTTGAAAACCAGCTTCCGGAAGGCTATTGGCGCAACTGGATCAGGACCAGCTTGGATATGCAGATCAGTCGCCGGGATGAATTCCAGCCGGGCCAGTGCATGCAGTGCGACAATCCGTCTTGTGTGGCCGCCTGTCCCGTAGGCGCCACCTATAAAGGAAAGGACGGCATCGTGGTCATCGATCCTAAAACCTGCATCGGCTGCGGCAACTGCATTGCGGCCTGCCCTTATGGCGCACGCTACCGCAACGCGGAACTGCATATCGCCGACAAGTGTGATTTCTGCATGCACCGTCTGGAACGCGGGGAGGAACCCGCCTGTGTGGTGACCTGTCCCACTAAAACCCGCATCTTCGGCGACCTCAACGATCCCGAAAGCGAAGTGAGCCGCCTGGTGAAAACCGGTAAACTCGTACAGATCATCGCACCCCATATTAACACCAGGCCGAAAATCTACTACAGCGATAAAACCCGGCAGCTGGGCTGGGCCGTCACCCCGACACTGCCCGGGAATGTTCACATGCCCCGGAAATTCTGGGAAAAAGGAGAATAACCAATATCCACTGTTTCAATACACCTGAGCAGCTCTGTCAGCAGTGATGCCGCCAGAGTGTAGAACCCCGCCTTGTCAGTCATGGCCAGTCTGCCCTGGAATTCTCTGACCCAGGGCAGCATGAAGTCGGCGGCAAAAGCCATTGCTTCCGTGATCCAGGTATCCCCTTTACCGGACCATCCCTCCTTGAGCAGAAAATAGAGGTATTCAATCTCGATGCAGAGGTGATCCGGCAGTTGGTTCAGATCCTCTTCCAGGGCCAATCCGGATGACGCCAGACGCTTACGCATTTCCACAGCCGGCTCTCCCATGAGTAAGGGCTCGCTCATGGCCCCTTCCGACCCCCCGTAGCAGGAGTGGTAGAGGGGGGCGGCAATGCCCGTCCGGTTGCTGATAAAGAGGGAAACGTAAAGCGCTTCCAGGTCATTGAACAGGGCCTCACCGTCTTTATAAGAGCGGATTACTGCACCTAATTGCTCGACTGTCTCCCCAAACGGCTCGATGGTTGACAAACGGGCCAGCTCTATGGAGGAGATCAGCCCCTTATCCTGATAGATGGCCCGGCAGAATTCAAGGTCAGGGCCCCAGAACACCCTGCTGACAAAAGCGAGCCCCTCCATGATCGCAGCAGTCAACGACTCGAGCATCTCCGTTTCGGTCAAGTCCTGATTAAAAGTTGTCATTTTAGATTCTTGTTTAGTGTTTTTTGTTTGGTGTTTTGTTGGTTTCAGGTGTCAGGTTGGTTCTTGGCTATCAGCAAAGTGTTCACGGTTCGACGTTGGATGTTTGATGTTCATTGTTTTCGTCTTCCGTCCTTCGATCCTTGAAGCAGCCAACCTCCGGTCTCTGTTCTCCGTCTTCTGGCGCTCTGAGGTTCTGTGGATCCGGTCTCTGTCGCTCCGTCCTCCGTCCTCTGGAGCTCTGGAGTTCTGTGGCTCCGACCTCGCGGTATCACGCCTCCTGCTTTTCGGGAAAGGAGAGGGTCACCGTGGTACCCTCGCCTAAGGAACTTTCTATTTCGATCCTGCCGTTGTGCGCCTCCATAATCGTCTTGCACAGGTTCAACCCCAAGCCATAGCCCTTGATGGTCTGAGACCTGGATTTCTCCACGCGATAAAAGGGCTCGAAGATATACGGCATGTCTTCTTCGGGGATGCCGGCACCGTGATCGCGGATCTCGATGACAGCATGTGTCGCCTGCCGAGACAGTGACACCGCTACCGGTGCTTCGCTGCTGCCGGAATACTTAACCGCATTGGTAATGATATTTTTCAGCACTGTCCGGCACAGTTCCGCATCCACAACGGCCTGCATGGTTGCCGGCATATCCTCAGCCGCCACCCCCGGGGAAGCGCCGGCAAACCCGGCAACCACACCCTGGACCAGGGGAACCAGGTCGGTCGCCTTTAGATTCAGCGTGGCATACCCGTTCCGGAGCCTGGCTGTTTCCAGAATTTCGGCAATCATGGTCTCCATGATGACCACGTCCTCTTTGAGGCTTTCCTTGGCAGCACTTTCCGGCAGGAATTCCAGGGCCACTTTCAGACGCGTCAGGGGGGAACGGAGCTCGTGGCTCACGTCCAGCATGAGTCTTTCCCGGGCATGCAGCATCTCTTTGAACTGTTTGGTCATGTTGTTGAAAGCCTTGGCCAAATCGGCCAGCTCGCCTTTGCGCCTGACCGGCACCTTGTGATCCAGGTTACCCCGGCTGACATGTTCCACCCCTTCGGTGAGCCATTTCAAGGGCCGCAGGATCAAGCGCATGATCAGATACGCCCCAGCCAGGATAAGGGTGCACATGACAATAAACATGACGGCCAGCTTTTTATGGGTGTCCTCCTGCTGGAACCTCCGTTCCAGATCAAAGGTCAGGCGATGAGGCCCGCGGGAGATCTGAACCAGGTAGTGGTGCCGGTACTTGCCGATCGTTACCCCCTCACCCTCATGCCAGATGTGCGTCCGGGCCTTTTTCATATCGGGGATGTCAGGTGATGTTGACCAATGTGTTTCCGGGCCGTCATACCTGATCTTCAGTGAAGAGGTTTTGGCAATCTCCACAGCCCGTTCGTACTGCGGTGGACTCCCCATGTCTTCAACCAGGTAGTTGGCATACTGGATGATATTTCTTTCCAGGGGTGTCTCGGCCAGGTTTTTGAAAATCTGGTGAAAGACGGCACCGATGCTGAAATTGATGCACAGGCCCGTACAGATAATGACGATCAACAGCTTGGTGAAGATCGAGCTTATTTTTTTTCTGACGAATTTCATTCGTTTCCTATGAATACATACCCCGCACCCCAGACGGTCCTGATAAATTCCGGGTTTTTAGGGTCGTCGTCTAATTTTTGCCGCAGGCGGCTCATGGTAATGTCCACCGAGCGGTTGAACGCTTCACAGTCCATACCTCTAAGCTCCTGTAATATCTCGTCGCGGTCAAACACCTTGCCGGGGCTGCCGGCCAGAAGCGCCAGGGCTGTGAACTCGTTGGTGGTCAAATCCACATCTGCACCATCCACACTGGCCCCCCGTTTGGCAAAATCGATGCGCAGCCGTCCAAACAGGGCTGCATCCTTGCTGCTATTTTTAGTGGTGCGCCGCAGTATCGATTGGATCCGAGCCGCCAGTTCCCTGGGCTCAAAGGGTTTGGCCAGATAGTCGTCGGCCCCTATTTCCAGCCCCACCACCTTGTCGCTCAGATCTCCACGGGCCGTCAGCATGATGATCGGGACATCACTGGTCTGGCGGATGACCTTGCACACCTCAAAACCGTTCATGGCGGGCATCATCACATCCAGTATGACCAGATCGGGGGTCTCTTCCTTGAGTTTCCTCAGCCCCGCTTCAGGATGGACAGCCGAAAGGGTGCGGTACCCGAAATCGTTCAAATAGTCCGATAACAGCCGGTTGAGTTTTTCGTCATCATCTATGATTAAAATAAATGGATTCATATGGCCTTATCCTTTTTGAGTTCCAACCATAGCGGATAATTCCTTCGTGATCTTTTCGCCGGGGTAACAAAGTGTATCATTTTGTAACAATAGAATAATGTTCCATTCTTTTATAAAACGCGACTGCGTCGCTATTCAGTCAAGTCATGATTACAAGTTGTCACTTTTTATTGAAGTATTCCTAATATCTGGCACCTTGCTTTTCTGGATGTTCGATTTTAGGGCAATTGGTATAATGCATCCAGCCTCAGCAGGGATAAATCCCTGCGCTACATGGTTGATTCGAAGAATGGGCATGTAGGCCAGGGCTTCAGCCCTGCGGTCCTCTGACCTTTGATCTCTGGCCTCTGGGCCTCTGTGGTTCTGGCCTCTGACACTCTGTCCTCTGACACTCCGTCCTCTGGACCTCCGTGGTTCTGGTCCACCGGCCTTTAGGTGGGAGGGAACAGCAAAAACTTGGATCTGGCAATGATCTTTTCATAGGCTGTCGAACTTCTGCGCAGGTAGCTGTTCATGACGATACTGCTGTTATTGCGGCGAGATGTAACCAGAAAGGATTGAAGGGCTTCCGACGAATCAAATTGCTCCACGAACAGTTCGCCCCAGCAGGTGATGTAAACAACACTGTAATCCTCATCGACTTGGGCCCAGGGGGACTTCTCAAATCCGGAAACAGTCAGAATCCTGCAGACCTGCTCCTCCTTCAAATAGTCATCTGTGCTTATGTCGAAGGTTTTGTAGGTCCCCACCAATTCCCGGATGGCGGCACCCAGATTCCTGATTTCCAGAACCGTAGTATCGGAAATGTTGGGCAGCATGTGAATCCCGTCCCAGGAGAAAAAATCGTTCCATACTAAAAAGGCGATAATACGCACGACATTCGGACTGGACATCAAGGCGTGGTCGCGTTCGTCGCCGGCATAAAGCTCCCAGACGTCGTTTTCCAGCCCCAGATAAAATGTGTTGATATTGAGCCTTCCGTTGGGGCGGCGAATAATGGCTATTTTATTTTGTTTTTTCTTGAAAAACGCCGATATTTTTCGGCTCAGAATAGCCAGGTCCCTGTGGGCACCCCTGCCTGTAATTTCATCGCCTGCATCGGTGATATGAATGAATATCTGCTGGAGGTGCTTGAAAAGGCGTTCCCCAAAATCCATCTGCCGATCGACGTCCCACTGATCGTACGCTGCCAGGTCGAGCATCCTCTCGTGGGGAAGCGGGTATTCTGTTTTAAAAAACGCATCGGTCAAGTCTTTTTTCAACGTCCGGCCGGTTCTGTCCGACCCGATATTGCACCTGAGATATAAACACTCATTGAGAAACGCCAACCGCTCGGTCTGCCCCATCCTTGCATAACTGTCAAATATCATGCCGGCTGTAAAGAGGGTTGTTTCCGGATAAGATTCGCCAGATTTTCTGGTGTGGATCTTTTCACGGTACTGGTGGCACAACAACGGGTCGTCGGGAACATACAGGGCTGTCTCAAGTAAGGCCATTTTAAGGACTGATTTAAGGGGGAACAAAAGGGATTTCTGAAATTGCCACAGGGCTGCCGCAAAATATTCGCTTCTGTTGATGGTTTTCAAATCCCCCAAATCAATTATGTCATCAACACCGACGCCGTCGGCACTGCCATCGACAACTGCCACAGCCTGGGAATAGTTCACAGACTCTTCCCGGTCAAAGCAGAGCCACCACAAGGGGGTTTTACCGCATATGGAAATGCAGGTCCGGTAGAATTCTTCTTTCAATGTATTCTGTTGAGCGCTGCCGGAGCTTTCGGCATCAATGCGCCCAAACCGGTTCATGCGGATTTCATGCACATCCGATATAAAAAAATACACCGGCGCTACGAGATGGGCATCCATCCAGTCCTTGATGAGATTCAGCTTCTGGTTGATCTGCTGCCATGTCTTTTGGGTGAAGCCATTCTTGTCGATACACACCCAGACGTCGCAGTCCGAGCCCGGCGTCTGGCTTACAGTGCCCACACTGCCGATGGTGTAAAGCCCCTCGACCAGACAAGGGTCATCCTCCTGCGGCGGAAACGTAACCAAAGGGCCGGCTGAAAACCTGGCCCGGAAGGCATCCTCCCGCTCCTTTATCCCCTGACTGGATCCGATGCCATGCACGCGGAACGGCCGCTCCAGGTCCTTTACATAGCCCGGACAGGCCGGGTCGTTAATGCTCAACAGCCATGGCACAAGATAAAGGATGGTTTCCCCTGTTTCCAGAGAGAAGTCGCAGAACATCCTTTTCCTGAATTCGTTGTACTCCAGGTACTGCCGCTTATTGCGGGCCAACATCTTCCGAATGTGTTCGAACCGGTTTTTTTCCATAATTATATCTTGTTGATCTCCAAGGGCAAGCCGCTGATACGTCCATTGGCCTTTCTCAGCTGTTCTTCACCGGAAATCACGGCAACACCCTGTTCATCATTTTCCCGTGAAAAATAGGTCTCCCCTGCATTTACGATGTCCGCATGTTTCAGGTCGAGCAGCCGCTTCTTGAAGCGACGCCTGTCATCATCCGTCAAGTTCACCAATCCACGATAAAAGGCCTTCTTTGCTGCGGGCCCGGGGGGATCGGGTTTGTCGATTTCGGAGCAGACCTGTAAAATGGCTTCCTTAATGTCCTCTTCAGTGTATTTCCCGGACCGGATGAAATCCGCCGCCCCCTCGAAAGCAGCCAGGGTAGAAAGAATATGGGGGTCACGGTAGGATGCGAAATTGAAGAGGCCTGTTTCCGAACTGTAGAGTGCGAACCCGCCATACGCACCTCCCTTTTCGCGGATCTCACGGTGCAGGTACATGGAGCGCAGCATTTTACCGATGACGGCGAGGGCCGGGGAATCCGCATGCTCCATGCGCACGGTGCGGATGGTTTTAGCCACAAAGGACACGGCACTGGAGGTACTCCAGCCTTCCCGAACCGGGTTTTGCTCCAGGTTGACGGGCGGTACCGTGAAACCGGAGTCACCGGGTGCAAAGGCCGCAACGCCTTCCAGGGAACCGCCTTTGCCGAGAAATCCGAGGCTGTTCTTAAGATCACCCTCTTCGCCCACCAGTCCCACCTTCAGATTTTCCTTTGTGATCACCAGGTCACGCATGGCTGCCAGGTCGCGGGACACGGCCGCCACTTTCTCGTCGGTCAGGTTGTCGGTAAGGGTTTGCATGAATTTCAGCTGTTGAATCCCTCCCCAGGCTTCCGATAATGCAGATGCCTCGGAAAAGGAGCGCGAAGCCAGGGAGATTGCTAGGCGGTGACCGTTGTGGACCACCATGGCGTCAAGGCCGGCTTTATATTCCAGCAGCAAGCTCTTCAGGCGAACCACGTCGTTGAAATCGGCTTCGAAAAGAACCTCACCAATGATCTCGAACATCTTTCCCATGTTGCGCGACAGACATTTACCGTTTACCGCCAGAAAGGGCATGCACGTCCCGGCCGAACCGAATCGCGTGCGGGCCGTTCCCGACAAGCTGATACCGCCCGTGTGCGCATCGATCAACCTGACCAGGTCGGTAAAGTCCCTGCGCTGCGTGCCGACCTTGGGCAGCGCATAGCACAGAAACGGCGCCAGGGGAACCAGGGGCGTTGGCAACACCCCCACGCCCATGGCAGCGGTAAAATAAAAAATGCCCGATGTGGGCTGCGAAAAGCAGGTTGCCGGCGATGGAGCCTGGTCTTCAAAGGGCGCCACAGAATCAATTGACGGGGGTATATCTTCAATGTCCAGGGTGGGCAGACAGCTAATGTCTTCTGTTTTCCCCTGCAACTTTTCCAGGGCAGTCGCATCCTGGGAAATAGATTCCAGTTCCGTCGGAGAGAGGCGTTCCTTAATCCCGTCCAGCTCCGTTCTGACCCGCTCCATTTCCCTGGCAGCCATGGACTGGTCGGGTTCGAGGGTGAATAAAACCTGGTGCCGGTTGTCCAGCAGGAACTGCCTGATGCAGTTTTCAAAAAATCCGCCCCGGGATGCTTCTTCCCTTATCTTGCTGATATCGGCATCGAATTGCAGTATCCTCTCCGGCCGGCCGCCATGGAACCAGCTCCCGGATACCGTCAACAAAAGCTTTATGCCAAAGGGGTAAGGCGTGTTGGTGATCTCCTTGCGATGAAATTCAATCTGATGAATGGCCGCATCGATCAGTTCCTGTTCAATCCCCTCCTCCACCAGCCGGGTCAATGTGTCGAAGACAATCGTTTCAATTTCGTCCGCATCCGCAGGGTCCACATCTTTCAGCCCGCAGGCAAACAGGGTGTCCCGGTTGTCTGCATCAAATCCGGTGACATCGGCCAGGGAAGAGCCCAACCCGGAATCGATCAATGCCTTCCTTAGCGGCGAGGCAGCGTTGCCCAGGAGGATCTGCTCCGTCAACTTCAGCACCAGGACATCAAAGGTATTCTTGATGTCGGCACACAGCCAGGCCACACACACCTGTGACTTTTTGGCCGGGTCGTTACCGGGGTCCAGGGGATAGGTATAGGAGACAACCCTGGGGTCTTTCCAGCGCTTCTGGGAAGCTACTTCGGTTTTCGGGTCAATGGCCGTAAAACGGCTTAAAATTTTATCATGGATAAAGGCAAGGTGCGCATCGAGCGACAGGTTTCCGTAGGTATAGAAAAACGCGTTGCTCGGATGATAATGCCGCTGATGAAAACGGCACAGCTGCTCATGGGTCAAGGCCGGGATGTCGGCCGGCTCGCCACCCGAGTTGTAATGGTAAGTAGTGTCCGGGTACAGGGCGTTTAAAAGGGACCGCGCCATCACCTGGTCCGGTGAAGACATGGCCCCTTTCATCTCGTTGTAAACCACCCCTTTGTATACCAGATGCGTGCCGCCTTCCTTACCGGGGACTGCCTCCGTTTCCAGACGGTGCCCCTCCTGCTTGAAGCTCAGGCGGTCAATGTGCGGGAAGAAGGCCGCATCAAGATAAACATCCATCAAGTTGTAGAAATCTTTACGATTCTGAGTGGAAAAGGGATACATGGTCCAATCCGACGCGGTAAACGCATTCATGAACGTGTTCAGGCTGCGCTTCAGCATGGAAAAAAATGGGTCGCGCACTGGAAATTTTTTTGAACCGCACAGGACCGTATGTTCCAGGATGTGGGCAACGCCCGTCGAATCCGACGGAACGGTCTTAAAGGCAACACTGAATGTATTTTCGGCGTCTTGGTTGCCGATGTGGATGTGCCTGGCGCCCGTGGAGTGGCTCAGCTCATACAGGGTCGAACTTATTTCATTCAAGTCGACAATTTGCCGGACCTCATATCCAAGTCGGGCACATTTTTCTTTCAAATGGGCTTGTTTTTTATCTAA
>JBDLJD010000030.1:0-35102 GCA_039714495.1 Thermodesulfobacteriota bacterium
ACATTAACCGATTTATGATGCTTTAGTTCCAATCGATCATCCTTTGTTTAAGGTATGCGCCAGCGGATATCGTCAAGAGGGTGTTGGAGGAGCTTAGGGATGATGATTGAATCGATAACAATATTCGTTGATTAATAGCAGTGGTGATTGATGGAGAGATGTTCAGGTTATCACCCAGCCAAAATAACTGTGGTGTCACAGCATATCTGGCATGGAAATACCCCCATATGCCGGTACAGATACCATAATTCTTACAATTTTGCAAAAAAGGGAGAATCGGTCTAACCGAAAAAGGGAGAGCATACCCTAGTTTATTCCATAGACATATGCGAACCAGCGCCCAAAGCCATTGTATTGGATTATAACCTCCCCATCAGCAGGGTCAGATGGTTGGGGGATAGGTGGTAAGATTATCTCGCTTTCAGAGAGGACATTAGACGCTTGCCAGTGAATTTTCAATTTTTTGGCTTGCGGATCAAGGCAATAGCTCATGCCTTGATATTCCTCTATGGGATTCCAAATATCGAGTAACCGCCACTTTATTTTCATCTGTCCCTGGATTGGATCAAGTTCAGCTGGTTCAAGTACTTCGCCATAATACCAATACCATATACCATCGCGATACTTGTGTTTCTGTGCAATGTATGTGACGCTGGCTGAAGTGTAGAGATGGGGTTTATAGATATCAGCATCCTTATTTATTGGAAAAACCACAAAAATATCGTCGTTCAAAGGATCGCCGGGCGTATAGCCGGGATCGACATCGAGGCGCTGAGGACAATTATCTTTACACTCCCACCAATCTCCCAACCTTGATAGAATACTAGAATGGTCACTAAAATTAACCTCTGCCTTGCCGAGGCCTAGCTCTGCACGCCAATACCATTCGACAGGACGGATATCATCATATAGATAATTCGTATCCATTCCGTTGATATTACGGTTATCGGCGCCATTGATAATCGCCTGTCTGAATTGATCGAGTTGTGAGGCCGGTGCCAAATAATATTGAGACAAACCGTGCGTTGTGTTTTCTTGTTCAAACCAGACGTATTCAATCTGTATCGAGGGAAGTGGTCGATGGACATTGATGGTTATGTAATCCGGATAGCTGGGAACTTCTTTGCCTGTAACCTGTGGTTGCGCCATAAGGTCACCCTTGGCCAACGTAAATCGATGGGCAATCATGTTTTGTTGCTCATCTCCTGACCAGGTTCGCGGATCACTGTTTCCGGCTTGAATTATTTTTTGAATGAATTCTTCGTGAAGTTTGCGCAGATGATCAAAATGGACGACACCATTGTTAATATGGGCATCGATCACATACATTTCATCACCATAGTAAAAATGCTCTGAACCTAAATCCCGCTTTTTGACACTGACTATTTCAAGATTATCGACCGGAGAACAGTAATAGGGGATTCGTGCTTCTACTTCATTTTTGTGCATACCATAGTAGTCATTTTCCAGATATGTTAATTCGTCTTTGCTCAAGGCAACATAGCCAACCCAATCTGCAGCAGCCTTGCCATATGCATGGCCGGTATAAGGATAAGCATGGGGGCCATATGGGAAAGCAACGGCATAAGCTACTGTCCCATTATCATTTAAAATGGTGATTGTTCCCTGATCTGGATTAATCGTATAACTGCGAAAGGGAATAAAATCATCGCTTAAAGATCTGAAATCGGGATTTGTCTCCTCTTCTGCTCCGCACTGAATAAGAAAAAAACAGAAGAATAGACAGCACATTAGATTTAACATTACATTGGATGGAGAACGCATGTACCCCACCTTCTCCTCTCTGTGCCAATGTTGGTGCGACACATATAATTTAACTCTGATAACATATATGGTGGTTCTATCCCGCGTTTAGAATGCACTAAATCTACCGTTTTGTGGAGAGGTATCAACGGGTTTGTTGCGGTTCCTCTGATGTGCAGTTCAAAATCACTCCTGTTGGAATAAGAATTCCCGAATCCCGTTGCGATAGCGAAAGCTTTTAACTACAGAAAAAGGTGTAAATAATGATATCAAAGCTCTATTATGGCGATAATACCACGGAAGATGGAGGTTGGTTTGTGGGCGCAACGATAGTCGAAAGTCATTACCGATAACAAAAGAACTTACCTCATGTGGAACGGTTTTTTTCTCAAAATCAGTGATAAATAAAAGGCCATCTCGTTTGAGCATAATCCGGCAAATTTCCGTCAGTTTTTTTGCTTCACTGTCATCGATATGTTCTACAAGATCCCAAAGGTTGATTGCGTCAAAACTATTAGGTGTATAATCTAAGTGACGCCAAACACATTTTGTTTCCATTCCTTTATGTCGATCCTGATCGAGGCGTGTGAAAATATCACATACGTAAAGCCTCTGCACTTGCCGGGCGAAAAAATTAATATTTTCGCTGCAAACTATCCCCACATCAAGAACCAAAGCATTACGCTGTTGCCCAAATGTATCGACGATCAGTTGGAGTGTTTTACTTGTATATGCGATGGAATCGGAATTAGGATAAGTATTAGCTGATGATCTATCGAAATTTGTGTCCAAAAATCACTTTCCCTTGCTGGCTTCAACCGGTGGAATGATAGATACGTGTTCCCCTTTAGACCCGGTTTTGTTGATTTGCTTATCCACAAGATCATTTTTCTTATGCGGTTGCAGACCCAATTCAATTTCGCCCTTGAAAAAAGCCCCATCTTCTATTGATATACTGTTCGCTTTGATTGAACCATAGAAGTCGGCATCTTTAGTGATTTCCACCATTCCCTGAGCATTAACTTTGCCATGCAAAAGACCGCTGATTACTACATCATTAGCGCGTATTTCACCCTCAACCCGTCCTTTAGGACCCACCTCAAAATTATGCTTTTCTATTTTGACATCACCTTTCATCACCCCTTCAATTATTAAATTTCCTGCACCCCGAACGATGCCCTCAATAATAATATTTTCGCCAATAGTCGTCTTTTCACTATTTGATGAATTGATTGAACCGTGTGAAAGTTCTTTCCCGCCAACAGTCTTTTTAGAAACCGCTGTGGAATCTGTTGTTGAATCATTTTCGACATCTAATTTAAGGTCAGTTTTGGATTTTTTGCCTTGCTTAAACATGTAACCTCCTTCGGTTAGAATATTAGGTTTTATTTAAATGAGCTAAATATTTTCAAGGCGTTTTGCCGATTTTAATGCCGTTTTCATTTTTTTTGTCCTTTTTTCCTCCTGTCATCGTCACTTCTCCGGTATCTAACACCTCTTTTTTCTGGACCATTGTATGAAGAAGTGCCACCTTTTCTTCTATCAGAAATGATTCTACGTTTTTGGTTGCTTCGTTTGTCAGCCATGTTAAATCCTAAAATAATAATTTTGATTTGCGGTAATACAAAAAGTCATTGGATTTTGATTTATTATATGCGGTTTAATACAAAATTGCAATAATTGCCTAATCCGGCATTAATGGCAGAAGCACAGCAGATTCAACACGCTCGAAATATCCATATCTTGTGGTTTTTAAAAATTCCTGATATTGTGCGTTCAAATATGAATCAGACTCTAACTAAACCTGATCTTCCAAAATACCAGCCCACTATACGCTTGGTTCAGTCTTCTGTTTTTACGTTTGACAATAACTCCACTATCCTTGAGTTTGATGAAACTAAACAATAATGCAAGTATTGTTGAATCAAACATTCGAATGGATGGGCTTTAAAATGAGTGTCTTATGCCGATCCGCATAACATGCCGAGCTAAATGGACCAACCAACGGAAATAGTATGAGTCCCAAGGGGTTAAGTCATCTTTTTCAGAGTTCCTGAAGGTGTCTTATAGGGACAAAAGCGAGAAATCCGGCCTCTTATGCGGGTCAATCTAATTATTGTTATCTTCTGAAAATGAAAAACATCTCATTCGAACTTGCTACTGAAGATGATTTAAAAGAATTGACTTCCATATCTATTAAATCCTTCCATTCAGATATAAAGATCGGAGCAGATATCTTAAAAGGCCCGCCTGGGTATAATTCTTTGGAATTTCACAAAAAAATGCTTAAAAAAGCATATGCTTTCTATAAAATCACAACAAATGGAAGTATAGTCGGGGCCTTCTGGTTCATGAAAGAAGAAAATAACACGGCTTATTTGTACCGAATTTTTGTCAATCCTGATTGTCACAGGCAGGGAATTGGAGAAAAAGCATTTGGTTTTTTATTCAATACTTTTCCTGAAATAAAAAACTGGGAACTGAAAACACCCAAGTGGAATAAAAGAACACCAAAATTTTATAATAAGGTGGGGTTTAAGATCACAAGGGAAGATGAAAGATTCAATTATTTCGGAAAAAGAATAGAATAACAATTATTTAAGATAACCAGTCGTTCCACCAGACTTGGTCCACTACGCGGCCCAAGCTGGTGAACTTTCCGTTCAACTCATGTATTATTATCCTATGTTCTCTGACCTCTGGTCCTTCGTTCTCTGCAGGCTCGTCAACTGCCTTGCTTGATTCCGCTGATTTCCTGACTATAAATACAGAAATTGGCTCCCTCGTTGGCGGTAACCACGTCCGTCCCGGAAAAGGTGTTGCCGGAAGGATCCATGGTAAAAGAGCCACTGACAAAGTATGAAACACCGTCATCCACCCATGTTCCGTAAAAGTTGTATAAACTGCCGACGATGGCGCCGTTGAACAGATTGCCGTCCTCAGTGGTGAACTTGAAGCTGCTGCCGATGACAACTATCTCGATGGTGTCGGTATCGGTTGCATCCAGGTCGCAGGTCGTATTTGTCTGAACCGAACCTAGGTCGTTGACCAGAGTGAGCGACCAGGTGCTGGAATCTCCACCCGTTCCCGGGCCTGAACCACCTTCATCGTTATCATCATCGTCTTCGAAACAGGCCACGATATCGCCGATGACAACAAGGGAGCTGTCATCGCCGAAATTGATTTCATAGGCGTTGCCGTCTCCATCTTCAAAGTCCCAGGCTCCAACAATATTACCGGCCGTACCGCCTTCCCTCATCCAGGTCATTTCGTCATCGCTACCTTCATCCCAGACCATTGTATTGGCAAGAATCGAACTCACATCAATATTAAGATAAGCAAATTGATTGAAGATTTAAATAGTTTAAATGTGTCCCATGAAAGCCCTCAACTTTTCCTCAATGGTTTGGTGGTAAGGGGAGTGAGGCTATCTCCCCGTATCGCCCGGCCTTAGGCTATCCTTTGGTATGTGTTATGAATTACATATTACAGAAGTTGTGTAATATGGTTCACATTTGGAAAATTTCTGATGGTTTTCAAATAAGCCGAAAAGCTATTATTTATATATGTTTCAGTAGGTTTCAAAGATTTGTTGGGGTTGGCACCTATCTTGCTTCTATGACCACTAGATAATAATTATTAACGGAATTGAGGAGCCAAAAATGACAGCTTTGACTTTAGCAAGTATCGGTTTAATAGGAATTGCAATTATCGCAAGAAAATCATCGTAGAGACAACAACCTAATAATTTATCCAAGAGCGTGAGCAGGGTCAATTATGGCCCTGCTTTGGTTTTTGGATTCTCCTCGTGTCGGACCCTACCTCTATTTTTCATTTTTTCATTACAATGGTACTATCGACGAAGTCGCAGTCTACGCAGCGGTTCTTCCTGAAACGCATATTGTGCAGCACTTCAATGGTGGTGATACCGGACTAGAAATTGGCTAACCTTATGATAATGAGCAGTATAAATCTTTATAGCCTACTGACTAGGTACTGTGCCAGGAGTGATTATTACATCGATACGGCGATTCATTGCACGGCCCTCCAGTGTCTTGTTGGAAGCCAAGGGGCGAGAAGAACCGTATCCCTGAGATATAATTTTATCGTCAGCAATCGTTTTATTAGCTATAAGATAATCGCGGACGGCCTTCGCACGTTTCTGGGACAATTTTTGATTGCTTTCGTTATCGCCGATACTATCAGTGTGCCCTTCTACCACTACAGACGGATCGTCAAATGTCTTTATCGCCTCTTGAACCTTGCTCAAAAGCTGGAAATTTTCCGGAATGATAATAGCATTTCCTGAAGGAAATTGAATTCCTTTCAGTTGAATAATCAATTGGTTACCTCTTTTATACACATCGGCTTCATCGGCACCAAAGGCATGCTGTATTTCAATAAACTTCTGGCTGAATTTTCTTTCCTCCTCTAACTTTCGTGCCGTTTCTGCCTGTTCCGCCTGAATTTGCTTTTTTTCTTTCATCATCTGGGTTTCTCTGGCTTTTTGATCTGCCAGAAGAACTTCCTTGTCTTTCTGATCCTCTAAGGATTTAGCCTCTAGTACTGCCAAGGCAGCTTTGGTTTCTGCAAGCTCCTGCTGCGTGAATACGAGCTTTTTTGATGTTTGCTTGTTGTTATTCTGCAAGGCTCCTATGGATAGTAGAATATTTCCGACCTGGTCGCCCATGTGCTGATCCCTTGAGTCCCTCGCGACCAATTGTGTTGTGATCTTGCTTATAAAATCTTCAGTCCAGAGCAGTTTTTCTTCAGGATTCAATTTATCAAGCGATTTGCTTTGGGAGGTTAAAACAAGTGCTCGGTTTGCATAAAACAGGCTTTCCTTGGCCATGACTTGCATTCTATCTTTGTCATACCTGTTATTGGTGATAAATTTATCGGTTTCGCTAAGGCGTTTCTGCGCAACATTAAATGACCGGGGCGCATACTTTTTTGCATCATTTTTTTCTGCTTTGGATAAAACCTTTCTAGCCTCGCCAATGGTTTCATTCTTAATCGCCATAAGTTCCAGGCGCCGATAAGCCTCATCCACTTTGGCGTCATTTTTCTTTGTGTAATTGATATTGTTTTTTTCAATGGCCTCGGTTAGCTTTAGAAACTGTCCTTCAACGTTGGCGAACTCTTTCTCAAGTTTAGCAGCTCCTGCAAGATGCGCCATGCGCCGACTTTCAATTACCTGGGGCAACATAGTCCTGGCGACTTTTGCATTTTCTTTGGCATCATCTAGATGTCCGCGTGCATCCGTTGCGTTTTCCAAAATGGATGAAATCTGTTTTCCTTTTTCTGCTCCGTTTTTGGCTTTATTAAACGATGCTTCGGCTTTGGCAAACGAACCAGGAGATAACACATCAATCTGTTTTTGCCTTGCCTGGTCCATCTCACTTTCTAATTCGCTGATTTCATTGATGGTATTTTCCATCGACACAGTCTGTTGTATCGCAGACTGAGTCGTGGTCGACGCACACCCGCTTAGAACTGTAAGCAGTGACAATGAAATGATAGAAATAAAAGCTGGTATTTTCTTCATTCGTTCTCCCCTTCATTGTTGTATGGGTTAATTTATGGTTAAGAGGTTTATCCCAATATTTGCATCCTCCTTACCATTGGTAGTGTCCTAATGAATACTATATCACATGGGTTTGAATAAACAATAAATCTCTTGTAAACATACCACATATTGTGTATATGCTACGGCATAACAACAAGCCACATTTCTAAAGGTTGCATAAAGAGTGGAAGAAAATAATACCTGGATCGTTTGCAAACATGTCATGGACGTTACTGCAGAAAAGGTTCAGGTCCGCCGTGATAAAGTCTGCATGTGCTTATTCCTTTTGGCATTGTTTCATGTTCTACTTTTATTTCTTGCCCAGAACCTTGCAGCTGATGAACTACAAGCATCATCTATACAAAATATAGATGCGTCAGAATTTAATAAAACAGGTCCTAATACATCGGACACATTTACGAATGATTATGGTATGCGATTCGTTGCCATATCACCTGGTAGATATTTCATGGGTAGCCCCGCTGGCGAGTTGGGCAGAATCTATATCTTCGAGAATCAACATGAAATACATATAGAGAAACAATTCTACCTACAGACAACTGAGGTTACACAAGGGCAGTGGGAAGAGGTGATGGGAAATAATCCCTCCTATTTTAAAAATTGTGGGCAAGGTTGCCCTGTAGAAAATGTTAGCTGGTTTGATGTCCAGAAATTTATTCTAAAATTAAACCAGAGAAGTACCGAGAGTCGTTATCGTCTTCCAACCGAAGCCGAATGGGAATACGCATGCCGGGCGGGTAGTAAAACAGCATTTTCAAACGGAGTTTTGAGGGAAACGGGGTGTCACGAAGATAGCCCTCTGGAGAATATTGCCTGGCATAATTGCAATTCAAATAATACGACCCATATAGTTGGACTTAAAATGCCTAACAATAATGGTCTATATGATATGTATGGTAATGTAAACGAGTGGAGTAAGGAGGCGTTTAGAGTAAACTATTCAGATAATTTTAACAAAAACAGCAAGAATATAGACTTTGACAGTCAAAAAGCAGTGCGTGGAGGTTCCTATGGAGATGACCCATCGTCTTGTCGTTCTGCATCACGTTATTATTTAAAACCCTCCTTGAAGAATCGCACAACCGGTTTTCGTCTCGTTCGAGAGTCAAAGTATTATAAAATTAACGTGTCCCCACCTCTTGAAACCGAAAAAAAATTACCGGAAAAAGGTGAACTCAAAATTGCATCTGCCTTGCCGGATAATGAACCCACCCCATATATAGATTTCAAGGAGCCCAGTCTTTTCACTGTTCAGGTGGAATCTACCAAGTCCTTAGATTATGCAGAACGCCAGATAGCGAGATATACAAAAGATGGGCATCATGCATTTCATGTAAAAATAAAAATACCAAACAAGGGGATTTGGTACAGAATATGTTTAGGGAAATTTACATCTATATCAAAGGCTGAGTTGTTTAACAGAAAGTTAGCCCGGGAGAACAAAAAGGGCATTATTATAAAAATGTAGCCGTTGTAATAGGCATGACGTCACCTCCTATGTCTTGGCGGTTGTCGCATCATCTGTTTACATGTAAACATAAGATAATACGGATGAGCAGTTTGTCCTTGATAATTTACGCCATTTTGTTGGCTCATCAGTCCCGGCGCAGACTGGTCTCAGGTTACAAGCGGTTTCGTTCATCTCCACCTAATCGCCAAAAAGTGATGTCTACAGGTTTTTCAGCATATCACCATTGTAGGAGGCAAAATCATGAAATCTGGATTCTGCCCAAACTGCAGGACGGTTAAATTATGTTATCACAACTGCCATATTCTTGCGTTCATAGGCCTACCTGTGGTATGCTGGTAATGTCCAAAACGCATCAAAAAAACCTCAGTTGTTCAAATTAGCAAATGAGATACAGTATTCATCGCCTTCTGAATTTAGCCAGTACGCAGAGAAGCTATACAAATATACTAAATCTCATTTCAGTGAAGAGGAGCGATATTATTCTGAAAATAAATCTCCCTTGATAAATGAGCATTTAGGACTTCACAACAAACTCCTCAATGATTTGATTTTGATTATCGATGAGGGGATATCTACCCATGAAAAATTCGAAAAGCTAAAATACTTCTATCTGAAATGGCTTGTTGATCATATTTTATACCAAGACAGGAGAGTCATCCGAGATATAAATCCGAAATTATCATAAAAAAGTAATTCCCAAATTGCCGATGACAACACATCAGCACAATATGCCCTTCTAAAAAGGCTGTGGTATTCATGTTATCAGTAATTTAATCAGACCGTTGATTATCTCCATCATTAACCTTTCACTGACCAATAATTCATTTCATACGCCCCAGACGCTGAAAGACCGGCTTGCGGGCATGGGTATCGACGTTCCTGAAGACTGTTTTTACACCTCTGCCATGGCTACCGCCAGCTTTATCAAACTGCAGCGGCCGGATGGCTGTTCAACTCATGTGATCGGCGACAGGATGGATACGGATATCGTGGGTGGGCTGGAAGCCGGCATGGCCACCTGCCTGGTCCTTTCCGGCGTGACATCCAGGGAAGGCATGGGGCGTTTCCCGTATCAACCCGACTATGTTTTCAACAACCTCGGCGAGATCGACCCTGAAACCCTATTGTCGACCAGGGTCAGGGTGGAAAATTGAAAGAGAATCACTTTATTGAATTTCAAAAATTCAACCAGCGCTTTATCTGGGCCTTTATGATCGGTGCTTCAGCCGCTGTTGTCGCTTTGTTCGGCTACGGTATGCTAAAACAGCTTGTATACGGTCAACCCTGGGGCGATCGACCCATGTCTGACCTTGCCCTGACCATTGTCGGTTCCGCTACAATGCTGTTCATGGTAGGCATTACCTGTTTATTTTATGTTTTGAAACTAATAACCGAAGTGCGAGCTGATGGCCTGTATATCCGCTTTTTCCCGTTGTCACATCGCATCATTTCTTACGAAAGCATTATTTCCTGCAATGCCAGAACCTACCGCCCCATATTGGAATATGGCGGATGGGGGATCCGCTATGGGCGTCATGGCAAGGCGTATAATGTAAGCGGCAACAGAGGCGTCCAACTGGAACTGTCAGAGGGTAAACCGCTGCTGATCGGGTCACAGCGGTCCGAGGAGCTTGCCCGCGCGATTAATGCAAAACGGAACAGCCGTTAGCCCGTCTGTATTGGAAATAGACAAGATTCATTTTAGGACTTGCGATAGTTATGATAACTTAGTTTAATGATTCAGGGCACCTCATAGAGAGAACACTCATAGGTCAACCTTCCGTATAACCTGTTTAAAAGAAGGATATAACTATGCAGATTCATGACATCGCCATTATTGGGGCCGGTCCCGGGGGGCTTGGCTGCGCTATCAAGGCAGCCGAATCCGGATTGTCGTATGTGCTTCTGGAAAAAGGGCAGAATGTGTTTCAGGGAATCGTCGACTCTTATCCCCGAGGCAAGAAAGTCTACCCCACCGTCCCCAAAAACATGAGTGGTCCGTTTCCGATTCCAGACCTCGAGCCGAGTGCATCTAACGAGCCGGTAGAGGAGTATGTGACCAAAATAGAAGCGTGTGTAGAGAAATATGGGATTGAGATCGCACTCAATGAGGAATTTCAAGACATTTCAAAAGAAAAGGATGGTTTTTCCATCCTCACTAAAGGAAACCGGTACGCTGCCCGGAATGTGGTTCTCGCTTTTGGAAGCAATATCCCGATAGAACTTGGTGTATACGGGGAAGCAAAAACAATTGCCCGGAAACTGGACAATACAGAGGAGCACATAGGGGCGCCAACGCTTGTATTGGGGGGCGGCAATGCGGCTGCCGATGTGGTCTCCACGCTTTCCAAAGCCAAGCGCGATGCCGGTGACCAGACACCCATTTACTGGGGCCATCGCAAAGAACAATTTAAGGTCAACAAGGAGGTGGCCCGCGATTTAGGTGAGGAAATCCTTCTGGGCGGCAACATCAAGATATTACTGAGTGCCATCCCCAAAATCGGCGAGGTCGATGAGGACGGGGTTGACCGGCTGATGATCCAGACTAGCGAAATTCCGCTGGGAAAGGGTGTAGAATTGCAGCAGGGCATGAGTTTTCCCATGAAGCACGTGATAGCCTGTATAGGCACCCAGGGACCGGCCCCTATTTATGACCATCTGAAACTCCAGATGATTACCTGCACCGGAGGTATTTGCCGTATCGGCAAGGAAGGTGCCAAGCTGATTATGCTGGATGCCTGCTATCAAACAAGCAGCAATGGTATTTATGCCATTGGCGGTGCTATCAGCCCTTCTTATATAGCTGTGGAAGTAAAGGGCAGTTTTCAGGAAGTCAAACACCCTAATCTTATTTTTACCGCTGTTCGAGACGCTCAGATCGCCATGACCGACATCGTGGAACGCATGAGTAAACCATCACCTGCATAAATTATTTTCAATAGGATCGCTTCACGCTCATTCAATATTCAGGTGGTAATACCCAAGAATTATTTTTTCGAACAGGCAACCGGGCAGCACTTTTTTCAGCAGTACGGACAGTTTCTCCATGGAAGACCCCACCCTGTACCTCAGTTTCGGTTTTTCTTGCTTGATGATGCTGTAAATGGCAGGGCCCATGCGTTCCGGGCCGGCCGCTTTTTCCATCTGTGTATTGGCCACTTCCTCCACCATGGTGCTGGTTTCGCCGTAGGGCGAGTTGCTTGCCAAATCAACCCTCAGCCTGTTTTGAAATTCCGGGATGATCTTCCTGTCGAAGTAGGAAACCAGCACGGTCAGCAACAGTACGGCCGGCATCTGCCAGCGCAGGTTGGGGATGGTTCCCTTATTGGCTGTGGTTTCATCTTCCATGTTACATCCGTTGGTATATTTTTCGAATAGGTCCGATTATTTGTCAAGGCAGAATTCGGGGAATGCTATCTGCTGCTTAAAGGAAAATATCCGATAAATATACACTTGATATATTCATATCTATTTAGTAAAACTCAAATCAGCGGCGACGGCAGATCTGGCCCCTTCGAGGGGCCTTCCTCATACCTCCGGCTCTGCTGGCGGTCGCTGATTTTCCGTAAAAATAGCGAGGTTTATGCTTGAAGGAGGTTTTTCGTATTGGGCGAAACATGGATAATCTGCAGGCACGTCATGGACGGCTCTGCTGAAAGAGTAGAGCTGAGAAAGGATAAAATCTGCCTCTGTTGTGAGTGTGCCGATGATATCGATATCGTCAACACGGAGGAGGTATTTATTCTTGATGAAGACCGCCTCGAGTACACCCTGCACAACTTCGAGCATGTGGACGGCCTCCGGCACATCGACAAGACAATGGATCCCCACGGCAGAATCATCACCAATAAAAGAAGCGGCAAAGATCGACGCTCGGGCGAAGACCGCCGGTCGGCAGATCCTAAGGCCTATGCAGGCACTGAAAGGCGCAGTCAGAAATACAGGCGCACCGGAGACGACAGGCGGGCGACCCCCGAAGATTAATTTTTCCAAGAAATGGCATGAGGTTTAAAAACAATCAGTACCTCCAGATTCTTTTAAAAATATTCTCTGCGTTCTTTGCTCCTTGAGCGCAGCAGGCGGTGAGATAAATCAGGCCCTTTTAAGGGTTGCCATTATGCCCCCCCTTCGAGGATGGTTTTTAGCTGGTTTTCGGCCATTTTTTAACAATCCCGATAATATTTCTCACATACGCACATTCACATTTCACACCACACGGCTTCAGATTATCCTTGTACAGGCAGTAACCCGGGCATTCCTCGCTGCCTGTAGCACGCACATTGAAAATCGGGCCCTCGTACAATCCGTTGAAATTTCGAACGGATAAAGACAGATTTGAACCGCAGGTGTGAAAGAAGACAAAGGCACCGGCTGTAATGTCGTCGAAGTTGGCCCGGTACTCGATTATTTCCAGGCCCGGGTCTTTCAGGAAAAGATCACGGGTGGACCACTTCGTTCCACACGGTCTGCATTGGAAAAACAAGGGCGGCATACGGCTTTCCTTAAATCTCCGCCAAGTCTAATTTCCCGCAGCCAGATGCGAAAAGCTATAAAATATGCAAATCACATAATAGTGCGTGGTTTGCCGCGCGGAGATTTTGTCCTGACGATAGCATTTTTAGAATATAATACCTAAATATTTTATAAAAAATAGCAATAATGTCAAGATGATAAAACCGTTTTCCATTGAAATTGTTTGGTATTTTAATATTCGATATTAGAATTTCCGGTTTATCCGGGTTGGGATTTGTTCAACACCGCCCGCTTGTGGTAAGGTGATGTTCAGACCGTATCAGAAGGGTTACAAAATCGTGTTCCGCGATTTTTATCTAAAATTTGAATTCACCCCATGCTGAAAGTAGAGGGGAATTCAAATTAAAAGGAGAGAAAATGGATGCAAAAGAAGCGTCTGCCAAGATATATGACGTGATCATCGTGGGCGGGGGGCCGGCTGGCCTGTTTGCCGCTTACTATCTGAGCGAAAACTCGGATTTGAGAGTGTTGCTCCTTGAGAAAGGCAAGGGAACTTCGCAAAGGATCTGCCCCATCAAGGAGGAACAGCAGTGTGTGAAGTGCAAGCCATGCAACATCCTGTGCGGTATCGGCGGCGCCGGGCTTTTTTCCGACGGCAAGCTGAACTACATCCACAAACTGGGTAAAACCGATCTGACCCAGTTCATGTCGCAGCGGCAGGCTGAAGAGCTGATCGATGAGACGGAAGGCATATTCAACCGTTTCGGCATGGACGGCCCCATTTACCCCACCGACATGGAGACAGCCAAGAGTATACGAAAAAACGCCAAACGCTACGGCATCGACCTGTTGATCATCAAGCAGAAGCACCTGGGGAGCGACTGCCTGCCCGGTCATATAGCGGGGCTTGCAAGGTATATAAAATCCAACGGTGTGACCGTACACACGTCTGAAGAGGTGAAGGATGTGCTGGTCAAAAAGGGGCGGGTTACCGGGGTGGTGACAGAACGTACGACCTACCATGCGGACAATGTAATCCTCGCCCCCGGACGGGTGGGGGCCGAGTGGGTGGGCAGTCTGGCCCTCAAGCATGGGCTCGGTCTGGAGCAGCGGGGCATCGAAGTGGGGGTGAGGGTCGAGGTCCACAATGACATCATGCAGGACCTGTGCGAAGTCATCTACGATCCCACTTTTTTCATCCAGACCACCAAGTACGACGACCAGACCCGCACATTCTGCACAAACAAAGGCGGCTTTGTTTCCCTGGAAAATTATACAAATTTTGTCTGCGTGAACGGGCACGCCTATCTGAACAATAAATCCACCAACACCAACTTTGCGTTCCTGTCCAAGGTGGTGCTGACGGAGCCGGTCACCGACAATCAGGCCTACGGTGAATCCATCGGCAGCCTGGCAACGCTTATCGGGGGCGGGAAACCAATCCTCCAGCGTTTCGGCGACCTGAAGCGCGGACGGCGCAGCACCTGGCACAGGGTTAATAAAGGCTATATCGAACCCACGCTCAACAATGTGGTGTGCGGTGACATTGCCATGGCCCTGCCGGAAAGGATTCTGACCAATATCATCGAAGGGTTGGACAAGCTGAATTGTGTTGTCCCGGGGGTGTCCAACGATGAAACCCTGCTCTACGCGCCTGAGATCAAGTTTTTTGCCACCCAGGTTGAGACCGCCAGCAATTTGGAAACGAAAATCAAGGGAATGTATGTGGCCGGGGACGGCCCTGGTGTGGCCGGCAATATCGTTTCGGCCAGCGCAACCGGGCTAATTCCTGCCAAGGCCATTATCTCATAATCGTGACGTTGACCTTCCCTTCCAGTTTGGCCTTGAAGGTATCGGCATCGCTGCTGTCACCGACGATGGCGCCGTAGTGCATGGGGACGGCGACGCCGGGATTGATCGCCAGCGCGGCCTCCACAGCTTCATCCGCTGTCATCACATAGGTGCCGGAAACAGGCAGCAGGGCGATGTCCACGTTCAGATTTTCCATTTCGGGTATGAAATCGGTGTCGCCGGCATGGTAGATGCGGACTTCGTCCATCTCCAGCACAAAGCCCAGCCAGCCGTTGGCCTTAGGGTGGAAATCCTTATTGGTATTGTAAGCCGGTACGGTCTCGATCTTGATATCATCGATAGCCAGGCTGTCCCCCGGTTTGACGGTCTTCACATTTCCGGAGAGCTTCTTGGCAGAGCCCTTTTCCGTGACGATGACCGTCTCCGGTTGCAGGACTTTTTCAACGTCATCCGGTGAGCAGTGGTCAAAGTGGTCATGGGTCACCAGCACAAGGTCGGCTTTTTTACCAGGTTCGATGTTATAGGGATCTATGTAGACGGTTTTGGAGCCGTCGATCCTGAAGCAGTCGTGCCCCAGCCAGGTCATTTTATCGAGCATTTCCTGAATTGTCATAAACAACCTCCTTTGGTATACGTGGGTTGAGTGTTTTTTAGGTTATCATCGTACAGACCATGAGCATGAGTCAAGTATGGAAAAAACATCATTGAAAATTATATATCGCCTGCTGATGGGGGTATCGGCCATCCTCCTATTGGCCGTTTTTTATTTGGGGTACCGTGTTATCGACATTTCCAATGAAAACCGTGCGCTCCAAAACGGGAAGCATACCTACCTGGAAAAGCGGCTGTCCAACCTGGAGCGTCGGATCGAAGCCCTGGCGGCAAGGATAGAGACTTCAGCCCAAGATACCCTTTCACGGGAAAGTGGCGCATCTCCCAAACCTTCTGTGAAAAAGACTTCCGGAAACCTAGGCGCCACAGTTGAAAATAACAGCAACGAGCTTAAAAAATTAAAGGAAATCATGGCATCCACAGGCCTGGATCGCCTGGCAGAAGGAGAAGACATCGATCCTGAGATTCTCAGCAGCCTGTACAGCGAATATGCCGAACAGAATAGGGTGTCGATGTATCACCGGTCAATGCTGGAAAGGAATGAATCCAACCACCAACAGGATAAAGACCTGTTCGATGCGTACCTCGACGAATTGTACAACCGAGCCCGGATCAGGAGAGGAACGAGCACGGACAGCGAGGACCGTGAAGCGGCCTTTGCCGAAATGCTGGACAAATATCCGGATGCGTATGCCACGGCCATGGTTATCGCGGAGCGCGCGTTTGCCAGCATGTGGTCACGCGACCAGGCCGGTGTCGAGAACTATTATGCCATGCTGCAGGAGCGTGACAGTGACATCGCCAACACGGTGGTAACCGACCGCGGCATCGAAGCCCTTCCCAATATAGAGCTCTACCTGGCGCGGCAGTACCTGAGAAATGGACGTGAGGAGGAGGCTGGCATCCTGATGGAATCTCTGGAAAGCAACCATGCCGACAGCCTGGTTTTTTCCGGCAGAAGCGGCCGGGGACGGCGGTGGATGACGGTGTCGGAAGCTCTGGAGCGGATCAGCAGCACCAGATAAGTGCGTTGACATCGAACGCCCAATAGCCACCACAGGGATGGAAACCCCTTAAATTAAAATATCCAATATCCAATAATCAATATTCAATTTCCAATGATCAATTTTTTGGAACCAGCATCCTGCTGTTCGCTTTTTTTCAGGGCTGAAGCCCTGGGCTACATTGCTTTAGGCCAACCGCTTTGTAGCGCAGGGATTTATCCCTGCTTCCTTTGCGTTGAATGCCGATTGCCATAAGGGCATTGATGATTCATCATTGGATATTGGCTATTCGTTTTTCACAATCCCGCCCCAGGCGCCCACAAATAGTAAAAGCCAGGCTTCAGGGAAGCAGCGTCAGCTCCGGGCAACCCCGTATCGATGAGGGAGACCCCTGAGCCGCCATGGTATGAGGTGGCGCTGTTGTATAGGGTGTCATCCGGGTATTTCGTGCGCCGATAGGCCACCACCTTTGCGTTTTCCGGCAGACCGGCAATTTTCCTGGCCTCTTCCAGGGCGTCGTCAAGATAGCCGATGCCGTCGATGAGCCCCAATTGTTGGGCGTCCTCGGCCAGGTAGATTTTTGCGGAAGCCACTTCACTTAAGACAGGTTCGTCTATGCCCCGGTGCTTCTGCACCAGGCTTAAGAATCGTCGGGCCAGGTCGTCGGTGACACCCTTCAGCAGTTCCTCTTCCTCCGGTGTTGCCGCACGAAAGGGTGAGCCCATATCTTTTTCATCTCCTGATTTGCTGACCCGCATCTCCACGCCGATTTTATCCATCAAACCGCTGACATCGGGCTGCATGATGATAACCCCCACGGAACCGGTAATGGTGGTGGGGTGGGCCAGGATGGTGTCGGCCGGCAGCGAAATATAGTACCCGCCGGAGGCGGCAGTGCCCATCATGGACACCACGATCTTTACGCCAGCCTTTTTTTTGTAAGCCATGATTTCGTGGTAGAGCATGTCTCCGGCGGTGACGGTCCCGCCGGGGGAGTCCACCTTGATCAGCACGCTTTTTATGTTTTTGTCCTTTTCAGCCTTTTTGAGCTGAGCCACGGTTTCCTGCACTATGCTGGGCATGGTACGCAGAAAACTCTGGTTGGGTTTGGTGGAAATGATGCCGCTGATGGAAATTACCAGCACTTTCTCATTCCCTTCGCCTTGTATGGTGAGTTCCTGGAGCGGATCTGACGCATCGCTGAACAGTTTTACCTGCGGGGCGGCGCACCCGAAAAGCATCAAAAAACAGGTCGTGATAAGTATAGCTGCAAGGTATTTTTTCATGAATCATCTCCTCTTCATCAGAAACATGCAACCACGGGTCAGTACACTTTCCCTGCTTCAAATTCTGTGATAGGGCACTCATCTGTGCCGCATGTGTTTCTGATGTATAATAGTTTTCATGGTCAATTTGTTCTTGTGCGGTTGTGAGATTATGATTAAGAGCATCATTCATACTTGAAGATCGTGGAAGTATGAAAATTGACAATACTGCCACAATATAATGACTGATAAGTCCCCGTCCATTGTTTTTTCACTTATTTGAGGAGGATAAGATGAAGGTACTGGCATTCAACGGCAGTCCGAGGATGAAAAAAGGCGTTACCGACTCTCTTGTGCAGACGTTTTTAGACGGTGCCGAATCTGCAAGCGCCCAGACCGAAACCGTTTATGTTGCCAAACAGAAGATAAAATACTGTGTGGGCTGTTTCAGCTGCTGGTTCAAGCATCCCGGCAAGTGCATTCATGATGACGATATGCTGATGATCCGTAAAAAGATCAAAGCCGCCGATCTCATCGTGTTCGGCTGCCCGGTATATTTTGACGGTTTTACCGCGCAGATGAAAACTATGCTGGACAGGCTCATTGCCGGGGGATCGCCGTTTATCGAGAACCGGGACGGGCACGCACGCCACCCCAGCCACGGCAAAGAGAAAAAGGTCAGAAAGATGCTGCTGATCTCCACCTGCGGGTTCGGGGAAAGGGACAACTTCGACCCCATGATCCATCACATGCAGGCCATGGCCAGGAATTTTGCCACCGGCGAATACATGGGCGCCCTGGTGCGGCCCATGGGCCAGACCATGGAAATGCTGCAGGGCGAGAAGCCGCAGGAAGTCAAAGCCATCATTGACGCTTTTCATGAGGCCGGCGTGGAAGCGGTCACCCGGGGCGAGGTTTCCGATGAATTGCAAGATGCCGTTGCCGCGCCGTTGATATCCTTTGAGGAGTTTGTGAGCCGGTCCAACGCGCTTTTCAAAAAACTGATTGCGGAAAACCAAGCGTAATCCGGTTGTCAGCAGCTCTTTTTTGACAGGATTAACAGGATTGACATGATAATGTATGCCCTGCTTGAAAAGTCTTTGGCTTTTCATATCAACATCTACGAGAGAGTAAAGCAGAGAGAGATACGCAAAGCGGTTACGAATATGCGCAGGCACATCCAGGATATTCACGACTCCCTGAAACGAGATTATAAATGAGGCTCAAATGGAAAATGCACGCTTACACGATGAGAGATTGAATCGGATATTAACGTCGGTGGCACTTGAAAAGCCGGATCGCGTACCGGTTGTCCTGGAATACGCAGGATTTGCGGCATACGTGACCAACACTCAAATGGCCGAATTCCTAAGATCCCCGGCAACCAATATCGCAACCATGATCCAGGCATTTGAAATGGTAGGCGACGGCGATGCCATCAACTATGGATCATTCTGGCCTTACAACCTGTGCTATGACTACCTTTCCAAGGTCAGCGTGCCGGGGGTCGACCTGGCCGAGGACGAAATGTGGCAGGTCGTGGAAACCGAGCTGATGACGCGGGATGACTATGACCGCCTGCTGGGTATGGGATGGCCGGAATATTTTAAAAAATTCATGAAAGAAAGAGTCCTGAAGGACGTGCCCGGGGAGTATCTGTCATCGCGAAAAAAATCGCCGGATGTTAAAAAAACCTGGTATGGCAAGGGGGTCCCGGTCTTGACTGGTGGTGATGTGACCACTCCGTTTGAATTGCTCTGCGGGTCGCGTTCCCTGACGGAATTCTATATGGATTTAATCGAAATACCGGATAAGGTGCTCGCGGCCATGGATGCCATCGTGCCTAACCTGGCTTCCAACAGTATCCGCCGAGCCAGAAAGCACGGTTACCCGCTGGTTTGGGTGGGCGGCTGGCAAACGGCGCCGTGCATGCTGTCCCCTGAAATGTGGCGACGCTTTGTCTGGCCTTATTTCAGCCGACTGGTCAACGAAGTGGTCGATGCGGGCCTGATTGCCCTGCTCCATCTGGATTCGGATTGGACCCGGGAGCTCGAGTGCTTCAAAGAGCTGCCCAAGGGCCGGTGCATCATGGCCCTGGACGGTGAAACCGACATCTTCAAGGCCAAAGAAATACTGGCGGACCACATGTGTATCATGGGCGATGTCCCTGCAGCCATGCTCTATTTGGATACCCCGGATGCGGTCTACGACTACTGCACCAGACTGATCCGCGAATTGGGTCCGGAAGGGTTTATTCTGCAGTCGGGCTGCGACATTCCGGCCAACGCCAAACTCGAAAATGTCAAGGCCATGGTGGCGGCGGCATTGGATAGTTGAGAAGCCCCTGTTTAGTACCTATTTATTGAAATCGCATCATGTTTGCATAGGATCTTGGTTCCGGATTCACCGGGTTGGATGTAAAAAATACTAAATTCTAATTCACCAAACTCTAAACAAATACCAAATTCAAATGTTCAAACAATTAAAAAGAACGTTGAACATCAGACTTTTGTCTGGTTTATGCCTGCGTTCGTCTGCGGTTGATTAAAAGAACCATGCCGCCCCTCGCCTTTGGTAAAGCGCGCCGCACCCTTCAAAGTCTCACCGGACTCGATTGTGGCCAGGCCCAGCTCGAACTCGTGCTTCATGGCCTGGTCAAAGGGCAGGGAGGAACCTTCGTAGGCTGATTGCCGGTCGCTGAGGACGCAGTTCCAGGGGAAGCCCGCTATCCGGGCGGCCAGTTTTTCGGCTTCCTTGCGGGCAGCGCTTTTTTTCACCACCCGGTTGGCCAGGCCTGTGGCCAGGGCTTCTTGCGCGTTTACCGGCCGGCCGGTGAGAATCAAATCCAGGGCCCGTGACATGCCGATCAGCCGCGGCAGCCGCACCGTGCCACCGTCGATGAGCGGCACCCCCCACCGTCGACAGAAAACGCCGAACACAGCATCCTCCTCCATCACGCGTAAATCACAGAGCAAAGCCAGTTCAAGCCCGCCGGCCACGGCGTATCCGCTGACAGCGGCGATGACGGGTTTTGAAAAAAGCATCCGGCTGGGGCCCATGGGGCCGTCTCCCTCGGGCGACAGGCGGTTGCCCCGGCCCTCGCCAAACCCCTTCAGGTCCGCCCCCGCACAAAAAAAGCCGCCTGCACCGGTCAAAACGGCCACACGGGCCTCCTTGTCACTTTCAAACGCCCTGAAGGCGTCAGCCAGGGCCAGGGCGGTTTCGCCATCCACGGCGTTTCTCACCTCGGGACGGTTGATGATGATGGTGGTCACCGGTCCCTTTTTTTCGGTCAATACGAGCATGCTCTCCTCCATAATAGCAGTTGGCATTGAAATAATCTGTTGAGCGGGTGCCCATTCGAGCAATATGCAAAAAAATAATATTACCTTTGTTTGACGGGAGTGACAACTGCATTATGTTTTATAAATGGAATTTCATCATATTCTTTGTGTCCTTTGTGCCTTTGTGGTGAAAGATAATAACAAGCAGGGGGAAAAGGAAAGGAACTAACTATGAATTTTGTGATTATTGGCGGAGATGCAGCCGGGATGAGCGCTGCCAGCCGTGCCAAAAGAACCCAGCCTGATATGAACGTGATAGTATTGGAAAAAACTCAGGATGTTTCCTACAGTGCCTGTGGCATGCCCTATAATATTGCCGATCCCGGGAGGGACATCGAGGAGCTGGTTGTGCGGCGGGCCGAAGTCTTCAGGGAAAAACAGGGAATTGATCTTTTAACCGGCCATTTAGTGGAGGGCATCCTGCCTGCAGAGCAGCAGGTCGTTGGAACCACCCAAGACGGCAAAAACTTTTCCTTCCCGTATGACAAGCTCCTGATCGCATCGGGCGCTTCGTCCGTTAAACCGGACGTGCCGGGCATCGACCTACCCGGTGTGATGGCCCTCAAAAATCTCGCGGATGGCAGAAGGATCAAGCAATTTATCAAAGAAAAGCAAGCCCGCCGCGTGGTGGTGGTGGGTATGGGATATATTGCCTTGGAAATGAGTGAAGCTTTTCGAGCGCTCGATTTGGAAGTCAGCATGCTGAAGCCCAATCCGATACTGCTGCCGTGGCTGGAACGATCCTGCGCTCAAGTCGTGCAGGAGGAGCTCGAGTCCCATGCGGTCGAGCTGTTGTTCGGACAGCATCTAAAGGCGGTTGAAGCGTATTCAGGAGGGCTGAGGGCGGTATGCGACGACACAACGATCGAAACGGACATGGTGCTCATTGCCATGGGCGTACACCCCAACAGCAGCATTGCGGGAGAGGCCGGTATTGAACTGAGCATAGGAGATTCCATAGCTGTGAACAGGAAGCTCCAGACATCGGATGGCAATATCTTTGCGGCCGGAGACTGTGCTGATGCCGTTCATGTGGTTACCCAGGCAAAGGCTTGGATTCCCCTGGCTTTGCGGGCCAACAGAGCGGGATGGGCGGTGGCGGACAATGTGTGCGGCAGGGAAAAGGAACTCCCCGGCATCGCCGGGACGGCCGTTTTCAAGGTGTTTGACCTGGAAGTGGCCCGCACTGGATTGAACATGCAGGAGGCGGCAGACGCCGGTTTCGATCCTGCAGAGGTGACCATAAAAACCCGGTCTAAAGCCCATGCACATCCGGGGAACACAACGATTCACGTGCACATGGTGGGGGACGTAAAGAGCGGAAGGCTGCTGGGTGTTCAGATGGTTGGCAAGGAGGGGGTGGCCCATCGCATCAATGCCCCGGCTGTGGCCCTGCATGCCCAGATGACGGTTTCGGCATTCGGCGAGTCAGACCTGGCATATGCGCCGCCCTTTGGACCGACCTGGGATCCGCTGCTTACTACTGCCAATCAGTTGATAAAAAAGTTATAGAAATGCCGGAATAATGGAGTAGTGGAATTTTGGAATATTGGGTTTGGTGGAAACATACACCTCTTTTCAGAAGACACCCTGTGATGGTCCCAAGCAGGCATACAAGGTGTTTACTAAATTCACCCTAGCCTTACCGATATAAGAATGGTATCATGAAGACCAAAAAGATATCACACCAGGAGATCGTCAAGGCCTTCAGGAAGGAGGGCAACCCGGAAATTGTCGAGCACTCCAGCCGGTTTTTCAAGACCGGTAAGGGCGAGTATGGCGAAGGAGACAGATTCCTGGGGATCCGTGTGCCGATCACAAGGAAATATGCTGTGAAATTCAGGGAAGCGTCCCTTGAGGTATTGCATAAACTTCTGACATCAAAGTTTCACGAAGAGCGATTGTTGGCGGTGATCATGCTAGCCGACAAGTTTAAAAGGGGGGACGAAAGGGATAGAAAGGCAATCTATGCCCTGTACATGTCTAACACACAGTACATCAACAATTGGGACATCGTGGATTCGTCAGCCCATTTGATCGTGGGACCCCACCTCGAGGAGAAAAGCAGAAACAAGCTGTACGCTTTCGCCCGTTCGGAATCCCTGTGGGAGCGGCGTATTGCCATCATGGCAACCTTCCATTACATTCGTAACAATGAATTCAACACAACCCTCGACATCAGTGAACTGCTGGTGCATGATAAGGAAGACCTGATTCACAAGGCCGTGGGCTGGATGCTGCGGGAGATCGGCAAAAGGGACGTGAAGGTCGAAGAGCGATTTCTAAACAAGCACGTCAAGGGCATGCCAAGGACCATGCTGCGCTATGCCATAGAAAAATTTCCCGAGAAAAAGCGTAAAGCCTATCTACACAAATAAAATACAAGCGAGTTTCCCGCATTCATAAATGCGGGAAACTCGCTTGTATTTTATTTGTTATCGGATGATCTGGTTGTCGATATTCTCAAATGGAGAGATTGCGCAGGAAAGCGAAGATAACAATGGAACCTATCATGATGAGGATGCCGCCGATGAAGAATATGCTGGGAAGACCCAGACTGTCCATGACAATGCCGGAAAAAATGGGGGAGACGATCATGCCCAGGCTCCATCCTGCATCGGTCAGGCCCATGATGGATCCCATGCCCATCTTGCGGCCCACCTGGCCGGTCAGCACGAAACCGGCCGGCGTTGAAATTCCGTTGGCGGCGCCCATGATGATATTGAGGATCAGTATCATAACAAAGCCCTTGGCATAAGGCATGGCAAACACAGCGAGGCCGGAGACGACGGTACCAAGGATTATCAGAAACCGGGGATCACGGCGGTCGGCAATGCCGGCACACGCCCGTTGAAGCACGGCGATAAGGAAGATATTGACGCCCAGGACGATGCCCACCTGGGAACTGGATATGCCGATGTCGATGCCCAAAAGGGGAAGGAAGGTGTAGACGCTGCCCTGGCCGGAAGCTACGAAAAGGCGCAGGAAAAACAATCCCAGGACAACCCGGTGTTTGAGAAGCTCCTTAATGGGGGCAACCGCTTTTTGGGCTTTCGATTTGCTGGCGAAAGGATGGCGGGGAATGAGCAGGATAACACCGCCCGCGGTGATCAGGGCCAGCATACCCATGGTGAAGAAGGCCGCGCTCATGCCCAGGGTGTCCCGGATAATGCCTCCGAGCATGGGACCCACCCCAAGACCCAGCATGACGGCCATATTGAGGCTCCCCATGTAGCGCGCCAGATGGCTGTCGGGGGCGATGTCGGCAGCCAAAGCCATGGCCACCGGCACCACCAGAACCGATGTGAGCCCATGCAGGAAGCGCACCATTATCAGGCTGCTTACGTCTGTCGCTAGGATGTACAATATGGACACAAGGGCATAGGAGAACAGTCCGGCGACGATAAAAGGTTTGCGGCCAAAACGGTCGGAGAGTCTTCCGGAAACAGGGTTGGCAAAAACCCTGGCAATGTTGAAACTCGCGATGATCATGCCCAACTGGAAACCCGTGGCTCCCATATCCAGAGCATATACGGGGATTAGCGGCCAGATAATACCGAGCCCGATAATGGCCACACCTACGGATATGGAGAGGATGAAAAGAATCCTGGCCGCCGCGATATCGCCGGGCAGGGTATTTTCCTTCTCAGATAGCTGTCTCGAGCGCTGTTTCATGCTACCGTTCTTTTAAGGACGCGGACAGATTCCGCATTGGTCAGGACGACCCCGGTGATGACGAGCAGTGCCCCGATGGCAAGGGAAAATGACACCGGCTCGTCGAGCAGAAGGTAACCCATGATGATGGCGCTCAAGGGTACGAAATTGATGAACAGACCGGCCCGTGCCGGTCCAATGGCCTTGATACCGTCATAATACCAGACAAATCCGAGCACGGTGCCAAAAAATCCCAGATAAAAAAGCGCGGCCCAGTCCACTAGCCTGTAAAGTGGTATTTCGGCAGCCATGCCCGACAGCCAGGCTGGTATGAACAGCATGATCACGCCAGTGATGGTTGCGCCGGTTACCGCCTCAAGGGGTGAAAAACGGTTCATCACCTTTTTCCCGATTAGGGTGTAGGCCACCCAGCTGCAGACAGCGCATAAAATGAAGACATCTCCCAGACCAAGGCCGCCCGTCAGCAGAGCAGCCGGGTTGCCGCCGGAGATGGCCAGGACTGCTCCCGTAACCGAAATGAGGATCCCGACAACTTTCAGAGGCGTCATTTTTTCGGCGAAGAACAGCACTGAAAACAAGGCAATGAATATGGGGTTGTTGGCAATGATCAGAGAGGCACGACCGGCGGTGATCAGTTCCAGGCCTTTGAAAAAAAATAGATTGTAGGCGAAAACGCCGGTTGCCCCCAATAGGAAGAGGGCCAGGACCTTTTGCCCATTCATGGGATGCGGCATGCTTTGGCTTTTCAGGCTGAGCGTCACCAGGAATACGGATGCCACCACGAATCTCAAGAAGGCGGCGGCAACGGGGTTTACGTGTCCTGCAATCACCCGTCCGGCCACAAAAGTGCCGCCCCAGAAAATAGCAGTCATCAGGAGTTTGATATAGATGCGGGTCATGGTTCTCGGGTTTCAGGTTGTATAAATTTGACAGGATTAACAGGATCTACATGATATATATTTAGGTATAAGGTAAACGGTATAAGGCGGCTGTACGCTAAAAGCGGGCAGCACTCTTTCTTATTATAATCCTGAAAATCCTGTTGATCCTGTCTAATATGTCTTCTTCTGTGCTCTGACCTCTTTCCTTCATCTGCTGACCTCTGTGGCTCCGTCCTCTGTCTTCCGTCAAAGGTTCTCTGCGAGAATCGCCTCCAGTTCCTTGAAAAAGCCGAAATAAAAATGGTCGGCGTCCTGGATTTCCTTGAATACCGCGTCATGGTTCCAGCCCGGCAGCAGGCTGCGAATTTGGTCCGGAGGGGCGATGTCGTCTTGGCTTCCGCTGACCACCAGGCCGAGCCGGGGCAAGGTCAGGCCGGCATCGAACGCCATAAAGGCCACTGGCGGCGAAACCATCACCAGGGTTTGGATGGCGGCTGCATCAGGATCTATGTGGGCATTGACCCAGGCGCCAAAGGAATAGCCGGCCAGGTCGATATGATCCAGCCCTTTTTCCTTAAGACAGTGGACTGCGGCCAGGACATCCTGCTGCTCGCCAACACCGTCGGCAAAACTTCCCTGGCTGGACCCCACGCCCCTGAAATTGAAACGTAGCGTGCTAATTCCTCGGCGCTGATACACGTGCCCGATGGACTCTACAACCGGATTATACATGTCGCCGCCGTATAGGGAGTGCGGGTGCGTGATGACAACCCCCCTTGGTCCCTGACCCTGGCTGACGAGTCCTTCAATACTCAGATCACCTGATTGAAAGTGTATTTTTTCTTCCATAGCATTAGAAACAATTATCGATTAATAATCCATCTTGTCCGTATTCAATATGCCTGTATACATATGTAATCTTTTGGCAGCAACTGTTTCTAATGAAAATATGGCTTTAATTGCAACTTTTTTTAATATATCCTCCGATTCGTGTAAGGTTCATAATAACCTGTTTATCTGGATGCGAACGAGCGATGAATACTGAAAGACAAAGGTCTGCTGGCAATGCTGACCCATCGAATACATGCACCCCGGAGCACCGAAACCGGCGCAAGGGGCCGGACAGGCGGAAGCTTGACGATCCCGGGTACCGGGGTCCTGAAAGAAGGCGTTTGGGCAGCCGTCGCCTGAGCGATGAGATCGAAACCCTTTTTGTCGGGTTGGGTAATTTTCTGTGCAGACACAGCCTGGCAGCCATAATGGTGGTTTTGCTGGTTGTCGTGGCGTTGACCGCCATGATTCCGCGGATTACGGTGGACACCTCCTCGGAGGCCCTGCTGCACAAAGATGATCCCATTTTGCTGGAGTACAATCAATTCAGGGATCGTTTCGGCCGCTCCGAAATGATCATCGTTGCCGCCGAGCCAAGGGACGTATTCAGCCGGGAATTCATCACCTGGTTGGATGACTTGCACACGGCACTGGCGGAAGAGGTTCCCCACATCATGGACGTGACCAGCCTTGTCAACGTGAGAAACACATACGGCGAGGGAGACGTGCTCATGGTGGAGGACCTGCTCGAGGACTGGCGGGACAGGCGCGTAGACTGGGTTGAACTCCGACAACGGGTGCTGGGCAACCCCTTTTATGTCAACAACATTGTTTCGGCTGACGGCAAGCTGGCGGCAGTGGTTCTGGAAACCGTCGCCACGGTTGATGAAGCGCAGTCGGAAGCGGATATCCTCGAGTCCTTTGAGGATATGCCGGCCACGGAGCAGGAGAAAGAGGGTGCCCGCCGCTATCTCAGCGAGAAGGAATACAGCGAAGTCGTAGAAGCGGTGAAGCGGATTGTAGAGCGTCACAAAAGGCCCGGCATTAATATCGCCATGTCGGGCGGCCCTTTCATATTGGAGGCGTTTAACCGGACCGTCATGCAGGATCTGGTGCGCTGCCTCACCATCAGTTTTGGGGCTGTTATTGTTTTCCTGTGGGTGTTGTTCCGAAGGTTAAGCGGTGTTTTCATGCCCCTTTTGATCATCGTGTGCTCGGTACTGTCCACGCTGGGCCTCATGGCGCTTTTCAACGTGCCCATCAAGATCACGACGACCATCCTGCCGGCCTTCCTGGTGGCCGTGGGTGTCGGCGATGCCGTCCATATACTGGCTATTTTTTATCGGCAATATCAACACGGCTGCAGTCGTCAGGAGGCTGTGGCTTATGCACTCGGCCATTCGGGCCTGGCCATTGTCATGACGACCCTGACCACAGCTGCCGGGCTGCTTTCGTTCGGTTTTGCGGAACTGGCGGCCATTGCCGATTTGGGCATCTTTGCAGCAACGGGCGTTGTGCTGGCCCTGTTCTATACCATTGGTCTCCTCCCCTCCCTGCTGGCTGTCATGCCCATACGCCGCCAAAAAAAAGTTCCCAAGGCCACGCCACGCATGGACAGGATCCTTACTGCGTTTGCTGATTTTTCCATTGCCCACACTTTGAAAATCCTGGCCATGGCCGGGCTTATTGCCCTGGCAGGGACTTACTATGCATCCCGGTTGGAGTTTTCAGATTATGTGGTGGGGTATTTTCCGGACACCATGGCGGTCAAGCAGGATCTAAAAAGAATAGACCAGGACCTCAGAGGTGTCATCACTCTGGAAGTGGTCCTTGACATGCAAGTCGAAAACGGTGTTCTTGATCCCAATGTTCTGAATGCCATTGAGGCATTTACCAAAGAGATGGAAGACTATGCGGATGCAGACATATTTGTGGGAACGGTTTTTTCAATCAACGACATCGTAAAGGAGATCAACCGGGCCCTGCACGGCAACGACCAGGCCTATTATTCCATCCCGCAGGAACACGATCTCATCGCCCAGGAGTTGCTTCTATTTGAAAACAGCGGTTCGCGTGACCTGGAGAAGGTGATCGACAGCCAATCGGCCAGTACCCGGGTCACCATTAAGACCCCCTGGGTGGATTCGGTGGTTTTAGAACGGTTCATGCATCAGGTCAGCGCCGTGGCCGAATCGATTTTTGCGGATACCGCCAAGGTCAAGGTGACGGGTGGCATGGCCCTCATGGCCAGAACCATACCGGCGGCCATCAAAAGCATGACCAGAAGTTACATGTTGGCCTTTTTTATTATTACCATCATGATGATGGTGCTGGTGGAAAACGTCAAGCTGGGCCTGATCAGCATGATCCCGAATCTTTTGCCCATCGTGGCCGTTATGGGGGCGATGGGGCTTTTCGGCATTCCCCTGGACATGACCACCCTGATGATCGGCAGTATCGCGCTGGGGCTGGTCGTGGACGACACGGTTCACTTCATGTACAATTTCCGGCGCTATTACCAGAAAAGGGGAGATGCATACCACGCCATCAGGGAAACCCTGCTGGGGACCGGAAGGGCACTGCTGATTACATCACTGGTGCTCAGTACCGGGTTTTTTGCCGACATGTTTGCCACGCTGACCCATATCCAGCGGTTCGGCTTTTTTACGGGGATGACGATTCTGGTGGCCCTTTTGGCGGATTTTGTAGTGGCGCCGGCCCTGATGATCGTGGTGACAGCTCAGACTGCCAGAAGCCAGTAGGGAGTAAGCAGTAAGGAGAAGCCGATGCGCTAAACGTAATCAGAAGATATATTAGACAGGATATTCAGGATAAAAAAATGAATCACGAAAACACGAAATCTAAAAAGCACGAAATATTCGGAATAATTTTTCGTGGTTTCCTTCTTTCCTTCTTTCGTGATGAAGAAAACGAACATCGAACATCCAACGTACAACATCGAATTTTAAACGCCTTGCTGATAGCAAACATGCGCCCTGAAACCTGCAACCCGACACCTGAAACCAGAATTGATGAATCCTGAAACACAATCTTCCACAAACGTCTATTCTCGCCTGCTGCTGCCGGTCATCGTCAGCGCCGGTTCAGTGGGATTGAGCATCGGGCTCATTGTTCCGCTAACCTCGATTGTCCTCGAACAACGCGGTGTACCAGTAGTTGCCATCGGGATGAACGCCACCATATATTCTTTGGCAGTCCTGCTGGCAGGTCCGTTTTTCCCAAGGATTGTTCAGCGTGTCGGTATGCTGCGCGCCATGGTCGCCGGCGCCCTGTTGTCCGGTGTATTTGTTTTTGGATTGTGGCTCGAAGAATCACTGTGGTACTGGTACTTGTTGCGTTTTTGTCTGGGCGTGACCGGGGGGATACACTGGGTGAGCAGTGAGGCCTGGATCAACGCCATGGCCCCTGAGCACAGCCGCGGCCGCATTGTGGGGGCCTATGCAACCATTTGGAGCATGGGAATTGCCGCAGGCCCGGTGCTGTTGAAATTCATCGGTGTTGAAGGGGCGATGCCCTTTGTGATCAGCGGGCTGATCATGGGGGGGGCGTCCATCCCGCTGCTGCTGGTCCCCAAGGACGGTCGTGCCAATCTGCCTTCAAGGCCATTCCGGGTAGTGCCGATGGCCGCTATGGCACCGTTGGCAGCCGTGGCGGGGTTTATTAGCGGATTTCTTGAAACAGCCGTGCTGGCTTTGCTGCCGGTCTATGGATTGCGCAGCGGGATCGCAACATCGGGCGCCCTGATCCTGGTGTCGGTGTTTGCCGTGGGCAGTTTTGTCTGGCAGCCGTTTGTCGGCTGGGTTGTGGACAAGGTCTCCTTTAAAATGGTTGCCCTGCTGGTGGCGGCAATATCTGTTATTGCCGTACCGTTGGTGCATTTCAATCTTAAACTGCCCTTAATTGCCGGGGTGTTGCTGTTCGTGTGGGGCGGGTCGGTGGGTGCCTACTACACCTTGGGAATGATCAATATCGGTCAGGTTTTCAAGGGGGCCGAACTGACAGCGGCAAGCTCCATGTTTGTCATGGCGTATACCTTTGGCATGGTGGTGGGTCCGCTGATGGGGAGCTCATCCATGCATTTTATCGGCCCTGCCGGTTTTCCAGTTGTGGTGGGCATGGCGCCGCTCATTTTCTTTCCGCTGGCGCTGAAGCGCACAGGTTAAACCAGTATTATAGGTTTGCAAAAGGATACAGTCAGGATTCAAGGATTCGAGGGATGGGCATGTAGGTCAGGGCTTTAGCACTGCATCGTCCTCAGGCCTCCAGGGCCTCCCCACTGATGGGCGAACACACAGGGCCTGCCCCGGTATGGTGTTGGGCCGGGGCGCCCCTACAGACCTGAGGTTCCGCTTTCTGTCCTTTGAGGCTCCGTCCTCTGGTGTTCTGTCCTCCGTCTTCCGTTCTCTGACCTCTGGATTTATCCTTCTACCTTATCACCGTTGGCTGCCGGATAGCTGCCCAGGTATTTCATGGTGACCGTCATTTCTTCCATTTTATTCAGCACCTCGGACACGGATGGATCATTTTCAGTGCCTTCGAAATCCAGAAAAAAGCTGTAGTTGTCCGGCTCTGAGCGCAGGGGCATGGAGGCGATGCGCGTGAGATTGATGCCGGCCTCGGCAAAAAGATGCAGGATGCTGAATAGGCTGCCGGCTTTGTGGGGTGTAACGAAAATTATGGATGTTTTGTCACCGACACCTTCATAGTCATTTCTCGAGAGCAGCAGAAAACGGGTCCGGTTGGCCGGGCTGTCCTCGATTCCACGCTTTATGATTTCCAGGTTGTAGAGTTCCGCACTCAGTTCACTGGCAATAGCGGCCGCAGCATTGGGGTTTTCCCTGGCCAGCATTTTAGCGGCCCCGGCCGTGTCATAATAAGGGCGCGGCTCTAAATGATTGCGCATGAGAAACCCCCGGCACTGGGCCAAGGCCTGGGGATGGGAATAGACCAGGCGTATCTCGCGGTAGTCGGTTGCTTCGGTGGCAAGCAGGCAGTGGTTGACAGGCACTTTGGCCTCACCGATCACCTTCAGTTCCGTGGAGGTGAGCAGGTCGTTAACCTGGGTGACGGCACCTTCAAGAGAGTTTTCCACCGGAACGACTCCCAGGTCCAGGGATCCCTCTTCCACCCCCCGGAAGACGTCGGCGAATTCCATGCAGGGAATATAGGCACCACCCGGGACCAGCCCCCGGGCTGCAACCTCTCCATAAGCACCATGTTCACCCTGGAAAGCCACCAGGGGCCGCTCCTCTTCCTGCTGCCGTTTGCTTTCCTCGATGATGGTTTTCAACAGCTGTCTGGAGAATGACCGTTCGACCAGGTCGAGATTCATACGCTCGATGCGGGCAAGCACATCTTCTTCGCGGTCCGGATCGGTAGTTGTTTCCTTGAATTTTCTGGAGCGCAGCGCCAGACCCATTCGTTCCTGCAGCAGAACCAGAAGTTCCCTGTCGATTTTATCGATATGCTTTCGTATCTCCTTTAATTTCATGTTCAACCTCTATCTGGAATGTTGGGGGTTCACGTTTATGACATTGCCGGCATGCTGTTTTCCAGAAATGACTGGAGCGGCCTCACCTGGGACATGATTCCGGTAAACATCTCCGGCGTCAGCGCCTGGGCTGCGTCACACAGCGCCTCCTCGGGTTTGTTGTGCACCTCGATGATAAGTCCGTCCGCACCCGCTGCCACAGACGCGATGCTCATGGGGCCAATCAGGCTGAGGCGCCCGGTGCTGTGGGTGGGGTCGATAATGATGGGCAGGTGGGTAAGTTCCTTGATGGCAGGCACGGCACTCAGGTCGAGCGTGTTCCGGGTGTAACTCTCAAAGGTGCGGATACCGCGTTCGCAGAGGATCACATCCGGGTTCCCTTCGCTCAGAATGTACTCGGCACAGTTGAGCCATTCCGATAGTGTGGAGTACATGCCCCTTTTCAGGAGAACCGGGCGGCCTGACTTGCCGACTTCTTTGAGAAGAGCGTAATTCTGCATGTTGCGGGTTCCGATCTGGAGGATGTCGGCAAATTCCGCCACCCAGCTGACATCGCGGGGGTCGATGACTTCTGTCACGATGGGCAGGCCGGTTTCCTCCCGGGCTTTTTCCAGAATTTTAAGCCCTTCGAGGCCGAGTCCCTGGAAAGCATAGGGCGACGTTCGGGGTTTGAATGCGCCGCCCCTCATCATGTCTGCGCCGGCGGCCTTGACCGCGTGAGCGGTTTCAATAGTCTGCTTTTCACTTTCGACGCTGCAGGGGCCGGCAATGACCACTAGTCCCCGGCCGACTTCGACACCGCCCACATTGACGATCGTCCTCTTTTTTTGATCTCGAGAAGCCAGTTTTAAGTTTTTCATGATTTACCTTTTTTGTTTCGCCATTTATTTAAATTTGATGGAAAAAGAACACATTCCATTTCATATTTGTCAATATTCCATCAAATTTCATGCAGGGCAAAAAAAAGCCCTGGGTGCTGTACCCAGGGCTTTACAAATAAAAAACCCCGGGTGGCCACTCATGTCCAACCGGGGTGCTGATCAGTTGTTTGCGTCAGCGGTCCAGATGGACGCACCTAAAGATAAAATAGAAGCGTCCGGATTCAAATGTCGTAAATATATTTTTTCTCATATCTGTCACCTTAAAGACGCATTACTGTAACCGGGAATCAATGTCAACCATAAAAAAGCTTGTCTAATTTTATTCAAATACCTTAAAATCCATGCGATAAAAACTGAAACGCCTTTTTACAGCATAAGGACAGCTTATATGAAGGTACAAAACGAACAAGAGCAGGAAGAGCCCATGACCAGCAGGGAGCGTTTTCATGCGACCATGCGGCTGGGAGCGCCTGACCGGGTGCCCTGCTTTGACGAAGGCATCCGTCCGGAGGTTATCGAAGCCTGGCATGGCCAGGGATTGTCCAGCGAAGGCGAACTCTACAAGATGGTTTCCATGGACAGGAAAGAGACCCTGGAAACCGACCTTTACCCCATACCGGATATTGCCGACTGGCCCGAAGAGAGGCACCAACTGGATGGGTTCGAGGAAAGATTGGACCCCTTTGACCCGAAGCGCCTGCCGGAAGCATGGCAAGAGAAAATGAAAACGTTGCCACAAAGGGAGCATGCCCTGTTTCTGTATGTGCACGAAGGCTTTTTTCTGACCATGGGGGTGATGAATTGGAAGCGGTTTCTTGATGTCATGTATCTGCTGAAGGACCAGCCGGGCCTTGTGCGGAAAATGATGTGCATACAAGGCGAGTTTGCGGCGACCCTGGCGGAAAGAGTGCTTCAGGACGTCGAGGTCGACGCCGTCATTTTCAGCGAGCCCATCGGTGGGAACGACCAACCGCTTCTCTCTCCGGCCATGTACGAGGACATCGTTCTCAGTAGTTACACACCGGTTTTCGAAACCCTTCGTCGCCATGGCGTGGAGAACATCATATTTCAGACCTATGCTAATGCGCGCATCCTGATACCGCTTATTTTAAAGTGGGGCTTCAACTGCCTGTGGGCCTGTGAAGTGGAATCCGGGGCCATGGATTACCTTGCCATAAGAGAGGAGTATGGCCGCGATTTGAGGCTGATGGGCGGAATCGACCTGGATGCCCTCCGTTTCGGAAAGAGGGCCATCCAGCAGGAACTGATGGCCAAGGTGCCATCGCTTCTGGAATCAGGCGGGTATGTGCCCCTGGCGGACGGGCGCATTCGCGAAGATATGCCCCTTGAAAACTACCTTTACTATCGGAAAATGCTGAACAAGATTGTGACCGGGGCATTTTAAGTAGGGAGTAATCCAGAATTCCAGAGCACCAGAACCCCAGATGGAGGATCCCAGAGAACAGAGCTACAGTAAGCAGTAAGAAGAAGGGAGAGAACCCCGGCCTAACACCATGCAGGGGCAGGCCCTGTGTGCTCACCCAGCGGAAGATGGAAGACAAAGATCTTGAACCACAAAGGCACAAAGAAAATCCAACGAAATAGTTAAGAGTAGGCCGGTTGCGTATAGTCAAGAGACCCGCTGTTAACTAGTTCAAGGGTCGGGGAGTATTTGCTAAAACCCTTGTCATTCCCGCGAAGGCGGGACACGCAGTGAAGCTTTTGCGCTATCCAGAAAGCGATTAGCTAAATGACTGGATCCCTGCCTGCGCAGGGATGACGATTAGAACACCCCGCCCCCTCAACTAGTTCCTGTTTTTTTACTGGAAGGGGATGTCGGATGACCAAAACCCAAACTTGTAACTCGCAACCCGATACAAGGCAGCTTTTTATAGATTAACAAGGTACAGTCAGTACTTGACCACTATCCACCAATTTAAATAGCGGCGCAGCCGCGTATAATAAAAGTTTGGTACAAACTTTTATC
>JBDLJD010000031.1:0-34975 GCA_039714495.1 Thermodesulfobacteriota bacterium
AGCCCTTTCCGAGAAAATATTTGATCCGGTTGTATTTGTGCTGTTTTTTTCCATCATCGTTTTTATGCTGAAAAATTGACAAAAAAGCTGATTAGAATACCCATCGATCCGCATTTTAGATATATGTTTGCAGAGCAATTCTCCGCTTCCTCTGAGCCTCCGCGGTGAATATACCGGTTGTCATATATATGTTCATCATGGCCGACAGGCTGAAATCTAAAAGCAATTATAATAGCGTTTGGAGTAGCATCTCTTTGTCGTCATCAGATGTAAGAGATGTACCAGGACAATTTTAGTTTCGGAACGTTATTTTGCCAAACGCTATAGAACCTCGTCGACGGATCCTTTAGCGGACGCGGCCCTTCCGCCCTTTTTTAGGCGTGGAAACTGGCTTATTTCTTTTTTCCTTAAGCCGGATGCCGTCTTCTTCCAGGGTGATCAATCTTTTCTTGTACAAATCGCCAATGGCTTTCTTGAATACCTTCTTGCTGACTCCGAAAAGGCCGGCAATGACTTCAGGCCGACTCTTATCTGTCACCGCCATGAATCCCTTCTGGTGCCGCAACTTATACATGATGCTCGCGGCCAGGGTATCCACAGCCTTGTAACCGGGCCTTTGCAGGCAAAGATCTATTTTACCGTCCTCACGCACTTTCTTGATATAACCGCTGACCTTCTGCCCGATTTTCAGTGGTTGGAACACTTCGTTTTTGTACAGAATACCCTCCTGAATGCCGTCAATGGTGGCTGTAAACCCCATCTCGGTCCTGGTGGCAATAACCAGCGTTACTTTTTGATTATGTTTAAAAGAAGTCTTCATTTCGTAAAAAGGGGCTGCAATTACATCCGCAACGGCCAGTCAGGGCCGTTTGCCGGGCTCTCCGCGTTAGAGGCATTGACATCCCTATTGTTATCGCGGTGGGATGCCCTCTGGTTTATGACGTCTTTGTTATCATATTTTGAATGGGCAGGCATCTCTTTTTATGGGCGGCACTTTTTTGCAAAGCTCTCTTGGATGGATTTTCTTACCCGCGCTCAACTTTAATGGTAACCCTTGACAGGTAATATTTTGAATGAAAATATATCTTTTAGCTACAATGGCATGAATCAATCCACCCGAAAAAATAAATGCTGAAAGGCTAACCATGAAATTCAAAACCGCTATCATTCTCCTGACTCTTTTGACGATCATATGCTTCTGTTATGCGGCCGGAGCCGCTGCCACCGATGAAAAAAACGCCCCGCAGCCTGACGCTGCTGCCGCCGCAGCCCAAGCCAATAATCCTCTCGCCAACATGGTGGCCTTCAATATACAGAATTATTACATCGGCGAGTTGACCGAAAGCGATGAAAATGCCAACCAGCTCTGGCTCCGGTATGCCCAGCCCTTTTCCATCGCAGAAACCGGTTGGCTGGTGCGTGCATCGCTACCGGTCAACACCTACCCCACACCGCCTGATCAAGATCATGAGACCGGCCTCGGCGATTTCAACGTCTTTGCCGCCTATCTGTTCGACATGCCCAACCCGGCCCTCAGCGTGGGCCTCGGGCCGCTGCTCACGGCACCCACGGCCACAGAAGACTATCTGGGCAGTAAAAAATGGTCGGCCGGCTTTGCCCAGATCATTTTCGACGCCAGAAACAGAAAATTTCAATACGGATATCTGCTGACCTGGCAAGCCAGTTTTGCCGGAGATGACGACCGTGACAATGTCAATGTGGGTGCCTTACAGCCTTTTGGCTTTTATCAACTGGGGGGCGGGACCTATCTTAGGACGGCCCCCATTTGGGCGTATGACTTTGAAAGCGACAATTACAACATACCACTCGGCCTGGGCATCGGCCAGGTAATCAAGAAAGGTAACAAGGTGTTCAATTTTTTTGTCGAGCCCCAATGGACAGTTGCCTACGATGGGCCCGGGTGGCCGGAATGGTCCATTTTCTTTGCCCTGAATATGCAGTTTCTGGGAAAATAACCGCCCAGCACACCATTAAATCCGGTTTATCAATTATGGTTGATTCGAGGAATGGGCATGTAGGCCAGGGCTTCAGCCCTGCATCGGAATTCTGCCCTCCGTCTTCTGGGGCTCTGGTCTCTGTAGCTCTGGCATCTGACCCCTGTCCTCCGTCGCTCCGTTATTCCAGCCGCATCCGTTTCACAATCTTCTCGATTTCCCCTGATTTCTGCATGGCCTCGATATCTTTGCGCAATTTGGCAGCCGAATCCTCATCGGCCGTTGTCAGTAGAAACCGCATGGGCTCGTCCCTGAACACGGCATTGTCGGCAATGGCCAGGTTATTGACGCGGATGATGCCCCTCAAGGTGTCCACGTATTCCTGTCCACGCTCGGAATAACTTTTCAGACCCTGGGCCAGTTCCATGCAGCCCAGGGGCTTGCCGGCAACCCTCATATCCGCGCGCAGTCGGCGGAAATCTTCGTAGGCCGGATGGGAGCTCAGGTTGATAAAGTATCCGCGCACACTGTCAAACGGCCAGTCATAGGCCGCGATACGGTGGTCACCCAGCTCCTTGCGCTGCTGTTCCGGAACGAGCCCTTTGCCGCCATAGGTCCACTGGCCGAACAGGGCATTGCCCTTGGCAGCAAAGCGCGAGGTGCCGTATCCGCTCTCGTAGGCAGCCTGGCCCAGCACAAGGCCGGCGGGGATCACATCCAGTTTGTAAAGCGCCTTGTCGATAACCTTGCGAAGTTCGGCCGGATCGCTCAACTTATCGGCTTTTTCGCGTTTTTCAATCCGCAGGACCACGGCCGTACCTCGCAGCCAGGCAAGGCCCTCGGCCGACAGTTTACCACCGCCTGCCAGCACCGCATCCATCTTCTTCATTTTTTCACGCCTGTCCAGCACCATTTCGTTGGCATGCATTGCCAGCGGCAGCATTAAACGATAAAATACTCCCTTTTTCTGGGATACCGGCATGTTTGCGGCGTTTTTCTGCCAACGCTCGGATATTCCTGTTACCATTATGCGCGGGACCTGGAGTTGCTCGCCCTTTTTTTCCTGGCCCCACCAATTTTCTGCCTTGAGCCATTCGATGACCGCTTCATTGCCCGGCAATACAACCACTTCATAGGCCCATAAGGGCGTTGCCAATCCCAACAGAACCACCACCGCGGCCAACATGCTTGGCCATCTCTTCATATTCTCTCTCCTTTATGCCGGTTCGGCTGCAATCTAAAAGGTTATCATCGTCCAGCAGATATATTGAAAACGATTATTACATTCCCAGTTTCACCGGCCTTACATACCACGCTTCAATATAAAAGGCCAAAGCATAAGCCATGCTTCAGCCAATGAAACAATCCCTATTTTGCCGCTTTATGGGCGAATTGTCAATCCATGGCGCCGGTTAAGCTGCAACAGATTCGGTTTCCCTTGAATCCTTTTTCAATTAAGGCTAAGATAGATCCCAACGTTGCAAAAGCCGGAGGGCTTCAGAGTCAAGGCGTCTGAGGGTGAAACTGTGGGGTAGAAGCTTGATTATCTTATCCACCTGGAAAATTCAGGAGCATACTGACTGAAAAATGTTTGGAAAAAAGAAAGCCATATCCGAAAATATCCTCATCCTCGGCCTCGGCGGTGTGGGCTATTACCTGGCCAAGCGACTGACCCATGAGGGGTATGCCATTACCGTCATCGAAGCTGACAGCAAGCTGATTCGCGAGGCCGATGGCATTCTGGATGCGCGCCTGATTCAGGGCAATGCCATGAGCATTGCGTGCTGGCGGGACGCCAACGCGGAAAAGATGGACTATCTCATTGCCGTCACCGACAATGATGCCGTGAACATGATGGCTGCCATGATCGGCCACCGGTTTGGAATCCAGCGAAAAATTGCCCGGGTCCGCTCGCTGGAGTTTGGCGGCGACAACTCTTTCATGTCCGTGGAAGACCTTAATATCGACCTGATCATTCACCCCGAAGAGCTGGCGGCCCAGGAGATCGGCAGAATCATCAAGCTCAGGTCGGGCAACGATATCATCGACATCGCCGACGGGCAGATTCAGGTGCTGGCCACACGCATCCATGAATCATCACCCCTGGCCAATAAAAGGCTGTTGGAATTCTCCCAAACCTACCATGAATTCCCTTTTCGGGTGGTGGCCCTGGCCCGCGGCATCAAAACCGTCATTCCCGGCGGAAACGACCGGCTCCTGCCCCAGGACCAGATGTTCATCATGGCCGCGACCAGAGACCTGCCCAAGCTGATGAAACTCACGGGCGTAACACAGCAGCGGCGCCACCGGGTGATGATCCTGGGTGGCGGTCTGGTGGGCAACCGTGTTGCTCAACTGCTTGAAGATTCGGTCGAAGTCACATTACTCGAAAAGGATGAAAAATCGGCCGAGGCCCTTTCTTTTTCGTTAAAAAATGCCGAGGTTCTGCACGGCGACGGATCGGACGCCAACGTGCTGCAGCTGGCCGGCCTGCTGGAAATGGACACCTTTATCACTGCCACCGGGGACAATGAAACCAACATCATGAGCTGCCTTCTGGCCAAGCACCTCTTGCAGGGAAAGGAAGACCCGGACGGCTCCCTGCAGCGAAAATCCATCTGTCTGGTCAATAAAGAGGACTACCTGGTGCTGGCCGCCACCATGGGATCGGATATTGCCTTGAATAAAAAGATTCTAGCCGGCAACGAAATCCTCAAGTTTATCCGCAGGGGGCAGCTCCTGTCCGTATCCCATTTACATGGTCTGGAGGCGGAAATGGTCGAAATCGTGGCCGAGCCCAACTCGCAGATCACCTGCAAGCCCCTGTCCAAGCTAGACCCTTCCTTTTATGGAAAATTCCTGATCGGCGCTGTATTTAGGGATGACAGATGGCAGATTGCCGTTGGCGACACCCGTGTCCACCCCAATGAACGGGCCATCATCGTGTCCCGCACCCTGGCGCTGAAGGATGTCCAACAACTATTTTTCTCCTAAAAAACAAACAGCCCCGCATTTTTCAATGCGGGGCTGTTTGTTTTTATTTTTTCCAAAAGCTGGGGTAGAACACCACTAGTGCCGAAAACATCTCCAGCCTGCCCACCAGCATGTTCCAGGACAAAAACCACTTTCCAAAGATCGAAATGTGGGCATAGTTTTCAGACGGACCGATGGTTCCGAATCCCGGACCGATGTTCATGAGCGAGGCGATGATCGAGCTCATGGCGGATACATAGTCCATGTCATCGGTCAGGACCATAATGCACCCGCCTCCCAGGATCATAAAGATGTTGACGATAAAATAGCAGATAGCCAGGTCGATGATGAGCCGGTCGATGGGCCGGCCGTTCAGCCTGACGGCTTTCACCGACATGGGCTGGAAAAAGATCTTTTTGATGGAGGCCACCATGTATTTCCAGATGATGACATAGTGGACCACCTTGATACCACTGGTGGTGGACCCTGCACAGGCCCCGATGAAACACGAGGCATACAGGAACATCTGGGCAGCCTGGGGCCACTTTTCATAGTCCGCGGTGGTGAACCCGGTGGTGGTCAAAAGGGACATGATCTGAAATGTGCCGTACCGCAGGGCATCCGCCGGATTGGTGTACGTGCCCTGACGCCACAAAATCCAGGTAACCATGCCGCAGAAGAAGAGCAGGAGGCCCACATACCAGCGGAATTCGGTGTTGATCTTGATGACTTTCCACTCCCCTTTGACCATGTGGTAAAACAACATGAACGTCATGCCGCCGAAAAACATGAACACGATGATCACCCAGTCGAAATAAGCACTGTCGTAGTGCCCGATACTGGCATTCTTTGGTGAATAGCCGGATGTGGACACGGTGCCAAAAGAGTGGCAAAGGGAATCGAAAAGGGACATCCCGCCAAAACAGAGCAGCGCAGTTTCCAGAACATTCAAAGTCAGGTAGATGCCCCAGAGCCATACCATGGTATCGCGGTTGCGGGGAATGAACTTTTCCTTGGTGATCACCTGGCCGGGACTCGATTCGGCCCGAAAAATGCGCACGCCGCCCATACCGTGGGGGAGAAATATGACCGTCAGGGTCAGAAACCCCATGCCGCCCAGGAGATGCGTCTGGCTGCGCCAGAAAAGCAGACCATGGGGAACGATTTCGATATCGGTGAGGATGGTGGCGCCACTGGTGGTGTAGCCGGACATCATTTCAAAAAAAGCGTCGGTAAAGGAAGGAATGGACCCGTGAATCATGTACGGCAGTCCGGAAACCACCGATACCAGCACCCACCCAGAAACGGCGATAAAAAAACCGTCCTTGATGTTCAATTCGTTGTGATGTCGGAAAAACCGCCACAGGGGCCACCCCATGGCGATGATGATGATGGCCGAGATAACAATGGAGAAAAGATCATCCTCCCCATAATAGATCGAACAGATCATGGGCAAAACCATGGAACTGCCTGTCACCACTAGCAATTTTCCGAAAACGTGCGCTATTGAACCGTAATTCATGATAGTCTTCTACATTAAATAGGGCAAAAAATCAAAATCAGGTGGTTTTTCAGAGCGAAATGAGCCGATACGTTGGCCGCAGGTCGGCGGGCACATCCTGCAGACCTTTGGATAAATGAGGTCCGGATTGGGCAGAATGAGGTGCACACGGCGCCCCTCATCCACAGCCCGGCAGATGGCTGAAAATACCGCTTCTATGGTTTCGAGAAAGGGGAATCCCATTTCATCGGCGACCACCAGTACATCGTACTGCTTGATCAACATTTCAATGGTAATGATGGGAACATCCTTCATTGAGTCACATTTATTGCAAAGAATAAAATTGCATACGTTTGATAGATGATGCCTCTCTTTTGGATACTGTATTTCGATCGGAATGTAGGCTATCAGGGTATATTTTGCAAGCCATGACCTTCCCCAAAATGGCTGTGAAGAAGACAATCTTGGGCTGAACCCGCCTTAACATCCTCGACAATGCTGAAATCTTTATTATATTAATAATAACTGTTATTAAAACCAATCTCGCTTCGGCGATATTAGATCATGAAATCGTGGCGCACTATTGTATTTGCGGTAACGCTGCAAAGCATCGATAATGGAGGTGTACCATGAAATCCTTATTTATCACCTTTGTTCTTATACTTGTTTCTGTATTCATCTTTGCACAGGTCAACAGCATGGAAAAAAATGAAAATACGGTAAAATCACCCCTGGAAACCACCAACTCGGCCGTATTTGCCGGAGGCTGTTTCTGGTGCACAGAATCGGATTTCGAAAAGGTTGACGGTGTTGTCGCGGTTATATCCGGGTATACGGGGGGCCACGTCGAAAACCCTTCCTACGAACAGGTAGCCGGCGGCGTCACCGGGCATATCGAGGCCATCGAAGTGATCTACGACCCGTCAATAATATCCTATGAAGAACTTCTGGATGTGTTCTGGCGGCACGTGGATCCCACAGATCCGGGCGGCCAGTTTGTAGACCGGGGTGACCAGTACAGAAGCGCCATATTTTACGCTTCCGAAGAAGAACGGCAGCTGGCGGAAACCTCGCGGGAGCGCCTGGAGCAGTCCGGACCTTTTGACAAGCCTGTGGCCACCCTCATCGAACCTTTGGGCACGTTCTATCCTGCCGAGGATTACCACCAGGATTATTATAAAAAGAATCCCATCCGCTATAAGTGGTACCGGTCGGGGTCGGGCCGCGATGCCTTTTTGAAAAGGGCCTGGCCTGAAGGCAGCGGCACGGCCGGCAAAGAAACGTCCGCCGCAAAGGGAAGATACGTGAAACCCGGTGATGCAGAGCTAAAGGCAAGGCTGACGCCGCTCCAGTATCAGGTCACCCAGGAAAACGGCACGGAGCGCCCCTTTAGCAATGATTTTTGGGACAACAAAAAAGCCGGGATATACATAGATATCGTCAGCGGTGAACCCCTTTTCAGTTCAACGGACAAATTTGAATCAGGTACCGGCTGGCCCAGTTTTACCCGACCCCTGGAGCCGGAATACATTGTGGAGTTGACGGATCGCAGCTTCTTCATGACGCGCACCGAAGTTCGCAGCCGGCATGGCGACAGCCACCTGGGGCACCTGTTCAACGATGGGCCGGCGCCTACGGGAATGCGTTACTGCATCAACAGCGCCTCCTTGCGGTTCGTACCGACCGAAGACCTGGAAAAAGAGGGATATGGACAATACCTCAGCCTTTTCGAATAAAAGCGCGTACCGCGCTTTTATGTAACGCGGCTGCGCCGCTAATTTAAGAACGGTATAACAGACGTTACCAAGGGATTCAGTTCACCCAGAGCGGTTGACTGCCGATAGTTTTATAGAGACCGGGATTCCGCGCTAGAACAGAGTATTTAGGCTGAATCCCGTTATGGGCACTAAATAATCCTGTTAATCCTGTCTAAATAAATCATCCTGCAAGGAGCACATGATACCTCAGCGGGCTTCGGTCAGATCACTCCGCCGGTTTGCCGATGAAACGGTACACCACTGCACCCAGCATGGCTCCGACAATGGGCGCCAGCCAGAACAGCCAGAGCTGTGCAATGGCCCAGTCCCCCACAAAAACGGCAACGCCTGTACTGCGGGCAGGATTGACCGATGTGTTGGTCACCGGAATGCTGATCAGGTGAATCAGGGTCAGGCACAGGCCGATGGCCACGGGCGCCAATCCCTGAGGGGCGCGTTCATCGGTGGCACCCAGGATGACAATGAGAAACATCATGGTCATCACCACCTCGGTGACCAGGGCGGCCAAAAGGGTGTATCCGCCAGGTGAATGCTCACCATAGCCATTGGAGGCAAAACCGGCTGACAATTCGAACCCTGCTTTGCCGCTTGCAATCAGAAAAAGCACGCCACCGGCGACAATTGCCCCCAATACCTGGGCAATGATGTAGGGCAATAGTTCCTTGGCCGGAAAACGTCCACCCGCCCAGAGCCCTACGGAAACCGCCGGATTGAGATGGCAGCCGGAGATGTGGCCGATGGCAAAGGCCATGGTCAACACCGTCAGCCCGAAGGCCAGGGAAACCCCTAAAAGGCCAATCCCCACTTCCGGAAAGGCGGCAGCCAACACCGCACTGCCGCACCCGCCCAACACCAACCAGAATGTCCCGAAAAACTCAGCACCGTACTTTTGCATAATATATCTCCTTTTTAGCTGGTTTTGGTTATCTTTTGTCACACTTCATAAAACTCAATTTCCAAGCGCTACACCTCTACCCGCAATAACACATTATTCCTATAAGTCAAAGCAAATCAGCGGCCTCCGGCAGAGCCGGAGGTATGAGGAAGGCCCCTCGAAGGGGCCTGCTCTGCCGGAGGTCCCTGATTTGTAGGAACAGCTGTAATCCAATCCATGGCCTGTGAAATCCCCTGCAGGTCATATTGCCATTGCAGACTGCCCCATATTGCAATAACTGAATCAGTAGTATATTTATTCGAGGCTGTATAAGGCCTTTCATCAACAACACCTGACCTGGAAACGAGATCATAATGGACAACGACCGGATCGTCACCACTGTTATCGACATGGACAAATGCATTGGCTGCGGCCTTTGCATACCCGTATGCCCCAAGGAGACCATCAGCCTCTTGGATGGCAAGGCCTGCATCACAGGCGATGAATCCCTCAACTGCGGCCACTGTGCGGCAGCCTGCCCTGAAGGGGCCATCACAGTCGGCATGCAGGACCCCCTGCTCGCACAATTCAAGACCTTTGCCGCCCAGGACCGCTGGCTGCCCCACGGCGCATTCGACACCCCATCCCTGGTGAACCTCATGCAGTCCCGGCGCTCCTGCCGCAACTTCCTGGACAAACCTGTCGAACGCAATGTCCTGGAAGACCTGGCTAAAATCGGCATCACCGCTCCGTCGGGGTCCAACTGCCAATCGTGGTCCTTTACCATCCTGCCCGACCGAGAATCCGTAAAAGCTCTTGTCCGCCAGGTCGGCACCTTCTTTCAAAAAATAAACCGCATGGCGGCAAAGTGGTGGCTTCGCAACCTGCTGAAGCTGGTCAACAAGCCCGCCCTGGCCGACTACTATGCCGACCGTTACCAGACCGTCCTCGAGGCTTTCGAGCGCTGGGAAAAAGAGGGCAAGGACCTCCTGTTCCACGGGGCCACGGCCGTCATCGTCGTCGGGTCACGCGACAACGCCTCATGCCCCTCGGAGGACGCCCTTTTGGCCACCCAGAACATTCTTTTGGGTGCCCACGCCATGGGACTGGGCACCTGCCTGATCGGCTATGTCATCGAAGCCATGAAAAGGGACAAGAGCATCAACCGCTTCATCGGCCTGCCGGATGATGAAACACCCTATGCGGTCATTGCCCTGGGTTATCCTGATGAACAATATGACAAGGTAGCAGGCAGGAAGAGTGTTATCCTGCGATATGCGGATGTGGATTGCTCTTTTCTCTCATTCGGAGAGAGAATGAAGGTAGGTGGCTAAATTGATTTTTTTCCATCTTTATTTGTTTATTCTGAGATTGCTGAAGGTAGCAGGTCGCTTAGTGCTTTTTGCTTCCAGCCCCCTTTTACCTATCACCTACAACCTTCTACCTATCAACTACACGATCCAGGATATCAAGGCCGTCCCGAAGATCACCGTGATAATGCCGGATGCCCTGAAGGTCTGATCGGATGCCTCGTCCAGAAACCAGCCGTATATCTTTCCCATGATGTCCTGAGGGTTTATGTAAAGCAACACCCCTTCTAAAATGGTAAAAATGCCGATGATTCTCAGGAACCATGGATAGTGGCTTGCCGAGGCCGACACCAGAAACAGGAAGCCTATGATGGCCGCAATGACAGACAGGGTTTTAAAACCCATTTGGACAAATTGTCTGAAAAGATGTCTGGCGTTGTCGGTGTAAAGAATCATATAGACCCCTGAAGCGATAAAGACTAAGCTGAAAGCATACAGTATCCATTGCATAGTGTTGTACTCCTATATTTGCGGTTTTTACCCCAAAATTGCACAAACAACACTGGGGTTTGTCTAAAATCAATGTTTAAAACATGTCAAATTACATCCCTAAAGTCAATCCGCACCGGATTGTTTTCACCCGCTTTTGATGGTATGGTCCCATTCACACACGGCAGGAGAAAGAGACACATGTTTAAATTTTTCCACTTCCTTTACAAACCGCTGTTGCCTGTTAAGAACAGGAGGGCCGCATGATGCCGGAGACGCCTTGGGAAGCATTGATAGAATTGCCCAACACCGACGCTCACAACTGCTTTGCCTGCAGCCCGGCCAATGCTTCAGGACTGCAGATGAAATTTTTCACGGACAACGAGCGCATCTATGCCCGGGTGGTGGTTCCCCGGCATATGGGAGGCTGGAACCGCATTGCCCACGGCGGGATCCTATCCACCATCCTGGACGAGACCATGGGTTGGGCAGGCATTTATCTGCTGGAACAGCTCACCCTCACCAAGACCATGACCATCGACTTTGTCAAGGCGGTCATGGTGGGTGAAGAGCTCCGGTGCCAGGCCTGGGTCCAGGAACGCACCGGCAAACGGGAGGCAATCATCAAGGCTGCCCTCTACAATGCGGATGATGAGATCTGCGCTGAATCCAACGGCATTTTCACCATGCTGACGCTTGCCCTGGCCAAAAGAATCGGCATGATAAACGACGAATTCGAGACCTCCTTTTTCAACCCGCTCATGAAAAGCAAGCAATAAAACTATTTTTTCTTGACAAGGATGAACTGGTTTTCAACTCCTTGCTGAACCGCGTATTCTACAATCTGATCCAAATGGCCATTGAACGCGAGGCCCTGAGCGGCGTCATGAAGAAAATGTTTCAGGTAAAAAAAAGGGGGCACAATGAACAGCAAGCTTTTTCAAACCAAAAGCCACTGGATGACCACCCGGGACTACACCCCCGGGCCAAGCCTCAATGGCGATATCGAAGTGGATGTGGCTATTGTCGGCGGCGGGTTTACCGGCCTGTCCACAGCCTATCACCTGAAAAAGGAAGAACCCGGTATGCGGGTGGCCTTGTTGGAAAACGAGGTGATCGGTTTTGGGGCAAGCGGCCGCAACGGCGGCTTTAATATGACGCTTTTCGGCCTGACCCTCGGTATCACAGCATTGCGCTTCGGCAAAGCCAAGGCCCGGGAGGCGCACCTCTACATGGAACGCGCCGTGGATCTTTTAAAAGAACTCGTTGAGGAGCTGGATCTGGACTGCGATTATGAGCATCCCGGTTTTCTGCGGGTGGCCACCTCGGATAAATACAAAAAGCGCATACAGCACGAGATCGAGCTGGCTCACAAGCTGGGACTTGCTGGCATTGAATGGCTTGACAAGGATCAGACCCGGGAACAGGTCAACAGTCCCATGTACCTGGGGGCCTGGTGGGAACCCCGCTGCGGCATTCTGAACCCGGCCAAGCTCTCGTGGTGCTGGGCTGAAACCATCCGCCCCATGGGGGTGGAAATTTACGAAAAAACCCCGGTCACGGAAATCAAAAAGCGTCAGGAAGCTGTCCTGCTCATTACCCCGCACGGGACCGTACGAGCCAGCAAGGTGGTGTTGGCCACCAATGCCTGGACCCATTTTTTTCCCAAACTGAAGCGAAAACAGCTGCCGGCCTGGACCCATATCGTCATCAGCGAACCGCTGACGGATGACCAGTACCAATCCATTGGCTGGCAGAACCGGCAGGGAATCGAGGATGCCAGAAATCTGGTGCACTACTACCGACTCACCGCAGACAACCGTATCGTCATGGGGGGACGGGATATCAGCATTAGCAGGGGATTCTATGACATGGACCACGATGAAAATGAACAAACCTTCGAAGGCCTGCGCGATGACGTTCGCGAATTGTTCCCCCCCCTTAGGGATGTTCGATTCACGGACGCCTGGGGTGGGCCCGTATCCGTGCCCCTGGACATGGCCCCGGCCATCGGGTACATGGGCGACAAGCGAGTGGTTTACAGCATCGGCTGCGTGGGGCACGGCGTGAGTCTGACCCATCTCAACGGCCAGACCATCCGTGACCTGATTCTGGAACGCAAGACCGATCTCACGGATGTATTTTTCGTTAACCGGAAGATCGTTCCCTGGCCGCCCGAACCATTCAGAACCCTCGGTGTAAAGGCCATCGTCGGCTATATGCACGCAGAGGACCGTCTTTATGACCCAAGGTAGTCGGGTGCGATGGATAGTAATCGGAAGTCTGTGGTCAGAGGACAGCACTCAGATCATAGCTCACAGCAGATAGGAAAAGTGAAACCATACAACATGTTGCGGCGTGATCCGTTTGGTTGAACGTTAAAATCAGTGGTTTTTTCAACTTGAGTTTTCACGTTTTTTTCCTTGTGACCTTTTATTTCGAGACAATGAACCCCAACGTTGCAAAAGCCGGAGGGCTTCAGAGCCAAGGCGTCTGAGGGTGAAGTCGTAGTTTTTTACTTCGAACCCTCAGCAACACAGGATCTGAAGTTCTCCGGCCTTCCCGTAGGGTAAACAACATGGCAAAATAGACGCCATCCTTTGAATTCACCTGGGGGAATATCCAGGAAATGGCGCTATCGCTATGATATTGCATATAATAACAACTTATTATCTATTCTTCGCCATGTTGTTTATGCAACTATGGGGTGAATGCTTCATAGCCACAATATTTTGGAACGGAGAAATTAATATAAAATGGAAAAATTGCAATTGATTCTTGCTATACGAAACGATCGATCATAATATGCACAGCCTGTTGGGGCTGCCCTGACCACATTTCATGAATACAGCGGAATCAATTGAATATGCCGGAACTGCGCACCGAAAAGATCTATCATGCAGATCCGTACATCATCTGCGACAGAAGCAAAGGACATTCCAAGAAGCACATTGCCGTGTGCAAGCGCTGCCGGTGGAATATAAAATGCCAGGCCTATCAGCGCTACTGGCAGCCTGAGCTTCCCCTGGTCTTCACAAATCCCTAACCGACGGCCCACCCTCAGGTTGGAAAAGGGTTCCTCCCAATCTATTCCGCTGTCAGACGATCGAAGGTCTCCACCTTCACGGCCGGACACGAATTAAATGAAATGCCGGTCAGCTTCGTTAACGCCACCGATGCCTTCATGGCTTGCTCCACGTCCGGCAATTCGACGCAGAACAGAAGGTCGTATTCGCCGAGCAAGGCATACATGCCATTGACTTCACCACCGAGTTCCCGGACGGTCACCATCGCCTGCTCGGTTCTGCTGATGCTGATGCTCTCAACAGCTTTAGCGTTGTATTTTCCGAACATGAAAAAAGTTGCCACTGTAAACCTCCTTTCGTGTATGGGTTACCGGAGAGCAGAAAAGAGGGGCAGGAAATCATCCGCCGGCATCGCATGCACGTATGAGCTGTTCAACGAAACTTGCCGTTTTTTCCGAATCGCCCTGAAAGAATATTCCGGTGTTGTACCTGCCCTCCCCCACCTGCATGGAATAGATGACACCGCCTTTTGCCTCCATCTGCTGATTGTCGGCTGTTGCAGCGATAATCTTGATTTCCATCGTATTTATGGGGGTGGTCGTCTCGAGCATCATCCCGCCCGCACTGATATCTAGGGCCATGCCGATGTCCTGGGCCGACTCACGCCCATCTGCGCTCACACAGATGAAATACACCTGGACTCGTAAGGATTTACGGGGTTGTTGCCTGCGTTCCATGGTCACCGCCTATTAATGTCTGCCGTTGGTGGTATATTGCACGGTGTCGGGTTACGGGTTGCATGTTGCGAGTTGCTTTTCGACCTGTCCTTTGTCTTCCGCCCTCCTGTCTCTGACCCAACCGCCCGCTACGCTCAAGACGCTAAGAACGCAAAGGATTTATCTTAAAACTACCCTCTTAGCGTGCTTGGCGTCACCGTTCATATTGTTTCGCCAATAGCCTCAGGCAAACACCTTTATTTCTCCTTACTGCTTACTCCCTACACCTTACGACTTACACCCTACTTCTTACGCTCTATCGTTTCCCCCTGAGATAGTATTGAGCCGTATAGGCAAGATCCTCATCCAGGTCCGTGGTCAGCAGCCAGTTAAGGTAGTCTTTTGGAACCTGGTCCATCTTATGCCCCTTGTGCTTGCCAAAGGGCATGCGCGCAATCAAAACCGGTTCATTGCTTATCTTCAGCATTTGAGCGGCGGCGTCCGCTGCACCGGCTGGTTCGAATTTTGCCCGGATGCGGCGGAACAGGCCTTCCAGTACCAGAATGTCCCCCAAGGCGGAATGGGGTACGGCCTCGATGTCGAGTTTCAGGTAATACCGCAGGTACTGCAGGTTGTATTGCGGGATGCTGCCCTCTTTGTCGAGATACCGGGTAAGCTTGTAAGTGCAGATAGCCTTGTCTATCTGAATACCTTCCCGGCGGAGCATATCGAGATCGAATTTTGCATTGTGAGCCACAACGATTCCCTGATCGTCGTTTAACAGGGTTTTCAGTTTCTCATGGGCAGGGCTGCCCTTGAAAGGCGGTTTGGATGCCACCATCTCGTTGGTGATGTGATGCACGGCCATGGCTTCTATGGCAATAGGCCGGCCTGGATTGAACATTTCATCCACTACCTGCCTCTTGCCGGTTTTGAAGGCAATCTGGCAAAGGCGGTCATCCGGCCCGGTTCCGGTGGTTTCCGTGTCTAAAAATATATACATGATAAAAATTAGGTATAAGGTAAATGGTGTAAGGTCTAAGGTTGCAACATGCTCATAGCCGACTGCACTTTTTTAATATAATCCTGTATATCCTGTTAATCCTGTCTAATAGTAATGAGCTCTGGTTTCAGTCTTCTGTCCTCTGGCTTCTGCCCTCTGGTCTCTGGCGCTCCGTCTTTTGGCTAGGGGAATTCCCGGTACAGCTTTTTATACAATTGATATATGATCTCTTCAAGGGCGCTGTTCACTACTGCATATTTTACTTTATTACCCCCGCCCTCTTCATCAAAATTCTCTTTTTCCGACATGAAGGTGTATTCACGGGACCACGCCCCGGACACCGCATCCAACCGAATCAGGAAATACGCAGCATCCAGGTCTCTCCCTTTATCGGTTAAGATGGAATTGCCCTCATAAGAATAGGCAAAATTGATACTCTTCAGATTCAGAATTATTTCTGGGGGGTCATCGGTTCCGGCCGGGAGCATGCTCCCAATCTGGTCCAGCAGGGCACAAAAGGTTTCGCCGATATTGATGCTGGTTTTGATTTCCGATCCGGTAAGGCCCTTTGGATATCCGTTGAAAATATAACCACTCAACCCTGGGCTGCAGACAATCTTGAATTTCTGGCGGTGGTCATGCCGCCCCAAATTTAAGGCCATCTCTTCACTGACATTCTTGTCCAGCCGAATGGACGACGTACAGCCCAGGAGCAAGAACAGCCAAAAAATCATCACCAGGCGACCTGTTTTCATGATAGTCATCCGCGTTCCCCTCAATCCTTGTCTAGCCAGCTGAAGGCCTCCTCCATGGACAGAAATGCTTTGGCGTCCAAGGTGACATCGTACAGTTCTTCAAAGGTGGACAGCATTCTTGCCAGGCCAAACCCGAGATCCCCCTTAATCACAAACCCCATTTTGCTGACAGGCGTCTCGAACGCATACTGTTTCATGATCGCTGCAAAATAGCCCAGCTGGTTTTCGGAAATCAGCTCACCGCCGGTCGCCGGGCTAAAATCCCAGACACATTTTTGGGAAAGGGCGAAGTCCTCGTTGTAGGATTTCATATAGGCCAGCAGATCTTCAAAATCCAGCTCCCCCATCACCGTAAAGACGGTAAGTAGTTTTCCATCATCCTTTTCTACTCGAATCGACATGAGCTATCATCCCCTATTGGTCAGGTCCTAGATAAATGTATCGCTTGAAGTGTTGCATTGCAGTGTCTTAGCACTTGATTATTGGACATTGAATATTGGTTATTGGATATTCGAAAAGACAAAAGGCGAATGTCCAATAATCAACATCCAATTTCCAACGTCCAATTAAAAACCTCCATCACGAAAGAATGAAAACACGAAAACATTTCTGAACATTTCGTGCTTTTTGGATTTCGTGTTTTCGTGATTCATTTTTTAGGTCTCTGTCCTCTGCCCTGCGACCTCCGGCTTCCTCCAGCACTGACCGGGAAATCAATCCTTCGGACACCAGCAGTTCTCCAAGCAACGGTTTTTCACCCTGGCGCAACAGTATGCGCTGGTGCTGAAGTACCTGCTCGATCTTTTCCGGGGCCGATTGGATGTATTCCCCCAACCGCTTCAACGGCGGCATTTTATATGTATTTTCAGCCATATACCATTTCCGGATTTATGCTGCGCCGCTGTGCCCAATAGTCTGCAAATGCTTTTCAAGTGTTTTATATAATCATCAGAAAAAACAGGCGTCCCTAGGAATTGTGTTTTATATCCAGGACATCCTAACCAGAATCATTTTCTTAAATTCGACTTACCGTTTCTAATGAATTGTTTCAAAATCCCGGTTCAGTGTCAAGCACAGGTCCTTTTTGCCGTGCAAGCCGGAATGTTGTGTTGACAAGACAAGATCAAAACTTATATTTGAATATATGTTCATATGTTTAAATAAAATCGTGTTCCACGATTTTGTGAAACGCGAATAGGTCGCTAGTATGCAAAAGGAGACCAACATGTCGATACCCTTGCCAGACCATTGCGACGAACCTTTCTGCGAGGTACGGACCATTCACCTGGACCGCGTCATCCGGGCGCGGCAGGAAGCCATTGCCGATCCATTGCTTGTACGGCTGGCCCTGACTTATAAACTTCTGGGTGATCCCACCCGCCTCAAGATCGTCATGGCCCTGAAAAGCGGGGAAATGTGCGTATGCGATCTGGCGGCATTTGCGGGCGTCAGCGAATCGGCGGTTTCCCACCAGTTGAGGCACCTCAGGGAGCAGGCACTGGTCAAACACAGGCGCGACGGCCAGACGCTTTATTACTCACTGGATGACGAGCATGTGTCCGATTTGATAAAGATCGGTCTCGAACATCTGCTTGAAAAATAAATTTTTTGGGCATTTTATTAAATAATGAACTCCCGGATGCAAATATATACATCTCTTACCGCCCTTGAACGGAGACACACGAAAATTTATTTTTAGATAAGGATCCACAATGAACTTTATATTTGGCATACTCAACGAAACCTGGCGCCTGTTTCTGGAATCTTCCCTGTACATTATTTTCGGCCTGATCATCAGCGGACTGTTGCGGACGTTTCTCAACCCCAGTTCAGTGGCCCACCATCTTGGAAAGGGGAAAATTTCTTCCGTGATCAAGGCGTCCCTTTTGGGCATCCCCATACCCCTATGCTCGTGCGGGGTGCTGCCGGCTGCCGCCTCTTTGAAAAAACAGGGCGCCAACAACGGCGCCACAACCTCCTTTCTTATTTCCACCCCGGAGTCGGGGGCGGATTCCATCGCCATCAGCTATGCGCTGCTGGACCCCATTCTGACGGTGGCACGCCCGATGGTGGCCTTTATCACCGCAGCGGTGGCAGGCATCGCCGAGAACCTGGTCAATACCGCGGACGATTTCAAGCCCGTGGAACCGGACATCTCCTGTCCCATCGACGGCTGCTGCGACGGCAAGGACTGTTCTCCGGAAGTCCATCGGCGCCACCACACCATTCCTGAAAAGCTGACCGCCGGATTGAAGTTCGCTGTAACCGAAGTGTGGGGAGATCTGGTCCTGTTGTTTCTGGTGGGAATATTCCTCGCCGGCGCTATTACGTACCTGATTCCCGACGATGTTATCGGACGGTTCATGGGGGGCGGTCTTTCATCCATGCTGATCATGCTGGTGGTGGGCATACCGCTTTATATCTGCGCCACGGCCTCCACCCCCATTGCTGCCGCCCTGATCCTGAAAGGCGTGAGCCCGGGAGCCGCCCTGGTTTTCCTGATAGCCGGCCCGGCCACCAATGTCACCTCCATGACTGTTTTACTGGGCCTTCTGGGAAAACGGGCAACCGCCATTTACCTGGTGTCCATCGCCTCCCTTGCTATTGTTTTCGGCCTGGCCGTGGACCAGATCTACGCCATGACCGGCATTTCAGCCTCGGCCACCATAGGACAGGCGGCCGAGTTCATGCCGCTTTCAGTTAAATACCTGGGGGCTTTCCTGCTGCTGGCTATTTCCATCAAACCGGTATCTGCCTGGATCAAGGCCAAGCTTAGAAAAGAAGATCAACATGAACATCATGATCACACTTCTCTTGAGGAAGATGAGAAGCAAGAGCCTGTAGCAGATACGCCGATCTGCACGGGTGTGACGTGAGGGTGTTCTTCCTGACCGGTGGTCAGCGCTGAGAAGACAGAGAAGCCAGAGGACAGAAGACAGAACCACAAAGGCACCCCGGTGAAACAGAAACAAGGACGGGTTTCACTGGGTAAACAAAAGACACAAAGAAAATCCAATAATCCATTTATTGAAAAACAAAACCGCGAGATGACTGCCGTCATTTCGTGGTTTCAATTTTTCGTGCTTTCGTGATGCGTTGTCTGTCGCTTCTCTAAACGCGCTCTACAGAGCCTGCTATTTTTTACCCATTTTGCTTTTTAGGGAAGCCGCTATAAAATCCCTGAACAACGGCTGCGGGTTCATGGGTCGGGATTTGAACTCCGGGTGGAACTGGCAGCCCAGAAACCAGGGATGGCCCTTCAGTTCCATGATCTCCACCAACTCACCGCTGGGAGAGACCCCGCTGACCTCCATGCCGTTGGCGATGAAATCTGCTTTGTATTTGTTGTTAAACTCGTAGCGGTGGCGGTGCCGCTCGGATATTTCCAGGGCGTTGTAGGCTTTATGGGCGAGTGTGTCCTCGCTTATATTGCACGAATAGGCGCCCAGCCGCATGGTGCCCCCCTTTTCCGAGGTTTCGTCCCGGATTTGAACGGTATCGGTTTTTTCATCGTACCATTCATGCATGAGATAGATGACCGGATGGGGCGTCGTGATGTCGAACTCTGCACTGTTGGCCCCTTCCAGGCCGAGGACATGGCGTGCAAATTCGATGACCGCAATGTGCAGGCCCAGACAAATGCCGAAGTAGGGTATGTTGTTTTCCCGGGCATATCTGGCCGCACAAATTTTACCCTCGATACCCCTCGAACCGAACCCCCCGGGCACCAGAATACCGTCCGCCTCGCTCAGGATGCCGCTGCAGGTGTCCGCATCGATGGTTTCCGAATCCACGAACAGCAGGTTTGACCGGCAGTCGTTTGCCACGCCGCCGTGATACAGGGCTTCGTTGAGGCTTTTGTAGGACTCGGTGAGGTCCACGTATTTACCCACAATGGCAATGTTGACCTCGTGCTTGGGGGTCTTGAATTTTTCTACGAACGCCGCCCAGTCGTCAAGGCGCGGGGCCCGGGTCCAGATGTGCAGCAGTTCCACTATTTTATCGTCCAACCCTTGTTCGTTGAACACCAGCGGCACTTCGTATATGCACTCCACGTCCTTGGCGGTAATGACCGCGTCCTGGCTCACATCACAGAAAAGGGCAATTTTAGCCTTGATGTCATCGGAAAGATACCGGTCTGTTCTGCACAGAATGATATCCGGCTGGATACCGATGCTGCGAAGTTCCTTGACGCTGTGCTGGGTGGGCTTGGTTTTGAGTTCCCCGGCCTTCCCCATATAAGGCACCAGGGTAAGGTGTATGTAAACAACATTATCCTTGCCGGCATCGGCCTTGAATTGCCGAATCGCTTCCAGAAAGGGCAGGCTCTCGATGTCGCCGATGGTGCCCCCGATCTCCACGATAACCACATCGATCCCGTCCTGGGTCATTCGGATGCTTTGCTTGATTTCGTCGGTGATGTGGGGGATCACCTGCACCGTGCCGCCCAGATAGTCTCCCCTGCGCTCTTTGGATATGACGGCGTCGTAAATTTTACCGGTAGTAAAGTTATTGTCGCATCCCAGTTTGGCATGGGTAAACCGCTCGTAGTGCCCCAGGTCCAGGTCGGTCTCCGAACCGTCATCGGTCACGAACACCTCCCCGTGCTGGAACGGGTTCATGGTCCCCGGGTCAACGTTGATATAAGGGTCGAGCTTCTGAATTGTCACCGTAAGCCCACGGCTTTCCAGAAGAGCGCCGATCGCCGCCGACGCCAGCCCTTTTCCCAGAGAGGACAGAACCCCGCCGGTTACAAAAATGAATTTTGTGTTATCAGCCATGCGACCACCTCGTTATTCATATTTTTTTCTGAATTCATCAATGGATTCCTGAACCTCGTTCAGTTCCTCCGATACCGCTTCATCGCCTGCTTCCTCTGCCGGCGAAGCATGCTCGGCCTTCAGCCGGGCTGCATCAAACAACTCTTCCGGAAACCTCAGATTCACCTCCATCCGCTCGACCTGGATTTCCCGCAGCAGTATGCCATCCTGGAGAAACTGCATGTGCATGGGGTACCAGATGCTGTTGACCTGACGCCAGTCAAGATAACGCACTTCCCGGATGAGAGGGCGGCCCTCGTCATCCTGGCCCGGCAGGAGCCATCTGATCGGCTTAAAGGTCTCCTTGTCCACCCATACCTGGCTGACCGTTGCATCGGGCGACTCGGTTCCCAGAACCAGCGCGATTCTGTCCTCGAAGCGCTCCAAGCTGGAAGCCCCGGTGTCTACGCCAAGACGGGACAACCGCCTCGACAGGAGCGACCGCGAACGGTACAGCAGAATATCCTTGTAGCTTTCAAACGGAAGAGCATCGTTTACCGCTACCCTGCCGTCCACAATGGTAAGCCCATCCCCGCGCACCACCAACCGAATCCGCTCGGCATGTTCAGATATGGAATCACTGCGGAACATGCTGGGAAAAACAAACCGCACGGTTTCCTGGGCTTCGACAACCCCTCCTTCAAAGAGGTCGTTGTAGTATGACACCCGTTGGGACACCAACAATGTATCCGGCCTTCCCATCTGCCGAACCATCAGATCGATGATATGCTCCCCCCGCAGGATATAGGCCCCTGCAGGAAAGGCGGAAAAGACCAGCAGCCAAGCCACAGACAGCAACCTAAACACGTGAATCCTGCAAGATCCAGGTATTAATTTAATGGCGGCCCTTATTCTCAATCCGTATCACCCAATTATAAAAAGGTCGTCGGAAAACTGGGCGGCCGCGCCCAGCTCTTCCTCGATTCTGATGAGTTGATTGTACTTGGCAACCCGGTCACTCCTGGACAGGGAACCGGTTTTTATCTGGCCGCCGTTCACCCCCACCACGAGATCGGCGATGAAGGTATCCTCGGTTTCGCCCGACCGGTGAGAGATTACGGTCGTATAACCGGACTGTTTGGCCATTTCGATGGCGTCCAGGGTTTCCGTAACCGTTCCGATTTGATTCAACTTGATGAGGATCGAGTTGGCAATTCCCTGTTCGATGCCCTTGTTGAATATTTTCGGGTTGGTCACGAAAATATCGTCGCCCACCAGCTGGATCATGCCCTCGAGGCGGTCGGTCATGGCTTCCCAGCCTTTCCAGTCCTGCTCGGCAAGGCCGTCTTCGATGGAGATGATGGGATATTTATCCACCAAGCCTTCATAGTAGTCGATCATCTGCTGGGCTGTCAGTTTTTTCTTCTCGGAAGCCAGCACATATTTTCCGGCTTTGTAAAATTCACTGGCAGCGGCATCCATGGCGATGCCTATTTCCACGCCAGGCCTGTACCCGGCCTTTTTCACCGCACTGATAATGTATTTGATGGCCTCTTCGTTGGAATCCAGGTTGGGGGCGAAACCGCCTTCGTCACCCACGGCCGTGTTCAGTTTTTTGCCCTTTAAAATGTTCTTGAGCTGATGAAATATTTCAGACCCCATCTGGACCGCCTGGGCGATGCTCTTGGCGCCCACCGGCACTATCATGAATTCCTGTATGTCCAGGTTGTTGGCCGCATGTGCCCCGCCGTTGACGATGTTCATCATGGGCATGGGCAGAACCCGGGCATTTATACCGCCGAGATAGCGGTAAAGAGGCTGCCCGTAAGCCATGGCGGCTGCCCGGCAGGCGGCCAGGGAAACACCCAGAATCGCATTGGCGCCGAGCTTGGACTTGTTGGCAGTACCATCCAGCCCGATCATCAGATTGTCGAGGGCAACCTGATCAGCGGCATCCGTGCCGATGATGGCCGGGCCGATTTTCTGCATTACATTTTTGACGGCTGTGGCCACCCCTTTGCCGCCGTAGCGCTTAGCCTTTTTGTTGCGTAATTCGAGTGCCTCCCGTTTGCCGGTGGAAGCGCCCGAGGGAACAGCTGCCCGCCCCACGGCGCCGCAGGCCACGGCCACATCCACTTCCACTGTGGGGTTCCCCCGCGAATCCAGAATTTCCCTTGCTTTTACATCGATGATCTCAGTCATGAAGACCTCCCCTGATAGTCAGCGGCCCACAACTGAACCGGGTGTACTTTCCATATTGCGAAGGGTCCGATTCGGTTGTAGGCCGCTGATTATTATAAAAATAACGTCCTTTAAAAACAAATTGTTACACATGTATTTTAAATGGTGACGATGATCCATTCCTTGCCATATTGTTGATGCAGCATTGGGGTTTATGCAACCTGAGGCTTGACTAATCGGTTGTGAATGTTACTCTTCTTGGGAAACGATGTCAACCTGAGTTGAGCGATTTTTAGCAAAGAGACAGGCCAAATTTCCAAAGGCAAAAGGCCCGTGGAAAATCTGTTGAATAGCGGTTGTCATGTTCTATTCATTTCGATTGAGTAAAAATTATTTCTTATGTTTAACATTGTTGGTATTGGAACCTTTTTATGACAACCGGTAGAAAGGGATGCCATGAAAGCGACGACGCTATATAAAAATGCCCATTTGTTCGTAGCCGCCGTGCGGATCCTGGAACACCGCAACGCTGCCCCTCCGTCCGTCGAAGACGTTTGTGAAATGCTCTCCATTTCAGTGGAGCAGGGCAGCTACATCTGTCGGAAACTCCAGGAACACGAGGCCATTGAAATGGTTGACAGCGCTTTTGGGCCGCGCCTTTTCATAAAGGACCACCTCAAACTGGAAGAGATTCCCGCCGAAGAACAGGAAGACCGGCTGGGGGCAGCCCTCAAGGAGTTCCAGACATCGAGACAGCAGCATTCCCAGAAAGTCGCCGCCATCCGGAAAGACCAGCAGAAAAAGAAAAATGATCTTTTTGCCGATCTTGAAAAGCAACTAAAAAAGAATCTCAATAAAAAGTAACTCCAAATTTCAGAGTTACTTTTTATTGAGATTCTTTTTTATAACTAATTGATCTTCTTTGACCTATTGCGATTATTTTCGCACATCGTTAATTTTTGTAGCACCTGATATCTACCGAATCATTAGAGACATCCACGGTGCAGGGCCATTGATTTATGCCAGCAATCAGCACTTTATCGAGAATATGCCCAATACCATACTTGTATTCAGCACATGAACTCTTTTAGGAGCTGATTGGTTCGGGAACAACTGGTGACGATGTCATCCACTATCATTTTTGAATTGGGTACGATGATCTTTTTTCATGAACCATCCAATTCACCTGAGGCTGCTTTGTGCATTTTTTCGCGCTCGACGACCATGCTGTAGGCGATCCAATATTTGTAAATATTACTGACGTATTGGACTGTTTCCCGGCCTATGCGCTTAGCGGCCACAAGCTCGACATTCTGGAACCACTTGTTAGGGTCCAGACCTTGCTCCTCGGCCTCTTTCCTGAACTTGGCTATTTTCGCCGGACCGGCATTATAGGAAGCAAAAGATAGCAATAGTCTGTTTTGCTGGTCGATACTATCATCGGCGAAATACCTATCCGATATGAATCTCATGTACTTGGTGCCGGCGTTAATGTTGTTCTCCAACTCGTGGATGCCCGGAATATTAACATTTTTATCGGCGGCGGTGCTGGGCAACACCTGCATCACGCCGATCGCGCCGGCAGGACTCTTTTTACTCTGGTCAATCTGCGATTCCTGATAGGCCTGGGCGGTAATCATCAAATAATCAAATCCGTACTGACCGGCGTATTTTTTGAAGAGATCAATGGTTTTCCTGAACTTTTCAATCTCCACTTCCGAAGTCGAATTTTTAATGAATGCAGTTGATTTCAAATAACGTTTAAATAAAATGTTGCCAATCAGCGTCCCGGCCTTATTCTGCTCGACATACTCGTTCACCACGGCCTTTAGCTCGGGGCTGTCTTTTCGAAAGGCCCAAGCAATGTCGCTTTCGCTGGCCACGGCAACATCCTCGTGAACTGTAATATAGCCAAAGATCTGGTCCCAGAACTTGGCTTTGTGGCTGTCCACCACAATAAGAGGGATGAGGCCAGCGTTAAGCATCTCGAGCAGGTCTTCATCTTCCAGGTTCTCGTCGGCCGCAACGATCCTGACCGCACGCTTACCTTCTTCTTTAAAGCGAGCATTGAGCCTCTGGAGACTCTGGTAATAACTGCTCGATTCTCTTACGTGGATCTCTTTTCCCGAAAGGTCTTCGAGGCTTACGATTTTCGGTGAACATGGGCTTGATACGACGAGTTCTTTGACACCGGTCAGCAGGGGGTTTGAAAAATCGACCTGCTCCTGGCGCTCCGGGGTAATGGTCAGGTTGGCCGCCGCGATGTCTCCCCGTCCCGCCAGAAGATCCGGCAACAAACGGTCTCTGGCGGCGGGGATGAAAATCACGTTGACTTTAAGGTTTTTTTTGTTCAGCTTTTTGTTGATAAACTTTTCAAACTGCATCAACTCTTCGTAGATAAGGCCTTTTTGTCGGCCTTTATCGTGGAAATAGAATGTCTTGCTGTAGGTCACCAGCGCGCGAACCTGGCGTCGCTCAACCATGGCATTGAAATCGCCTTTCAAGACCTCGTTGGCAAAGGTAGGCTTCTGTTCAGGAACCTGGTCTGATGCTCTTGCATCAACCAACTGGCTGAAGAAAAGGATGAGTAACAAACATCCCAACAATAAGCCTGGCTGTTGCCTTTTTTGTTTTAAAATTTTCATGCCAGACCTTCTATCCGATAACACTCTTCTTTCAGGAATATGCATATCCGCAAAACTCAAGTTGCAAATATTCAGAACGGGGTCTAAATCCCACTTGATTTCATTATAAGTGGTTTTGGCAGAAGGAACGACCTGCTGAACGATACGTATAAACTTTTTGACAATGTTCTTTGACTTTCTACGGGTAAAACGGAACACATACTCATCAAGATAATTTTGAAGATACTTTGCTTCAAAACGTCATTGATAGGTTCCTCGCATTCTTGCCGAACATCAATTCGTTAATCTCACCTCTGTAGCTTCCAGGTGTTGAGACACCTTTATCCTTTTTTGAGACCGAACACTTTACATTTTGAAATTTATGAAAATATTACCGATACCATCTGACGTTTTGTTGAAGAGGTATGCCCAAAACATATAAAGCTGCCAAACAATTAGCCTGACAGCTTTCATAATGTTTGTTACAAACTTTTTAGAAGCGCCAGTTTACGAAGACCATGCCTTTGGCCAGTTCCTGTGGAAATCCGGTGAACCATTGGTTCTCTTGGATAATGTTGACAAGGCCGATCTGTATGCCGGATTGCGCGCTTTTGGCAAAGTTGACCCAGCCGAGCTGAAGACCCGTAAGCGTGCCTGCGTAGTTGAAGATCCCGTGCTGCCAGCCTGTAAAGTGTCCGGAAGCATAATTCACCCAGGCCCACTCAACCCCGGTATAGTTTTGGGCATAGTTGACCAATCCCCAGGAAAAACCCACACTGTCGCCTGTCGATCCATTGACGAATCCAAGTGCGAACCCGGTATTCGGGTTTTCACCCCAGATATTCAGAGAAAAGCCCTTGATATGGGTGTCCCTGGAATGAATGGCAATATCCGGAACCAAACTGGCTTGGAAGGGTTTGCTTTCTGCATAAGCGCTCGAAGCTATAAGGCAAATTATTACGATGAACATCAACTTTTTCATAGATTTCTCCTTTTGATTAATGGATTGATAAAATTTGTATCGCAAATCATTAGGCTCGATTCATTATGATGCTTTGGGTGTTGTTTTGGATAAATTAGAAGAAATGAATATTTTAGTATAATTCTTTTCTTTGCTAATAAGCAAGCATCATGCCATTTATAGGAAGACATATAACAGCTTGTAATATTATGATAATACCTACTTATGTGTGTCTTAAAAATATTTCATATGAGACGTTTTTGTGCCGTAATGAGACATCCACGGTGTAAGGCAATTGATTCATGCCAGCAATTTTCACATCTATTTAATAACTTCTATTTCTACACTAATTATACCCGAATCTAAATCACCAATACTGCTAAAAGCTGATCGTGTAAGATCAATAATGCGTCCTTTTACAAATGGCCCTCTATCATTAATCTTAACTATTACGCTTTTCCCATTTTTTATGTTTGTCACTATAACTTTAGTTCCAAAAGGCAATTTATTATGTGCGGCTGTGTTAGATCGTTGATTAAGTCGTTCTCCACTGGCGGTTTTTCGATTTTGGTATTTCATAGCATAATATGATGCTTTACCTGATTCTTTATAGCCAACCCACTCCGGTGAACCCTTCATCGCAGTTTTAGCACAACTAACAAGGACAATGAAAATAAATATGACGAATATATTCCTTAGTCTTCTCAATTTCCTAATTCCGATTTTATGAGATTTAGCCCTTAAAACTCTAATTTCCACGTATCAGCCAGGCCCCTGGGGGAATATTTGACTTCAATTCGATACAATCACCTGGCGGAGGCTGTTGGCCTGGCGGTTTACTCGGAAACCAAATTCTACATTTTCCTGGTGGAGGCATCTGACCTGGAGGAATTTTGGGCAGATTGCTTTCATAATGTCCAGGGTTATGCCCATTCCCATTTTCAACTTCAACACTGACCTTTCCGTTATCATCTTCAAGCACCACGTGTCCGTATTTTAAACAGCCCGTTAAATAAAATAATATCAAAGCAATAATGAAGAAACGGAAACTAATTGATAAAACACCATAAATCATAGTTCATATCCTCTTTCTCTATATTGTTAGTGACAATATCAAAATGTTCTACTAATTATTTATATGTATGACCGTTTTTGAAAGAAAAAGGACGCCTTGAAGGCGTCCCTTAGTAAAAAGTTACTGTAAGTGAAAACCAAGCGCCTGTAGACAAGACTGCCTAACTTCATGCAGTCATAAAAGGTCATTCGCCTCGTGCAAAGAAAACGTTATCAACTGGGCCGTCCCTGTTCTCGGCCCATGCGACAAAAGCGCGGCCGAGTTTGTCAATTGTAATGGCTGGCGTTTTGGCAGCGGAACCTGCCGAGCCTGCCACACTGCTGACTTCTTTGGGAGTGTCAAAACTCCCCAATGAATTGAATCTGTTAAAAAGTGGTTTCTGTCCTGCGCTGGTGTCAATAAATAGAACAAATACGTTGCGGCCGGGATCGGTCTCTGCACTTGGCGTAAACTGGTCGCCGATCAACCCTGTGCCGCTGTTGAGGTTTGCCTCCCAATTATTTCCACCGTCAATTGAGCGGGAGAAGTATACATCGCTTCCACTGCGGCGATCTTCCCAGGTGGCCATTACATGGCCCGTACGGGGATCGGTTGACAATGAAACGTTGGATTGGTTCCCACCTCCAGTATCGTCATCAATCCTCACCTCTGCCTCTTGATAATAAACGCCTCCGTCGATGGAGAAGTTCAAGTAGATATCAGTGTTGCCCTCCCCGCGTTGCCCGTGATACGCCACAAAAACGTCATCATTACGAGGATCGATGGCCACGTCCGGCCTGGCGGAAAACATGGTGCCAGTTGCATTGTCGACTCGCTGCTCAGCTGAAAAATTCAACCCACCGTCAGATGAGGAACTTGCCCAAATGCCGCCACCTCTCTCGTAAACGACTTCAACGTGGTCGGCGTAGGCAGCTGTGGAAGGTAAAGCGCCTGTGCCTATGTCAACTGGAGCGGTAAATGAAAGAGCGCCCGTTGGCCCGTCAGGAAAATCCGCCCGAATAAATTTCACCGTGCCATCGACTGCGAACGTGGCAAAAAGGGCTGGCTCAACAAGAATCTCCAGCTCCCCAGTGTCGGGATTGGTTTGCACTACCCGTCGCCGGAAAGTCAAAGACGGATCGGACTCAACGCCCCCCAAACTCCACACGGCATCTGGAACCGACCAGCTAAGGCCATAATCGTCTGAGCGGCTTATCACGAACTTTCCGTTTTCTATCCACCCCATGAATAAAGGTTTTCCGTCCCAAGAGCTTGCAATTTTAGGCACAGACTGGGATGAGGCAGACGGGGCAACCGCCATGTCATCACTGAAAGTCAGGACATGTGGTGTTGCTGAAATCTCACAACTCGTGGCAGTTGGTTGTCCCAGACTATCCAGGGAATCGACAACGACGTAATACGTTGTGTCGTTATTCAACCCCGTTAATGTGGTTTCGCAATCCAAATTCGTACAATCAACTGTTTCTTCAACACCATATGCTTCGGCAACTGTGCCGTACCGAACTTGATAGCCTCCGCTCGCGTCAAATTCCCCTTGGTTATTCCAACTCAAGCCGAGGGCAGAATCGGTTTCCGCGGCAAAGAGGTCCAGGCCAAAATTATCGGTGCAACCAATGGTCTGTACGTCGGGGTCGGTAACGGGGTTAGAATTGTTTCCGCCACTACTGCTACCACCGCAACCAGCAATTGCAATACTGAAAATTAATAAAATAACAGTCCACATTCTGTTCATATTAAACCTTCCTTGGTCATATTGTTGATTTTGTAGGGTCGATTGTTTTGATCCCTCGAAACTTGTTTTAATCTATCAAATTGATTAAATTAGTTTAAATACGATTCGTTGGACCATTTCATAAGACCGGCAGCTATGAACATAAGACCAAATGGCAAAATGAGATTTGGAAACTCAGGTGTGTTTTCAATTATTATCTTGAAACCTATCCAGCCAACTTGAAGTATAACAAATAAAAGAATCATCATTTTTGCCAGTTTTCCCATTTTGCTTACCTCTCTTTTAATAAAGAAAATATCGAAATCTTGGAGACACAATTAGGCGCCAAAAAACAAAAAAGCCTCTGGGCACACGCTCCCAAAGGCTTAATAATATGAGTTCGGCAGCCCGGCTGTCATAGCTTTTTCTGCTTTAGACCCGTGGCTTTGCGTCCCCGCCTTTCAACAGGTTTGCCCTTTCTATCTATATGGCAAATATGTTTTATTAAATCGGATACTAATTGTCAACAATATTCTCTATAAGGGCTTATCATATAAAAGTAGATGATTTAGGTCAGTAGTGATAGATGGAGAGCATCTTAGTGCCCGACATTACGGGAAATATTGCCGGTACCATCTGGTCATCTCCAAGGTACCACGGGAGTCCCTATCAATGCAAGATTGGGCCGACTGTGATTATTTTCGCACACCGGTAATATTTTGGGTGCCTGATATCTTAGTTTTTGTTGGAGTTTTTGTTGGTATCACGAAATCTTGGCAGGAAGGAAGGCTGGTCAGTTTGAAACTATCACTATTGAACCCATCCCCGAGCAGTTTTATATTCACCCCTTCCTAAAATGGTCACAGCAATAATGATCATACAAGCCCCAATGATTTTTGACATACTCATTGTTTCACCAAGGATAAGAATGGCTAAGATAGCTGCAACAACCACTTCAAAAGTGGATACTATTGCTGTATTTGCTGGGTCAACCCGCTTGAGTCCTTCATAAAGACATATGATTCCAAAAACAGTTGAAAACAATGCGCATAGTATTATTGCGGCCCAGCCGGATACTGCTGTTGGAGACCTAAAACCCTGTATTGCCACAAGTATGCTATAAACTATTGTGACGGAAATGAAAATTACAGCAGAAGCCGGAACAGGCCCTGCTTTCCTGATGCTTAAACTGCCAAAAGTAAAATAGGCTGAATAAATGACTGCGGTTGTAATCGCAAGAACGATTCCAAGGTGCTGGCCACCCCAATCTAATCCGGTTGTCACCACAACCCCCACCAGAGTCAAAAATAATGCCGCATATTGTTGTTTTGTAATGGGTTGCTTGAGAAAAAGAGCCGAAAGCAGCGTAACAAGCGCAGGATACATATACGCAATAACAATTACGAGGTTAACGGGAGCTAAAGTCAGAGCAGTATAGAAAGAAAGGTTTAATCCTGCAAAACAAACCCCACCGATTAGAACCAGTGAGATTAATAACCTGCCACGAGGCCATTGAAGCCCCTTAAAGACCATTACGAAGGTTAAAACTGTTGCAGCAATCGCAAACCGGATGAAAAGAAAAGTATTTGGATTTGCGCCTGCACCATAGGCAATGCGTGCGAAAATTGGACTTGTTGCAAAGCTCGCAGCAGCTACAACAATTAAGAATATACCAATCAAACGATCCATTCAAAATCCCTTTCCTTAAAACCAAAAGTTTTACTTAATGGACACAAAGGTACATTTGACCAGCCGTCTGACCCTTCGAGAGACGCTTCCCATCATCATCCCTTTGATATCACTTAATCCACGGTTTCCCATAATTACCATATCAAAGTTGTTATTCATGGAGTATTCAACAATCTGTTCAGCAGGATTCCCACTGAGGACAACAGGGTTTATCACAACATTAGTTTTCAGCTTGTCAATCATCCTTTTGATCGTTCTTTTTCCAATATTTTCAGAAACCTCTCTCACCACACGGCCATATTTCGGGATATATTCACTGCTATATTCAGTGACTGCAAAATGATGTATGTCTCCATCAATTTCATGTGAAGCAACAAATAAAACCGACAAATTCGCATCGTATTTTTCTGCGATATCGACTGCCAACATAAGGGCCTTGGCGGAATGTTCGGAACCATCAACCGGTACCAGAATGCTTCTTATCATTACGCCTCCCATCTCTCAATACATGAGAATGCTGGAATTATAAATTCATGTGATTGATGGAGACGATCACCACACTGAAAAAATTGCAGATACCATCATTCGTGGATGTCAAGCAAAGCTCATATTGTAAGTCCCAGATGCAATGTAATATTCGTCTTTTTACAGATTTTAGCCTGTGATCGTTACCTCGATGGCCCTTTCTCTGGCGCGGTTATCATGGTTGATGACCACCACCTGCTGCCAGGTTCCCAGTCGGAGCCGCCCAGCTCTCACCGGCACCGACAATGAAGGACCCAAGAGAGCCGCCTGCACATGGCTGTGGCCGTTGCCGTCGTGCCAGGCTTCTTCGTGGGCATAAAACGCTCCCACAGGTGCAAGCTTTTCAATGGCCTCCTTCAAATCTTCCACCACCCCCGATTCATACTCGATGGTCGTAATGGAGCCGGTGGATCCCACCACAAATGCATGGAGAATCCCGTTTTCGATACCTGACCGGGACAGTATGGTTTCCAACTGCCCTGTAATATCCTTGATGTCCGGACCTGTTTTCAAACTGACGTTCAAGCTCTCACAAACTATTTTAGCTGTACCCATTGATAGTCCCGTCGATGTTTAACACCCTTTATTATTTCCCAGACACGGATTCCACGGATTCTATATTGCTTGTTATTTAGCGCTGACGCACGTTATTACGCTTCGCTGAAATTTATTGTTGCTGACAGCTTGAGGCCGATATCCGCTAATAAATTACGCCCGAAGGACAAATTACGTGCGAAGCACAAATTACAGCCGAAAGCGTAATGACATGCGTAGCATGAATCACGCCACAGGCAAATTACAGCTCAGGGTCATTGCAACCCGATCTTCCAGTTCCACACCCCTTCCCGCGCCTTCATCTTGACCTTGCGGGGAACGGGTTCATGCATGACAACAAAACAGCTGTAGCCGGCTTTGCGCAACCGCTCTTTTTGGGTAGAGATATCCAGCTGCCAGTTGGGAAAAATCCAGTATTCGTGGCCATTTTTCACGGCCCAGGCCTGCTCTCCTTTAGGGCTCGAAAAAGGCCGGTTCTGTTCGATACCCGGGGAAAGGATGCGTGAAATGCACAAGGGCCAGAGTCCTGACAAGATGATGCCCAACGGCAGAGGGCTGGCCTGGGGCATGTTTAAAATATCCTTCCGGCCCATTTCCGGGCTGACCATCACACCGCTGAAGCCTAATGATTTCAACGTATTCACCGCCAGGGGGTTGGCAACATTACAGAACGGCCCGGCCCATACCCGCAATCCCTTGAACGAGGGAAAGAGGGCTGCCTGCCAGGGGGCGTTCAAGATAAAATTACGCCCGCCCTTTTTAAGAACCTGACGCACAAGATCCTCGATTTCCCTTTCGGCCTCCGGCCATATCACCGGCGGCAGCCACCACCAGGTTTTGTCGACTACCCGTTTGTTAATTTTCGAAAGGGACGTATCCGAAAGCCAGATGCCTGTTTGCCCCCCGGTTGTTTTAGCGGCTGGCTGCCGAAAAACATGCATGTCAAAAGGACGGGTTTTTCCGGGCGTCGATCGGGGAAGTTTAAGCTTGATTCTTGGGGCGGGTTTCTTCCCAACTGCAGACTGATCCGCAGCCCCCTCCATCTCTTTTTCCAACGCCGCTATCTGTTGCTCCAGATATTTTTCCTTGCGGTCAATAAGAAAAACAGGCGTGCCCTTCATCTCTTTTTTCCCGCCCGTTACCTTTAAATAAAGCCGACCCTTTTTGGGGGTGAACCGCGTAACCTTCCTCACCGCATGCCAGCGGTCGTCTTCATAACCGATTCTGAGCACATCGTTTTTAAGCAGGTCCTCACGGGCGGTGATGTATGGTTTTGCTCTGCCACCCTGCAGCCGGCCCACCAGAAGCCCGGAACCGGTCTGACCATCCACGTTGATCGGATCCTGGGGCCGCTGCGGCAAAAAATTGTAATGCGTATTCGTCCGGCCCAAAGCCAAAGACAACAACTCGAGGGCGGCTTTCTTCATCTTGGGGTCACCCGCCTGGTCCCTGAGCATTTTATAGGCTTGTACCGTGTAGTACACATAGTGCGGCCCTTTTTTGCGGCCTTCGATTTTCCAGGTGCTGACTTCCGGTATGGTCTTCAGCACTTTGACCAGTACATCCAGACTGAGGTCCTGGCATGAAAAAAAGCGTCTGGCCTCAGGGCCCGAGGTGTATCGTCTGCGGCAGGGCTGCACACACCTGCCCCTCAAGCTGCTTTTGCCCCCCATATAGCTGCTCCAGTAGCACCGGCCGGAAATGCCGTAGCACAGGGCGCCGTGGGTAAATACCTCCAGGCTCATTCCCAAGGGGCATGCCTTGGCCAGAGCCTTAATTTCATCCACATGCAGTTCTCGCGGCAGGACCACACGATCCACCCCCATCTTCTGGCGCACCAGTTTCAGGGCACTTCCGAAGCTGACATTGGCCAGCGTGGACAGGTGCAGTTCCCCCTTGTAACCCACCTGCCGGGCCAGGGCCACTACACCCATATCCTGGACAATCAGCGCATCGGGTTTGACCTCCCCTACCAACTGGGATAGCAGGCCGCCGGCCTCATCCAGTTCATCCGACCGGATGGCTGAATTGAAAGCCACATAAACCCGCACCCCTTTTTCATGCGCAAGCCGGGTCAGGGAACTCAATTCGGAAAACCCGAAGTTTTTGGCCTGCATCCGGGCGGAAAACTGCTTCATGCCGCAGTATACAGCATCTGCCCCGGCTGAAAGTGCTGCCAAAAAGGAAGCCTTGCTGCCTGCCGGTGCCAGGATCTCGGGTATGGGGGGGGTGTTCATACTCGATATAGTATGTCCCTGACAGACGATGTGCAATAAAAATAAAAGCGTGTTCCACGCTTTTATGAAACGCGACGTTGTCGCTAAACTTGAGTGCAATGGCCCCCTGTGGTAGGGTCACAAACGAAAATAGATTCTATTTCCATCGGGGCAGTTTTAAGGAGGTTAGAGGTGAGTTCTGTCATCATACTGTTCGGCGCAGCCACCATGGCCGCCGGTGTGATCATAGCGATTAACCCCGAATCAGTCTACGGCCTGATTCGCAAGCATTTTGAAT
>JBDLJD010000032.1:0-33081 GCA_039714495.1 Thermodesulfobacteriota bacterium
ATTTATCTAATCTTTTGTTATCTTCAATGCTCATGCTGCTATCCATAATCTATCATTTCTCCTGAATTTATCCGGCAAAACGCTGAAGACTACGGGCGTAAACCTATTGAGTAAAAGCATAATAAAATGGTACCAAGAATGATACCTTTAAACAATCCTGGATTTGAAAATTTTTCTCAGCCGCAGAAGTAAAGGATACGAATTCCCTTTTAAAGCTCAGGGTAAGGGGTAATTCAAAATTGCATGCTGTACCAGGAAGTATGTCAAGACGTAGTAGATCCTAATATCAAGTGGCAATTCACCTGACTAATTGCCGGTTTGCTGTGTTACCTTTAAATCGAGATTGTTTGCGATCTGTGTTTCATAGTGCATTTTAGCAACAGATTCAGAATCTGTGGAATGTTTTATAAATTTGTATTGGCGATTATACTCCACAAGCATATTACTACTGATCGCAGGGGTCCGGAGAAATATAATTAGTCGGTCCTTGCTGACGGTGTTGAAATTATCGGCCCCATGTATTAGAAATTGCGCACCATGCTCTTCAAGGACCTCATTGGTGATAATGTAGGGCGTCTCAACGACCTCAGATACATACCTGATTGATTCCAGTATCTCTTTTCTGAATTCCCATGTCAGCAGTGGTATGTGTCCTTTGTATTTCTCAATGTCCTCGTCGGTTGAAAGCCCAACCACTACCTCCCCATATTTTGCGGCTTTTCTGAGAAGTCTTATATGACCGTGATGTAACAAAGTGGCTGACATATCGACCATTACACGTGTGCTCATTATTTAGTTCCTCGTATGCTGTTGAAATATTAAAACATATTGAAACTTCAATGTGTTTAGAACTGGTTAGCCTGGCCGGCCACACAGTCCCGAACTTGATCAATCGCCTAAAAACTGAGGCTACCTTGATCGGTCTCAATCAATGTTACCTTAAATAAAAAATTAGATGAAAGCGGTTTTTCAACTACCGCTGTGAATACAACATCGTGAACCTAAGACATTGTATGCGTATCTGAAATGATTTCTTAAAATCTGCGGAAAAACGATATTTCTGCGCTGGCTCTAAGCCAGTTTAAGGGAAACCGTGGAAAAAAGTGCAGTGAACTCTGAGGTGGGCTCCATTAACGTGGTTGGATGCGCCAGATTTAAAGATCTTTCGAATCGTTTTGGGAATTGAGCTAATGAAATGGGTAATCCTTTTTGTCGTTTAATTTTTCTCCCATATTGTCCTTTTGGTCTTTATGGCAATATAGCACCATTCCGTGTTTTTGTTTGAGATTCTTTATCTTTACCAGCAAAGAGCCATCTGTGTCAACAAGCTTCAAGATGGTGGCTTTCAGCTTGGACTACATGCAATGGGGGGCACATTGCATGATCGCATGGCATATAATAAGTGTAATGGAACACAATGACAAAAAAAATACAAAAGAACACAAGAGCTTATTGAAAGAGTTGCGAATAATGTCTTTCCATTTTGAATAAATACTTAATCTGAAAGTAATTCAAACGAGAATTTCAGGTTCAATTGGTAACAATAAATTGAAATTTAAAGGAATTATTCAGGTTTATAGCAATCAGCGTAGCGATTCAGTTAAGGTTGAATCATTAAAGCTGTCGAATTGAGCCACCTCAGTCTTTCTCATTATAAATGCGGTGGTCCTCATCATTTGTTAGACGCCAAGTAAGTAATGCATTATCAATAAAACTCTGGTAAAAGCATTCTGTAACTGTAACTAAGGATAGCGAAAGCCCTGATTTTGAACAAGAGAGCTAAATGTCAAATTAGATTTATTGATTGAACTTATGGGTAAAACCTCTATTTGCACTATATGCGCTCGAAAAGGTCCTACCTGTTGTCAGGCAGGGCAAAATCGAAAGGGTTTAGGTTCTCCTTTATCCAAAATTGAAAAGCAAACCATTTCAACTTATTATAAACGAAAAGGTGGATGTTTTACTGTTCGAACACTGAATTCACCCGAATTTATATCCAAGTTGAAGTATATATTCCCCAAAGATATTGACAGAATACGAGAGCTTTTTCCTGAAAATGATTATCACGAGTGTCTGGCAACAGATAGCCAGGGGTGCTGCATTTTTCTTGGTTCAACGGGGTGCCTTTTGTCCGATGAAACCAAACCCCTATACTGCAAGATTTTCCCATTTTGGGTGGTTGGCGAAAAGGTGGGCTTCTTTCGTTTTAAAAATTGCCAGGCCCAACAGGATGCCGGGACATTCCAAACTGTTCTGAAGCATTTCAATATGAATTCATCGCAAATATACTTGCTTTATGGCGATTTACGCCGGTTTTGGGGATTAGACGGATGAGATATACTCTTTCCAGAGAAAGACCAGACGCTATTTTAGAAAAGGGCCGCAATCAAGACAGTTCCTTGGTGGTGATTAATGGAGAACACCTGACATTTTGGAATTTAGGGAAATATTGCCGATACCATCTGGTCATCTAAACGGTATCACGGGAGGCCTACCAATGCAAGATTTGGTCGGTGGTGGTAATAATCGCACACCGGTAAAATTTTAGGGGCCTGATAACCTTGTTTTTTTAGATATATGCAATTAGGTGAGTAATAAATTAGGGAACAAAAATTAAAGCAATGCATAATACAACTAATGAGATTATCATTAACTTTAGCTTTCTTTTATGAGCAGAAGTGCTTAAATCTTGCTCGTCTCCAGAAGAGAAAATAGCGATAACAAATTTAATCGGCCTTATTGGATTTACGGGAAATTTATCCCGTGGAATGCCAAAGACATTTTCGTATGTGACTGATTCCCACTGTCTTGGTCGATATTTCCTCAAATATTCGCAAAAGTCTATTGCCAAGACAATTCCAAAGACCCCTGCGCCAGCGATTATAAGAAACAAAAATAAAGAAATCATGATAGCTACCTATCTGGAAACTATTTCTGAAAATATTGCCGATACAATATAGTTATAGCCAGCGTACCACATGATATATTATCAATGCAAGAGACGGTCGACTGTAATAATTTTCAAATACCGGTAATATTTGAGGGACCTGACAACCTTGTCTTTGGTGGAAATAGTGCAAGGTTTTAAAGGCTTCATTTTCGAGACGTATACCCTGACGCTCTATTTATAATATTTTGGATAAAGCGTTTTTGAGCAGTCATCGCAGATGCTTTCCCGGAACTCGGCATCGGAATGCTCCTGCAAATAGCGCTCAAATCGTTGCCAGTACCCATCTTCGTCGCGGATCTTACGGCACTTGATGCACACAGGGAAAAGGCCGCTCAGGGTTTTCATTCGTATGGAAGCGCTTTCCAGCCTGAAGATGGCCCGCTCCTTTTCAGCTTCGGTCTGCCTCCGGAATTTGACCTCCATTTTCAATTTTTCGTTGGCGACGATCAATTCCTGCGTTCGCTTCTTGACCTTCTCTTCCAGGAGGTCGCGGTATTCCTCCAAACGGGCATTCATTTTTTTAAGTTCACGGTTGCGGGATTTTAAGGTATTCACATAATTGTCGTTGAAAATCCGAATCATCCTGGATGATATAAAAATTGTCCTTGCGGGTTCCCTCAGCGATCACGATACTGTCAGCTGCATAGGTTTCCACCTGGCAGACATCGTTCAGCATTTCAAGGTTCAAGGCGCAACTAAGTGGTAATTTTAGGTGTTTTGGATTGGGCATTTAGTGGTAATCCAACTGCACCCCAAAACACCAACTGTGATTGATGGAGACGACCACCACATACACCAAATTACAGATACCATTATTATCGGATGCCATTCAAGGTAAGAATATACCCATTCAACTAATATCATGATATGATAATGGCATGAACCCCAGCGTTGCCTAAAAGCCTGAGGGCTTCAGAGTCAAGGCGTCAAGGGTGAAGTCGTAGTGGTTTACTTCGATCCCTTGACAACACAGAATCTGGAGTCCTCAGGCTTTCCCGAAGGGTAAACAACATGGCAAAATAGACATCATCCTTGGAATTCACCTGTAGGCAAATCCAGGAAATGGCGCTATAGATATGATATTTAGAATTATTACAGCATATTATCCATTTTTTGCCATATTGTTTATGCAACCTTAGGGTGAACTTAACCGACCGAATGGAATGCCTGTCATGTGGCTGGAGGGGCGAGGCCCGGGAACTTAAGGAACTTCTTAAAATTTTGCCTTGCTTTCAAAGGGTTTTTCCTCTAAGGCTATATTTCCGTATAATCATAGGGTAACCTCAGCCTCACACCCCTCAATCCTTTAAATTAGGAAAAAACATGTCTGAAGATATTATTGAAAAGTTTCAGAAAGAGCGCGAAACGCTGAACGATCTCATCATGGATTACGCGGGCCTCGGTACCAAGCGTTTCTACAGTCTGGATTCCCAGGCTTACCGGGAAGGCGCCCTGTCGTCCAAGACAAAGGAACTGCTGGGCCTCGTGGCATCTTTCGTGCTGCGCTGCGACGACTGTATCAAGTACCACGCCATTCGCTGCCACGAGGAAGGGGTTACGGGTGCGGAATTCGAAGAGGCTTTGTTTGTAGGGCTCCTGGTCGGCGGATCCATCACCATCCCGCATCAGCGCAGAGCATTCCAGGCCTGGGAAGCGCTATCCAAATAAATTCTCATGGTCTTTTTCGTGTTTTTAAACTTTCGTGTTTTCGTGATGAAAGATCTTTTTCTTTTCCGGTTTATCCGGGTTAGGGTTTATTGTGCACACCAGGGCATGAAAATTTATCGGTAATCTCGATAATCCACGCCATACCGCCTGGCTTTGTAGCCAAACTTACGCACTGTGGTTTTTAGCATATCAGCCGCCTGGGTTACATTGCCGCGGGTATTTTTCAAGGCGTCGATCAGCATCTCTTTTTCCAGTTTGCTCACCGCCTCTTCCAGGGAATGGGTCGGTATGGTCCCGGACTCGAACCCGGTTTGCAGCGTCGGTGGAAGGTTGTAGCTGTGGATCACCCCCTCCTCACAAAGCAGTACCGCCCTCTCGATACAGTTCTCCAGTTCGCGCACATTCCCGGGCCAGTGGTAATCGATCAACATGTCAATGGAGGGCGTTGAAAACCGTTTGATGGATTTGCTGTTTTCCTTGGCATATTTCTCCAGGAAATGATCGGCCAGCAGCAGAATATCGGTTTTGCGTTCTCGCAGGGGCGGCATGTAGATAGGAAAGACATTCAGCCGGTAGTACAGGTCCCCCCGGAACGACTCATTGTCCACGGCATCTTCCAGGTTTTTATTGGTCGCCGCAATGATGCGGACGTCGATTTTAATGGTGCGGTGCCCCCCCACGCGCTCGAACTCCTTTTCCTGAAGCACCCGCAAAAGGCGTACCTGGACATCCTGATCGATGGAGCCGATTTCATCGAGAAAAATAGTCCCCTTGCTGGCCAGTTCGAACTTGCCCAGCTTTTTCTTAATGGCGCCGGTAAAAGCGCCCTTTTCATGCCCGAACAATTCACTCTCGATCAGGTTGGCCGGCAGTGCGGCACAGTTGACCTTTACAAAGGGGCCGTTGGCCCTCAGGCTGTTGTAGTGGATGGAGTTGGCCACCAGTTCCTTGCCGGTGCCGCTTTCCCCCCGCACCAGTACCGTGGCATTGCTTTTGGACACCTGGGAGATCATCTGATAGACCTCCCGCATTTTATTGCTGTTGCCTATGATGTCGGTGATGCGGTATTTATTTTCGAGCTCGCTCCTGAGCCTCCGGTTCTCCTCGCGGAGCTGATCTTTTTCAACCCTGATGATTTCCAGATTGATGACGTGCTGGGCAATCATGGTGGCGATGACCGACATCAGCTTCTTGCCGACTTTGAGCGAGTAGGCTTCGTCATACGGCTTGTCCACGCTAAAGGCGCCGATGACCTGTTTGCCTTTTTTTACCGGGACACAGATAAAGGATATCTCCTGCTTCATTTTCATCTTCCGGGAGGCGGTCCGGTTGAGGAACAGGGGCTCCTCGCTGATCTTGGGTATGGCCAGCGCCTTGCCGGTTTCGATAACACGGCCGGTGATGCCCTCCCCCATTTTGTATTTGACGCGCTCCATGGCTGTTTTTGAAATGCCGTGGGCCACCTCGATATTGATTTCGTTTCTCAGGGGGTCCAGTATGCTGATGGCCCCGCGCTCCATCTTCATGGAATTGGACAGAATGTCCAGCACTTTGTACAGGGCCTTTTTCAGCTCGAGGTGCTCGTTCAGGGCCTTGCTGATTTCATAAAGCAGAGTGGTCTCTTCTATTTTTTTCATGGTATTCTGTGTTTGGTATTTTGTATTTTGGGTTTGGTTTCGGGTGTCGGCTTGTATCTGACAGGATTAACAGGATCTACATGATATAAATGGGCATAAGGTAAACGGTATAAAGTACAAGGCGGATATACGCTACTAGCGGACAACACTCTTTTTTATTTTAATCCTGAAAATCCTGTTAATCCTGTCTAATAATAATTCTTCTGATAACGCTTAACGCCGACTTCTGTCTTCTGACATTCCGTCCTCTACCTTCTGTCCTCTGTCCTCTGTCCTCTGTCCTCTGTCCTCTGGTACATTAACAATTTTGTAACAATTTACAAGTGCCCATTCATAATTGTACGGCTCCGTCTATTTGCGATATACCTGATAATACGGTATACTATCCGTATGATTCTGCATATCGACATGGATGCTTTCTACGCCTCCATTGAACAGCGGGACAACCCCGAACTGAAGGGGAAATGCGTCATCGTAGGGGGAACCTCCGGCAGGGGTGTGGTTTCGGCTGCCAGCTACGAGGCCCGCAGATACGGCGTGCATTCGGCCATGCCCATCTTTCAGGCCCGCGAGAAATGCCCGGAGGGTGTCTACATTCCGCCGCGCATGGCCCGCTACCGCCACGTCTCCGGCAAGGTCATGGCCATCCTGCAGACCTTTTCCCCGCTGGTGGAGCCGGTATCTATCGATGAGGCCTTCTTGGACATCACCGGGTGCGAACGTCTTGAAGGTTCTCCCGGGGATATCGCCCGCGCCATCAAGACGGAAATTACAAGCCGGCTGAAACTGACCTGCTCCGTGGGGGGGGCGCCGGTGCGTTTCCTGGCCAAAATCGCCTCCGACATGGACAAACCCGACGGGCTGACCATCATCCCGCCCCGGGCCGTCCCTGAATTTATTAAATCGCTTCCAGTTGAAAAAGTCCCGGGTGTCGGGAAGAATGCACGGCGACACCTGGACATGCTGGGCGTTCGCTACCTGGGCGATCTAAACGCCCTTTCCCTTGGGGTGCTTGAGAAAAAACTCGGCAAATTCGGCCGGCGGCTGACCGAACTCGCTGCGGGCCTGGACAGGACGCCTGTTTCGCCGGACAGCGAACGTAAATCCATCAGCTCCGAAACTACACTGGACCGGGATACCCGTGACAGCCGCCACCTGGAAAAAATACTCCTGCAGCAATCCCAGGTCGTGGCCCGGAGCCTTAGAAAGCACGCGTTTCGGGCCAGGACCATCACCCTCAAAATCAAGCAATCCGATTTCAAGCAGTTTACCCGCAACAAAACCATCACTACCCCTACCCAGTCTTCCGAGACCATCTACAAGGCTGCAGTGGCCCTGTTCGAACGCTGCCGGATCAAACAGAAGGTCCGCCTCATCGGCGTCGGTGCATCAGGCCTGGTCAACGATACCACCCCCATTCAGATGGACATGTTCGCACCTCCTGCAGCCCCCGGGGAAAACACCTGGGAAAAAGTCGATCAAACCCTCGATCGGATATCCCGTAAATTCGGCAACGATGCAGTCCGGCGTGCCAGCCTGGCCGGCAATCCGCCAAATCAAAAAAGTTGAAAAAGGGCAAGTGGTCCGTGTTTGCAGCGCTCGAAATGGCTTTATTTACTGAATGGCGTCCACTTTATATCTTGACACTTTTTTCCCTTTTTTTTATTACAGGTATTCACACACGTTTCTCTGATACGATCCAAGAAAAAATTGATTGTTCTATTGAAGGTTCATTGGCTGAATATTAACCTTAAAAAAGAAGGTCAGCATGAAAGGCATTGTTTCTCTGGTAGTCAAACGTCTCGCCCTTGGACTCATCACCATCATCGTCATTTCGGTACTGATTTTTGTCGGTGTCGAAGCTTTGCCCGGCGACCTGGCTGAAGCTATTCTGGGGCAGGAGGCCACGCCTGAAACCGTGGCGGCATTTCGTAAGGAGCTCAAACTGGACCTGCCCCCTCACGTACGCTACTTCGCCTGGCTGGGGGGGTTTATGAAGGGTGACCTGGGCAACTCCCTGGCCAACGGCCGACCCATTGCCGAGTTGATCGGCTGGCGGTTCGCCAACACCATCTTTCTGGCTGCCGTAGCCGCCGCGATCTCAGTTCCCATTGCCGTGATACTGGGCATACTGGCTGCCCTTTACCGCAATACCCTTTTCGACAAGACCATATCCATGGTCACCCTCAGTACCATCTCCTTTCCCGAGTTTTTTGTGGCGTATATCCTCATCGCCCTTCTTTCGGTGCAGATCGTGCTTTTCCCCAGTATATCCAACATCAACGCCCAGATGCCGTTCTGGGAAAAAATATACGCCATCATACTGCCGTGCCTGACCCTGTCCCTGGTGGTTATCGCGCATATGATGCGCCAGACCAGGGCTGCCATCATCAACATTCTGGCCAGTCCTTTTATCGAAATGGCTATGCTTAAGGGTCTCAAACGTATGCGGGTAATCGTCCTGCACGCCTTCCCCAACGCACTGTCGCCGGTCATCAATGTCATCGCCCTCAACCTGGCCTACCTGGTTGTGGGGGTGGTCATTGTGGAGGTGGTTTTCGTGTACCCCGGCCTGGGCCAGCTCTTGGTGGATTCTGTTTCCAAACGGGATATCCCGGTCGTCCAGGCCAGCGGCCTGATCTTCGCGGCCACTTATGTGAGCCTCAACCTTCTGGCCGACGTGTTGTCGATTATCAGTAACCCCAGACTGAGAAACCCCAGGTAAGGAGACCCGGTCCATGAATTTTTTCAAACTGTTGAGATTATCTCCCTGGAGTGCGCGCATCGGCATGCTGATGGTGCTCATCAATGTCTTTGCCGCCGTTTTTGCACCGGTTATCTGCCCCTATGCTGAAACCGAAGTGGTCGGCGATGTCTGGCTGATGCCCAATCAGGAAAACTGGCTGGGTACGGACCACCTGGGTCGGGACCTGTTCACCCGTCTGGTTTACGGCGCACGCAACACCATCGCCATCGCCTTTGTGACCACCATCCTGTCGTTTGTCGTGGGTTCCATTTTAGGCTTTTTCGCCGCCACTTTGGGCGGATGGACGGACCTGGGCATCAGCCGGGTGGTTGATATCCTGATGGCCTTTCCCACGCTGATCTTTGCCCTGATGGTGCTTTCGGTGGTGGGAACCGGAACAACATCCCTGATCGTGGTTATCGCGCTTCTGGACTCCACCCGTGTCTTTCGACTCTCAAGGGCTGTGGCCATGGATATTACTGTAATGGAATTCGTAGAAGCGGCCCGGTTGAGGGGTGAGCGCATCTGGTGGCTCATGCGGCATGAAATCCTGCCCAATGCCCTGCCACCACTGGTGGCCGAATTCGGCCTGCGGTTCTGTTTCGTCTTTCTGTTTATCGCCTCCTTGAGCTTTCTGGGACTGGGTATTCAACCACCCACTGCCGACTGGGGGGGCATGGTGCGTGAAAACGCGGGGGCCATTACCTTTGGAATCATGACCCCGTTGTTTCCGGCAGGGGCCATTGCTTTTCTGACCGTGGGCGTCAACCTGATCGTGGACTGGTTTCTGCATATTGCCAGTGGGCTGAAAGACTAGACGCCTGGCGGCGTTAATTTGCGCTGCGCGCGTCATTTGGGCTTCGCCCGATATTAGCGCTAACGCGCGTTATTACGCTTCGCTGATATTTATGGTAGCTGACAGCTTGAGGCCGATAGCGGCGACTAATTACGCCCGAAGGGCAAATTACGTGCGAAGCACTGATGACAGCCGAAGGCGTAATGACATGCGCAGCATTAATGACACGAAGTAAATGACAGCGAAGCGAAATGACTATAGTTAATATTGATACCATTGATCGGAACTGAATAAGACAACTCATAAGACTTAATACATCAGAGGATCAGACATGGCGCCACTGCTGAAAATGCGTAAAATTCACATCGAAGGGATGAGCGACGAAAAGTGGAATCCTATCATCAAAGGCATCGATCTCACCCTGGAAAGGGGCGAAGTGCTGGGGCTGATCGGCGAATCCGGCGCAGGCAAATCCACCATGGGTATCGCCTCCATGGCCTACACGCGCCAGGGATGCAGGATCGCCTCGGGCTCGATAGTGTTTGACGGCAAGGAGCTGTTCGGGGCACCCAAGGATGTGCTGCGCAAGATACGCGGCAACCGCATCGCCTATGTGGCCCAGAGTGCCGCGGCCTCCTTCAACCCGGCCCACCGCCTCATCAAGCAGTATGCCGAAGCGCCGGTACAGCACGGCGTAATGAGTTTCGAGGATGCCGCCAAGGAAGCCAAGGACATTTATAAACGGCTGCTGCTGCCCGACCCTGATCACATCGGCTACCGGTATCCCCACCAGGTTTCCGGCGGTCAGCTGCAAAGAGCCATGGTGGCCATGGCCATGGCCTGTCGGCCCGACCTCATCATTTTCGACGAACCCACCACAGCCCTGGACGTCACCACCCAAATCGAGGTCTTGGCCGCCATCAAGCGCATTGTGCGGCAGTTCAACACGGCCGCCATCTATATCACCCACGACCTGGCTGTCGTCGCCCAGATCGCGGACCGCATCATGGTGCTGCGCTACGGTAACCTGGTGGAAGAAAACAACGCCCGGGAAATGATTGCCGCGCCCAAGGAAGAGTACACCCGCAAGCTGTTGTCGGTGCGGACCCTCAAGGAGGACAAGGACCTGTCCCAGAGCGAAAAAGACATTATCCTGGAAGTCAACAATGTCACCGCCAGCTACACCGGCACAGTCAACGTGCTCGAAAATATTGATCTGAAAATCAGACGGGGCCGAACCGTGGCCCTGGTGGGGGAGTCGGGAAGCGGCAAGAGCACCCTGGCCCGGGTAATTACCGGGTTGCTGCCGCCCTCCGAGGGCAGTGTGGTTTACAATGGCAACGAACTGACGCGGGAGCTGAAATCACGGCCCAAAGAGCAGCTGCGGGTGATGCAGATGATCTACCAGATGCCGGACACCGCCCTGAATCCCAAGCAGAAGGTCCACAAGATCATCGGCCGGCCGCTGCAGTTTTACTTTGGTCTGAATGATAAAGAGTGCGAAAAAAGGGTCTATGAACTGCTGGAAAAAATCGAACTGTCGGAGAAGTACTACGACCGGTATCCGCCGGAGCTTTCCGGCGGTGAAAAGCAGCGTATCTGCATCGCCCGGGCGTTGGCTGCCGAGCCCGACCTGATCATTTGCGACGAAGTCACCTCGGCCCTGGACCAGCTGGTTGCCGAAGATATTTTGAAACTTCTGCAGGACCTCCAGAACGAGCTTAAGGTTTCCTATCTTTTCATTACTCACGACCTGGCGACGGTCAAAGCTATATCAGATGAAATCGTGGTTATGCTGCAGGGTAGGATTGTGGAACAGGGCGTCAAAAAGGAAATCCTGACGCCACCCCATCACGAATACACAGATCTGTTGCTTTCATCAGTGCCGGAGATGGATCCGGACTGGCTGGACAACCTACTTGAGGACCGCAAGGCCAAGGGGAAGCCGTCGACCATCATGGACGCCTAAAAATAAAAATGCCCCGTGCAATTATTAAATTGCACGGGGCATTTTTATTTTGTAGGGACAAAGAAACAGAGTGGCAGTTCGCCACTCAGGTACTTTGTTTCTTTGGTACTCTGTCACTAAAAATCATCCCCCAAAAATAGGCCGGTACAGGCGCACAAAATTCCCGTCATGCAATGTTTTGGTATCCTTTACCAGACTGCCGTCCACGGAAATGATGCCTACCTTTTTCCTGGGGATTTTCAAGTGATTAATCAAATCGCCCACACGCGACCCTTCCGGCAGATCAAGCAACATCCCTTTCAAGGGATCATGGCCAGGCAGCCCTTTCCCTAGGGCACCATATAATCTGACCTTTATTTCCATAATAATAACTACAACTTAAATTCAGCCGGCGCTTAGGCGCCGGCTGAATTTAAGTTTAAAAGTCCCAGGTGCTGTCCATCTCTTCATCACTTACGACCACCACCTTGTTGTGGGGCGGCAGGGGCTCTTCGTAGAACATTCTGGGCAGCCGGTCGTCTTTGCTGGTGAAACCGGCATTGCGGTTGAATTCCCGTTCCGCCTTTAGAATGCGAACCCCCAGGGCTGCCCAGTCGTCTTCACTGAAAGGCTTGCCCAGTTTGGCGGCCACCATTTTGCATACGTTGTCCAGCCCCGCGCCAAAACCGCTTTGCGCAAAGTCACAGATCCCTACGGTGTCTACAACCGCCATGTGAAGCTGGGTATTTCTCGAATTCTCCACCTGGCCTTCGGCAGAAAACCGATCCAGGGTTCCACCAAAATCCTCCAGGTTGTCGGCCACTACCCATCCAGCAGTGTGGTCGCCGCCCATGGGCGTCGTGGCGTAGGTCACTGCCATGCCCTGAATGGCCCTGGGGTCATAGGCTGCCATGCTCTGGTTCTTCATCACCGGCACCCGGTCGTGATTGAAATGCTTGCCCACGGCTGCCGGGCCGTTGCCGATCAGCTTGCCCATTTCCGTGCCTTCAGCCACGGCTTCCACCATCGCGATGGCGGCCTGGCCATCCCCAAAGGGTTTGTACCCGGCGTCCATGGCCACGGCCACGGCCACGCCTGTGCCTATGGTGTCGAGCCCGATGTCGTCACACAGGAAATCGAGTTTGGCGATGGAATCCAGATCGTCGTTGCCCAGCATGCCGCCCATGGACCAGATGGTCTCGTACTCCAGGGAAGAGGTCACATATTCGCCCTTTTCATCCACATACTCATTGGAACAGCGAATGATGCACTGGGCACAGCCCATGTGGGCGTTTATGCCGCCGCGCTTTTTAATGACTTCGGCCATGGTCTCGCCGGTAATCTTTTCGACGCCTTCGAACTGGCCTTCACGGGCGTTGCGCGTGGGGAAGGCGCCCACGGCATTGATGGGCGCTACCAGCACGGCTGAGCCCAATTCTGCCAATGCAGGCGTAAAATCATCGTCACGGACCGCCTTGGCATAAAGCTTGGCGGATTCTTTGTATACATCGGCATCTGCCAGCGGGTCAGTGGCCTTGCCGCCGCGGTCCACAATTACGGCCTTCAAGCCTTTGGACGCCATAACCGCGCCCAGGCCGCCGCGGCCCGCAGCCCGGCAGGGGCGTCCGTCTGCATCGGTGGTCTGAATGGAGGCTGACGTCAGCAGAAACTCTCCGGCCGGACCAATGCAGGTAATGCTGTTCTTCTCACCGTGAGCCTCTTTGAGTTGACGGACCAGTTCATAGGTCCGCAGTCCCTTGTACGCGGAACCGTCCAGAAGCGCTGCGTTGCCCTCGGCATCGATCTTGAGCAGATACAGGGAATTTGCATCAGATGGCTTGCCTTCCACGATTATCGCCGTAATTCCCAGATGGGCGATGTCCGCGGCCGCCGTGCCGCCCACATTGCTTTCCTTGATGCCGCCGGTGAGAGGACTCTTAGCGCCGATGGAAAGGCGGCTGGTATTCACCAAAACCGTTCCAGACAGGTAACCGGGCGCAATAATCAGCTTGTTTTCCGGTCCCAGCGGGTCGCAGGTGGCAGAGACCTCATTGTTGATCATGATGGATGTCAGCCCTCGCCCGCCGAGCCCGGCGTAGGCCTCAGGCACATCTGTCGAGGATATGGTCTGTGAGGACATGTCGATTTTGATAAATTTCATGGCACCCTCCTTGTGATCTTTGTGTCGTAAATTGTAAAAAAATGATTTTCGGCTTGAGAGAATGCATTTTATACCATGATCGATCCATTATTGCGAGTCCAATTCATTAGAAACATTCAATCGTATTTGAGAACAGTTCTCCCTTTCCAAAGACCTGGGTTATTAAACATAATCTTTGCCGATATATGTTTCTAATGTTTATGAATGGGGATCAAGTCGATTCCTTATTGACAGGTCTTTGATTTTGGACTAACTAATATAATAAGTAGAACGTACGACTTTCTACTTTATAAAAATAAATGAAGCTACTCAGTCACCTCGGGTAATAAACTGGATTCCCGCCTTCGCGGGAATGACGGGCATTCAGCTAATTGCGTCATTCCCGCGAAGGCGGGAATCCAGTATGTTCGTTTAAATCTTGACTACCCGGGTTTATTGAGAAGTTACGAATGAAAGGATTGATAAAAATGACCATAGAGATCCCGGAAAAAGGCATGGCAAGAGACGAGATTATGCAAACCCTCAGGTCCTACAAAGGAGAAGACCTGGACTGGCATTCCGGACGGGTCATGGGTTATGTGTATGACCCCGGTGAAAAGGCCATGGAAGTCATTAACGAGGCCTACACCATGTACCTTTCCGAAAATGCGCTGGATCCCACCACCTACCCCAGTCTGCTGCGCATCGAAAACGAATTGACCAGGATGATTGCCAACCTCCTGCAGGGGGATGAAAATGTCGTGGGCAACTTCACCTCGGGCGGAACCGAAAGCCTCATCCTCGCCGTTAAAACCGCGCGTGACATGATGCGCGTCAAGAAGCCCGAAATCAAGGAGCCGGAAATGGTGCTGCCCATCACGGCCCACTCATCCTTTTACAAAGCCGCCCACTATCTGTGCGTCAAACCGGTCATAGTACCGGTCCTTGACGGGTCTTATAGAACAGACATCGCCGCCATGCGCGACGCCATAACGGAAAATACCATCCTGCTGGTGGGCTCTGCCCCGGGATACGCCCACGGTGTCGTGGATCCCATCCCGGAAATCGCCAAACTGGCGCTGGAACACGACCTGCCCTGCCACGTGGATGGTTGTGTGGGTGGGATCCACCTTTCCTACATGCGTAAAATGGGCTATGCGGTGCCAGAATTCGATTTCACGGTGCCGGGGGTCACCTCCATATCCGCAGACCTTCACAAATACGGCTATGCCGCCAAAGGGGCCTCTGTCATTCTTTACAAAAACCAGGAAATCAGGCGCCACCAGATGTTCGCCTGCTCCAGGTGGACCGGGTACACCGTTATCAATCCGGCGGTGACCAGCAGTAAAACAGGCGGCCCCATGGCAGCCGCCTGGGCAGTATTGAATTACCTGGGCGACGAAGGATACCGGAAAATCGTCAAGGAAGTCATGGAGGCCACCCAGCTGACCCTGGAAGGCATTGCCAAGATCGACGGTATTGAGGTGCTGGGCAAGCCCGACATGTGCATGTACGCGTTTGCCGCCACATCCGAAAAACTGAACGTATACAGGCTGGCCGACCGGATGAAGACCAAGGGGTGGTTTCTGCAGCCCCAGTTTGCCAGAAACAACTCCCCCTCCAACCTGCATGTCTCCTTCAACCGGCTCTCGGTGCCGCGTGCCAAGGAGTTTCTGTCCATCCTCGAGCAGACGGTCGCCGAGGTCATGGCCGAAAAGGTGGATGACAAAACCAGTGAACTGCGGGCTGAAATCGAAAAACTCTCCATCAATTTCGACGAGGAGTCCTTCTTCAAGCTGGCGGAAATGGCCGGCATCACCGGATTGGAACTGCCGGAAAAAATGGAAACCATCAACCAGCTTCTGGAAGCGCTGCCCTATGATGTGTCGGAATTCATGCTGGTGGAATTTCTGAACAATCTCATGAAGTAAAAGCGGGCAAGCCGCTTTTACATAACGCGGCTTCGCCGCTATAAAACGAAATGGTTTGATATTCTTGCAACCACGGATCTAAACCAGAGACAGGATCCATCTTTGCGCTCTTTGTTCACCCAGTGAAATGCACGCCAGTGCCGTCGAAGACGATTTCACCGGGGTGCCTTTGTGGCCAATCATAATGGCAGGAGTAGAAGAAAGACCAGGTAGTGAAACAGTGAATTCAGCCGCTGAAGACAAAAAGTGTCGTTTGAAAATCAGCCAGCTGGCCCGAAGGGCTGGGGTGAGCATTCCCACGGTCAAGCACTATGTCCGGGAGGGGCTGCTCCCAAGGCCGAAGAAAACCAGCCGCAACATGGCCTATTACAGCGAAGCCAACATCAACAGAATACGACTGATTAAGAAATTGCAAAAAGAGAAGTATCTGCCCCTGGATGTCATCAAACGCCTCATGGACACCGGAAAGGCGCTCGATGAAGAGCCGGGAACAGGCAGCGCTCCAAAGGCCGCCGGTTATCCCCTAGGCAAGACTGATCTGTTGCAAGAAAAAGGCCCGGTTCATCCAATCTCGCAAGACGATTCCAAGGTCTACCTACCCAACCTGAACGATATTCGGAAGGCCGCGGCAAGAATTGCGCCCTTTGTTCACAGGACACCGGCCATGACCTGCGCCAGCCTCGATAAAATGACCGGGGCCAGGCTTTCCTTCAAGTGTGAAAACTTCCAGAAAGTCGGGGCCTTCAAATTCAGGGGAGCGGCCAATGCCGTTCTGTCTCTCGCACCGGAGGAGGCCAAAAGGGGCGTTGTCACCCATTCGTCCGGAAATCACGCCCAGGCCCTGGCCCTGGCAGCACAGCTTGAAGGCCTGAAAGCCTACATCGTGATGCCTGAAAATGCACCCAACGTCAAAATAGCGGCCGTACGGGGATATGGCGCCGAAGTCATCCTGTGCCGGCCAAGCCCTGAAGCCAGGGAGGCCGGCGTCCGCCAAGTCATCCAGCAGACGGGGGCCGTGTTGATCCACCCCTATGACGACGTGCGCATCATAACCGGCCAGGCCACCTGTGCCCTGGAATTTCACCAGCAGGTGCCGGACCTGGACATGGTCATGGCGCCGGTGGGCGGCGGCGGCCTGTTGAGCGGTACCGCACTGGCCACCCGATTTGTCTCCCCGCAGACCCGGGTCCTGGCTGCCGAACCCGAACTGGCCGACGATGCCTGCCAATCGTTTCGAACCCGAACGCTGGTCCCGGCAAGACCGCCGCAAACCATAGCCGACGGGCTGCTGACATCCCTGGGTGAAATCACCTTTCCCTTGATCCTGGAGCATGTCCATGACATTGTCACGGTCAGCGAAAAAAACATTATCGCCGCCATGCGCATCATCTGGGAGCGCATGAAGATCGTGGTGGAGCCGTCAGGGGCCGTGCCGCTGGGAGCTGTACTGGAACACCCGGACCGGTTCAAGGGGCAGCATGTGGGCATCATTCTGTCAGGCGGCAATGTCGATCTACAAAACATGCTGCGCATTTTTTGTTCAACGCGGCTTCGCCGCTAACAAAATAGAAGGAGCATCAAGGCCTTAAAAAAGAGGTCCCCATATGAAAATCGCTTTGATTCAATTCAAACCCGCGTTTCTGGATCTCGATGAGAACCTCGAGCGGGCAGCAGAAATCCTGGAAAGCCTCTCCGCGGACATCGCCGTGTTTCCCGAACTGTTTCTGTCCGGGTACACCTTTGCCGATGAAAGCCAGGCCCGTACCTGCGCCTTCCCCTTTGAGGACGGCCCACAACTAGCCCCTCTGCTCCGCATCAGCCGTGAAAAGTCCATGGCCGTCTGCGGCGGGTACGCGGAAATGGACGGCCGCAACCTCTACAACTCAGCCTTCTTCATGGCCGACGGCCGGCTGATGAACAACTACCGCAAGGTGCACCTCTTTAACCGGGAAAAGCTCTATTTCAAAACCGGCGATAAAGGATTCGAGGTTTTTGAATACCAGGGGGCAACTCTGGGAATGATGATCTGCTTTGACTGGCTGTTCCCGGAAGCCGCCAGGTCTCTGGCCCTCAAGGGCGCCCAGGTCATTCTGCACCCGGCCAACCTGGTCCTGCCCTATTGCCAGCAAGCCATGTTTGCCCGGGCATTGGAAAACAGGACCTTCATCGTCACAGTCAACCGGGTGGGCACCGAGGCCGCCGGGGAGGAGAGCAACACGTTCACCGGCCAGTCCCAGATCGTTTCCCCCAAAGGCGATTACCTTGTTCGCATGCGCAAAAAACAGGAGCAGGTCGAATTGATTGACATCGATCCGGCCCAGGCCCTGGACAAGCATATAACATCGTTCAACCATGTGATGGAGGACCGCCGCAAGGCGCTGTATACGCTATGAACAATTAGAACAATAGGTTCTATAATGTTGACCACAAAGGCACAAAGTACACAAATGGTGAATCGTAAACAAGCGCCTACAAAAGAATGAAAATGAAAAAAACAAAACTTGCCGGCCGCCACAACGACTATTTTATTGGACTCAACGCCCTGTTGAAGGAAAAAGGGCCTGGCCACCCGGTTCTTGTCCTGGACCTCGATATTCTGGACCGCAATATCGAAAAACTGAAAATACAGATCAATGACTCCTCGCGCTTCCGCCTGGTGGTCAAGTCCCTGCCCTGCTTGGACCTCATACGCTACGTTCTTTCGCGCACACGCACCAAAAAACTCATGGTTTTCCACCGCCCCTTTCTCAATCTGGCGGTCAACGCTTTTCCTGAAAGCGACATTCTGCTGGGAAAGCCCTTGCCTGTACAGGCGCTGGACACGTATTACCGGGTCAAGGATGCGTCACGCCCGGCGTCGGGCGCTCCCAGGATCCAATGGCTTGTCGATTCCGCCCAGAGACTGGACCAGTACCACGCTTTTGCCCGGCGCATGGGCCTCAAAATGTTCATCAACATCGAGATCGACGTGGGACTCCACCGCGGCGGCATCCCACGACCCGAAGCGTTGGCGCCCCTTTTAAAAACCATTGCCGAAGATCCTGTCCATCTGGACCTCACCGGTTTCATGGGCTACGACCCCCACGTGGCCAAGTCCGGCAAGCTGCTCATTCCCCGGAAGGTGGCGCTCGCCCTGGTGACCTCCCGCTACAAGTCGTTCGTGAAATACCTTCAGCAGGAATACCCGGCCCTGTACAGCCCGTACCTGACCTTCAACGGCGCCGGCAGCCCGACCTTTTCCATGTACCGGAAAAAAGAAATCCTGAACGACGTGTCCGTCGGCTCGGCCCTGGTCAAACCGTCGGATTTCGACCTGAAATCCCTGAAAGGCTACCAGACCGCCTTGTTCATCGCCACACCGGTTCTGAAAAAGCGCGAGGGCATTCAAATCCCTTTCCTGGAACCCCTTTCCAGGCTGCTGCAAAAGTTAAAACCCCTGTGGAGAACCACCCTGTTCATTTACGGCGGCTATTGGAAGGCCGCCCCGCTCTCGCCCAAAGGCCTGGTTGTCAATCCCGTGTACGGCCGCAGCACCAACCAGGAAATGATGAACGGTCCGGAGCACACGGACCTGGAAGTGGATGACTATGTTTTTCTAAGGCCCACCCAGAGCGAAGCGGTCATGCTGCAGTTCGGCGACCTTTTCGTTGTCAGGGGCGATCAGTTCCAGGGCCGCTGGCCGGTGTTTTCGCAAAATGATTAAGTACGGAACCACCGAGATTCTAAACATGGTTATTGGCCGTTCATTGGGATAGTGTTTTTTCTAGGCAAAAGGGGGGGAAGATGGAAAAATTCAAGGCGTTATAGAGAAAACAGCCCCTTCAAGCCGCTTTTCTCAGGTAGCGCAGGATCGCTGCCGTGAACAGTTCCACGCCCATCCCCAGGATCCGCTCATCGATGTCAAAATAGGGTGAGTGCAGGGGGTCGAGTTTCTGACCGGGGCGGCCGCACCCCAGCATGATCGTTGCGTGGGCGTCATGTCCACAGGCGTGCATCTTGCCGTCTGTGCGTGACTTGTAGGGCACCTTGTTGAGTTCCTGGAGATTCAGGGCGTCGATATCCGCCCTGAGGGCCACGGTGCGCCCTTTTTTCCCGGACCCCAGCAGGCCCACCACACCGGTCACGTCATCGAAGCGCTGCACATCCAGGCCCAGCCCGGTCAATACGGAAGCTATACGCTCCGTGGTCCGCACCTCTTCATAGGCAGTCTCCGGGTGCATATTGAAAAGCCATGGACATCTTCGAATGATAGGGCATGAAAATTTAATAACAAATCAACCTTCTGAAATCAATCGACAACCGCCACAATTCTTGATATGTAAACGCCAATGCATTTTTACAGGTTTCACACAAAAGTCAGGCTGTAAATCTACTTTTAATAAATTTTCATGCTCTGATGCGCATTATGAGCATGAATCATCCTTTACCACCAATGTGTTCGCAAATTTGTTTTAAGCGGATTCATGAAAATTTATTAATATGGAAAAAGAGACGCCCCTATACAACAGCCGCATTACCAACACCTACCTGGAGTATCTGGCCGAGCACCACCCGGGAGTGAACGTTGGCCAGATTCTGAAGTCAGCCCGCATCGAGCGCTATGAGATCGAAGACGCGGCCCACTGGCTGACCCAATCCCAGGTCAACCGTTTTCACGATGCCCTGGTGGCTGCCACCGACAACCCCGGCATTGCCAGGGCTGCCGGCCGGTTTACGACCTATACCAAAAAAGTCGGCGCTATCAAAAAAGTCACCCTCGGGTTGATCAGCCCTTTCACGGTCTACCTCAAGATGGGCAAGCTTTATTCGGCCTTCAGCCGGGGCGCATCCATCAGCTCCAAGAAGCTGGCTGCCAACAAAATTCAAGTCACGGCTACCCCGAATCCCGGTGTGAAGGAACAGCCTTTCCAGTGTGAAAACCGCATAGGCACCTTTGAATCGCTCGCGTTGTTGTTCACCAAGGAATATGCCAAGGTGGATCATCCCGAGTGTTTTCACAAAGGCGACACTAGCTGCCGCTACACCATCACGTGGACCCAAACGGTTTCCATGCGCTGGAAAAAAATAACCAGCTATGCGGCCCTGGCTACCCTGCTCCTTTTTATACTGACGCATTTTGTTCTCCCGGGAGGGGCCTGGGAGATCCTGTTTCTACTTTCAGGCGTGCTAGCTGCAGGATCCTTTACCATTTCGCTTTTGAAAGAAAAACAAGAGCTTGTCCAAACCGTGGAAAACCAGGGAAATGTGGCCCGGGAAATGCTGGATGCAGCCAACAGCCGCTACAATGCTACCGCTCTCATGAATGAGGTGGGAAGCGCGACGGCCACGATTATGGACGCGGAACACCTTATCAAGACAGTCCTGGAACTCATGAAAAAAAGGCTCTCCTTTGACCGCGGCCTGATCATGATCGAGAAGGACCAGAAAAGAAAACTGCAGTACGTGGCCAGCTACGGAACATCGGATGCGCAGCTGAACATTCTGAAAAGGGCTAAGTTTGACCTTGACAACCCTGACGCCAAAGGATTGTTCATAAAGGTTTACCGGGAACAACAACCCTACCTCATCGATGATATCGACAAGATATCGACAGCCCTTTCTGACCGCAGTAAAAGATTCGCCAAGACCATTGCATCCAAATCATTCATATGCGTTCCCCTTGTCTACCAGAAAGACTCCTTTGGCATTATGGCGGTGGATAACCTCCACTCCGGAACCCCTCTGACCCAAAGTAACCTCAGTATCCTGAACAGTATCGGCGCCCAGATCGCCGCGGGCCTGGCCAACGCAAACGTGTTTAAAAAAATGCGCGAAGGAGAGGAGCGCTTCCGGGAATTGTACCAGGAATCAAAAAAGGCCGAAGCCCTTTACCGGTCCCTGATTCACTCTTCTGCCGACGCTATTTTACTGTTCGACATGGATTTTACCCCCCAATACCTCAGCCCGGCGTTTGTAAAAACATTTCAATGGACCCTGGAAGACATGCGGGAACAAGGCGCAAAGGTTATCCCGAAGTCCACCCGGCAAAAAACCATCGACATCATGAAAGAGGTCATGGAAAGCGGGAAGCCCCTGGAAGGTGGATTCGAAACCAAAGCTTATGCCAAAGATGGGAAGATGCGCTACATCAGCATCAGTGCATCCCGCTACGACGACCATGAGAAAAAACCCACCGGCCTGTTGGTTATTACACGGGACATATCTGAAAAAAAACGCCTTGAAAACCAGCTGCAGCATGCCCAGAAAATGGAAGCCATCGGAACCCTGGCCGGCGGTATAGCACATGATTTCAACAATCTGTTGTCGGTTGTCCAGGGAAACCTTTCCTTGATGAAAATGGAAGTCGCCACCGATCATCCTGTCGCCAAACGGCTGCATAACATTAGAAAGCAGATCAAGAGCGGCGCCAGACTCACCAGCCAGCTGCTAGGTTATGCGCGCAAGGGCAACTACCAGGTTCAGACCATGAACCTGGCAGGACACCTTAAAGAAACTGCAGAAACCTTTGGCAGGGCCCGCAAGGAAATCACCATTAATTTCGATCCGCCCGTGGGTCCCTTTATCGTTGAAGCCGATCCCGGACAGATGGAGCAGGTGCTTTTCAACCTGTACGTCAATGCTGCCGATGCCATGCCCCAGGGGGGCGAACTGTCCCTGCGCATCGATTTTGTCGATCACAATGAAATCAAGGGCAAGCACTACACCCCCATCCCGGGCAACTACGTCATGGTGGAGGTATCCGACACAGGTATCGGGATGAGCCCCGACATCCAGAAACGGGTGTTCGAGCCCTTTTTCACCACCAAAACCATGGGCAAGGGAACCGGCCTGGGATTGGCCTCCGTGTATGGGATTATCAAAACCCACAACGGCTACATCGAAATAGAATCCCAGCCCGACAAGGGCACAACCATTACCGTTTTTCTGCCGGCCTCGGATAAGAATCCCGATGTTCAAAAAAAGCCCAAAGAGGAGTTGGCCAAGGGCAAAGGGAACATTCTTTACGTGGATGACGAGACCATGCTGCTCGAAGTCGGCTCAGAACTGCTGGAAATGGTGGGGTATAAGGTTCAGTCGGCCGATTCCGGCAAAAAAGCCATTGAAATTTTTCAACGCGACAAGGATGCTATCGACCTTGTCCTGTTTGACATGATCATGCCCGGTATGAACGGCGGTGAACTCTTCGATAAACTAAAGGAAATCAAACCGGACATCAAAGCGATCCTTTCCAGCGGCTACAGTATCGATGGGCAGGCCCAAGAAATCATAACACGCGGCTGCAACGGCTTCATCCAGAAACCATTCGACATGAAAAGCCTGTCCCGCAAAATAAGGGATATACTGGAAGGGAAAAAGATAAATGGCTAGTTTTTTAGTGTGGTGGCAAAACCTTCCGGGCAGCATCTCCCCGGTCCTGTTCGAACTGGGCCCTCTGAAACTGAGATATTACGGTCTGATGTATGTGGTCGCGTTTGCGATCGTGTACGCGCTGGTCCTTTTTAGAATTAAAAAGGAAGATAGCTTCAGCATTTCCAAGGCCCAGGTCGATGATCTGTCGACAGCCATGATTCTGGGCCTCATCATCGGCGCCCGCCTCGGCTACGTTGTTTTCTACAATTTCTCCTATTATCTGGGCCATCCTCTGGAAATCATCTTCCCTTTCGAGTTTTCCAACGGGCTGCGTTTCGTGGGTATAGCAGGAATGTCTTACCATGGTGGTTTGATCGGTGTCGTCATCGGGGCGCTTTTCTATTGCCGAAAAAACAGGATCAGTTTTTATCAAGCTTCGGACCTGTTCATACCGGCCATACCATTGGGTTATACATTCGGCAGGCTGGGCAATTTTATCAATGGTGAACTCTACGGCAGGATAACAACCCGCTCCATTGGTATGCATTTCCCGCACGCGCCCGGCAGCGCCCTCCGTCACCCAACCCAGCTCTACGAAGCATTTTTTGAAGGCATCTTCCTTTTTTGTATATTATGGCTGGCCCGCAAAAAGATAAAACCTGCCGGCGCCTCCATTGGCGTATATCTCATGGGGTACGGCAGCGTGCGCTTCTTCATTGAATTTTTTCGGGAACCGGACGAACATATCGGTTTGGTGGCCTTGTCCCTCACCATGGGACAATTGCTGTGCCTCACCATGATCGCCTGCGGCCTGGTTATGCTCTTTCTGCGTGTACGAGCCAAAAACTGATGCAGCGACGCAAAAACTGTGAGCACCTGGCCCGGCAGATTACAGCCTTTCTGGCCGGGGGAATCCGCCCGGAACCCGAGGTGCGCCACTTCATCGACTCCACCTTTGCCCACCCGTCCCGTCGTGAATTGGAAACCATACTGGAAGATCCTGACAACTGCGAAAAAGACACCCTTCTGGAACTGATTTTTTTTCCCGGCCAGGACCTCCAGATCGCTTTGGAAGACCTGATTGAGAAGAGCCATTTCCAACAGGATGAGGAAACGGTGGTCCTTGGTTTGCTGATGAAACAAAATCCCCAGGCCAGCCTCTACTACCCTGAAGGCGGCCCCCCTGTCCGGGTCGCCATCCCCGGGCATGCCGCCAGGCAGTTCATCTCGCGCCTCAACATTCACAAACAAACCAGCAGCCGGGTACTGGCAGCCATCCGAAAAAACCTGCCCCCGGACCTGCAGGCGCCGGTTAAAGTGATGATCCGCAACGCCAGGTTCGTCTGCAGGGGTTCAAAAGCAGCTTTCCTGGAAGCCTTCATGGGCGGCATGCCCTTTATGGGCGACGATTTTTTGCGGCACCTTGAATTAATACTGCATTTCCTGGAAACATGTCCGGATGGCATTCCCCTGGAGGAATCCCTGGCCCATCAAAAACAGCAGCATCAAAAAAACATCATGCGGGCCGAACAGTTCGAGCGGCAGCGTAAAAACCGTAATGTGGAAACCATGATCATGCAGGGCATCCGCATCCTTCATTTCGATCCCCGGGACGATATGCAGAAGATTACCATGATCGACACCGTCTCACTTGCCTTGTACGGTAAAACGCTTTAAATAAAAAAAGATTTGCCCGTATCCAAAAATTGAAATATGAAGTGTTTCAATGATATCTCTCCGCGGCAAACCACGGAGTATCATACGATTAGGCTCTCTCCCAATTTTATCGCAGCAAGCTTTGGGAAAATAAACCCAGGAGAGATTTAAATTACAACAAAAACAGGCGCAATTCATATGAAAACAATACCCGTCCTTATTTTATGTATGCTCATGTCTCTGACAATAGCCGCGATCGCAGTCGCCAGTGATACGGCCGAACAAAAGGACCAGACCGGCACCCTGAATATGACCATGGATCAAGTGCTGGACGAGGTGGAAAAAGTGTACACATCTGCCGGATTTTCAGCAGATTTCATACAGGCGTCCACCATCAAGGCCATGGAAATAACCGACTCCGCATCGGGCAGGCTGATGGTTAAATACCCTGGAAAGATGCGCTGGATCTACCAATCGCCTGAAGAACAGATCATCGTGTCAGACGGTGAACACCTGTGGATATACCGCCCCGAGGACAACCAGGTGCTGCGCGGGCAGGCCTCATCATTTTTCGGGGACGGCAAGGGTGCGGGCTTTCTTTCCGATATCCGCCGGATCAGGGATGACTTTCACATTACACTGGAGGATATCCGTTTCGGGGAATTCTACAGCCTCATGCTGGTGCCCCGTCAGAAGACCTGGGACCTCGTGCGCATTAACCTTTTGGTGTCGAAACAGAATTATTACATTACCCAGGTTTACACGTACAATGCCTATGAAGACGTAACCCGCATTGAATTTTCCAATCTTGAATTCAACACCGCCCTGGAATCGTCCCTTTTTGAATTCAAGATGCCCGCCAATGTGGATATTCTCGAACTCGAATAACGTTTTTTCCCGGACGCCATACGGGCGACCGGGAAAAAACGTTATTGTACGCGGCTACGCCGCTAAAGAACATGCTCTTGGCTGTTAGCTCTTCGCTCTTAGCTGCCCAAGTCGGCTTTGCCTTGACAAGCCGTCGCTCTACACCAGCATGGTCATGTAGCGCAGGGTTTCAACCCTGCTGGAACCAATTGCTGCAAAACCTGCGTTGCTCCGGCTAACATTGACAATAAACTGATTTGTCATTATTTTTAACGGGCACACTCATAAAAATGAATAGTGGCTAAAATTTCAGAACGTTATTTTACCAAACGTTTAAAAGGTATACATTCACATGAAAGAAAAAATAAAATCCCTGGCCAAAGAAAAAAATGCCATTATCCTGGCACATAACTACCAACCCCCCGAAATACAGGATATTGCCGACCTTTGCGGCGACTCCCTGGAACTGAGCATCAAGGCCTCCAAAACTGAGGCCGATGTAATTGTCTTTTGCGGTGTGCATTTCATGGCTGAAACCGCCTCGATTATCTCTCCCCATAAGAAGGTATTGCTGCCCCGGCAAGACGCCGGTTGCCTGATGGCCGATATGATCACCGCCGAAGCATTGGCAGATAAAATTGCCGCCCTACCGCCCATGCCGGTTGTGACCTATGTCAATTCAACAGCGGATGTCAAAGCATTGTCCACCATTTGCTGTACATCCGCGAACGTCGTCAAGGTAGCCAACAGCCTGGATGAAGAAGAAATGCTGATGACACCTGACCGTAATCTGGCTATGTACGCTGCAGCTCAAACCGGGAAAAAAATCCATGCCTGGGATGGGTATTGCCCTTCACATGAGTGGCTGCTGCCAGAGGATGTTCAGGCCGCCCGGGAAGCCCATCCGGAGGCTGTATTCATGGCCCACCCGGAATGCAGGCCCGAAATCCACGCTATGGCCGATGTCATCGCCTCCACCTCGGGCATGATCCGACACGCCCAGGCCTCAAAAGCCACATCGTTTATTGTGGGCACGGAAGTGGGGCTGATCTATCCGCTTCAAAAAGCCAATCCCGGAAAAACCTTTTATCCGGCCTCAAAAAAAATGCTGTGTAAAAATATGAAAAAAATTTCCCTGGAAGACGTTGAACTCAGTCTGGAAAAAATGGAAGGGGAAGTAAAGGTACCTGAAGAGATACGGGTGCCGGCCCTGAAGGCCGTGGAACGGATGATCAACCTATAATTTTTGCTAAGCAAAAATTATTCAACGCAGCTGTTAATGAAAAATGCGGGGTTTCCCGCATTTTTCGTTTTTAGGATTTAAATTCAGCTATGATTCAGGTCACAAATGTATCGCCCACCCTTTTAGCCCCTCATGTTAACCCCAAGGTTGCATAAGCAAGATGGCAAAGAATAGATAATGTGCTGTAATAATACCCAATATCATATCGATAGTACCATATCCTGGAATTATCCACAGGTGAATTCCAAGGATTATGTCTATTTTGCCATATTTGAATTTAAATCAGGTCTTCTGGTATATCCGCGTTGGTATACACCTTTTGCACGTCATCGCAGTCGTCCAGCATATCCATAAGCCGGATCATCTGCTCGGCTTCCTTGCCTTTTAGATCCGTTGTATTCTGCGGCAGCATGGTTACCTCAGCATCCAGGCACTTGATCTCCTTGGCATCGATGGCTGCCTTGACCGCTTCGAAATCTTCCGGGGCGGTGATCACTTCAAAGTTGCTGTCGTCTTCGCGCACGTCTTCCGCGCCGGCATCCAGGGCAACCTCCATGAGGGTGTCCTCATCAACGGCAGTGCGCTCCACCACGATATAGCCCTTTTTGTCAAACATCCAGGCCACGCACCCGTTCTCGCCCATGTTGCCGCCGCACTTGCTGAAGATGTGGCGGATATCCGCCACGGCCCTGTTTTTATTGTCCGTCAGGGACTCTAAAAAGACTGCAGCACCGCCGGGGCCATAGCCCTCGTAAGTATTTTCCTCGTAATTGACACCTTCCAGCTCACCGGTGCCCTTCTTGACAGCCCGTTCGATGTTGTCCTTGGGCATGTTTTCACTTTTTGCTGCGGCAATAGCCGTCCTCAGCCGCGGGTTGGTATCCGGGTCCCCGCTGCCGCCCATACGCGCCGCAACGGTAATCTCTTTGATCAGTTTTGTGAAAACCTTTCCCCGTTTGGCATCCGCCGCCCCCTTCTTGTGCTTAATGGACGACCATTTGCTGTGTCCGGACATATTGCCTCCTACGCTACGCTTTCATTAGAAACAGATTGTAGCTTTTGTAGCGGTTTTCCTTAAACAAAAGCTATAGTTAACAACTGATTAATACCAAAGCCTGTTTCTAATGTATATAAATTCATGATTTTTTTTGGGAGGGGATGAAATTCATAGACTTCATACCCTCATGCTGGTGTATTTCCACTGAAGTCCATCCCTATGATAAATATTTCCTTGCTGGCTTTGCGACTGCTCTGGGGCTTGAATGTTTTCTGCTGGCTGAACCGCTTCCTGACCTCTTCCGAAAACTGTTTGACCTCCCCGCTCTGGAAAACCTTGCACAGGAAAACACCGCCCGGTTTGAGAAGCTCCCCGGCAAGGTTCAGCGCAGCTTCGCAAAGCCCAATGGAGCGGGCAGCATCCACGGTCTTGTTGCCGGTGGTGCCGGGCGCCATGTCGCTGATAACGGCATCATAGCCACGCCCCAGCATCCCCACCACCGTGTCGAGTTCATCCAGGGCATCGCCCGTAAAGACCTTTACATGTTCCGGCGTCTGGATGGCAACCGGTTTCTGGTCGATGCCCACGACCTCGCCTTTGGGGCCTGTCAATTCCGCAGCATACATCAGCCAGGAACCTGGCGCGCACCCCAGATCGAGCACCCGGTCGCCCTTTTTGATGACTCTAAACTTCTTCTGTATTTCCTGCAGTTTATATACAGACCTGGCCGGATACTTGTCCTTTCTGGCCTTACGGGTATAATGATCCTCCCAGCGGTTTTTCTTAGATCCCTTTCTATTCACAACACATCCCGATAAGTTAAGCCCCAGGTAAAATCAATTTACCACCCGCTGCGCTCAAGACACAAAGCACAAAGTTTTTATTGAAAGGAAGCTATAGGCTGATAGCGAATAACAACCTATTATAATTCTGTTTATCCTGTAAATCCTGTCTAATAATTATTTTTTTGGCAACTCTCCTTACTGCTTACTCCTTACTCCCTACTGTTGTTAAGATTTCCGACCTCTGACCGCCGACTTCTGGGGCTCTGTAGTTCCGTCCTCCGTGTCTTAGTGGTGAAAAATTTAGAACAGATTCTCAATGGCCTCTTCAACGGTTTTCACACCGACAAGTTCCAGCCCGTCCATGTCAGGCATCCGTTTCAGGTTGCTGAACGGCACCAGGCAGCGTGAAAAGCCCATTTTCCTGATTTCCGCGGCCCGGATATCGATCTGCCCGATAGCCCTCACCTCGCCGGTGAGCCCCACCTCGCCGAGCACCACGCTGCCTTCGGGCAGGGGTCGGTCCAGAAAACTCGAGGCAACGGCGGAAATGATCCCCAGATCCACTGCGGGTTCAACCACTTTTACGCCGCCGGCCACATTCATGAAAATATCATGCCCCATGAGGTGCATGCCCAGCTTTTTCTCCATAACCGCTGTCAACAGGGCCACCCGGTTTTGATCCAACCCGAGAATGGTTCGTCGCGGGGTTCCGAAACTGGTGCTGCTGGCCAGGGCCTGAAATTCCAGGAGAATGGGCCGGGTGCCTTCCATGCTGGCGGTCACCACTGACCCCGGCGAACCTTCCGGCCGCTCGGCAAGAAAAATGGCCGACGGATTGTCCACCTGATCCAGCCCATGGCCTTTCATCTCGAAAACACCGATCTCGTTGGTGGAACCGAACCGGTTCTTTACGGCCCGCAGAATTCTGAACACATGATTCCGGTCTCCCTCGAAGTAGAGCACCGTGTCTACCATGTGTTCCAGCAACCTGGGACCGGCAATGGCGCCGTCCTTGGTCACGTGCCCCACTAGAAAAGTGGGAACCCCCTTTTTTTTGGCCATGAGCATCAGCCGCATGGCCGACTCCCTCACCTGACTGACGCTTCCGGGTGCGGACGTGAGTTCGCTGCTGTACATGGTCTGGATGGAATCGATGACCAGCACGTCCGGTTTTTCGGACTCCACCATGTTGAGGATGGCATCGATGTCGATTTCCGACACCACCAGGATTTCGGGGGAAACAGTGGCCAGCCGCCGGCTTCTGAGACTGAGCTGTTTGACCGACTCTTCTCCGGACACATACAACACCTTTTTTTTCTGTTGGGCCACACCAAAAAGGGCCTGGAGCATGAGGGTCGATTTTCCAATGCCGGGGTCCCCGCCGATCAAAACCAGGGTCCCGCTCACCAGCCCCCCTCCCAGCACCCGGTCAAACTCCTTGATGCCGGTTATGAGCCGGTGCTCGTCATCCGCCTCGATGGCATCGATGGCAATGGGTTGGGACTTGGTCAAGGTCACGCCCGAGGCGAACCCGGGCCTGCTTTTGGTCGCCTTGACCTCCTCCACAAAGCTCTGCCACTCGCCGCAGTCCGGGCACTTGCCCATCCATTTGGCTGTCTGGTACCCGCACGCCTGGCAGGAAAAAATCTTTTTCTGTGTTTTATTCACTATACCAAAGCTCGATCGTATGTGTTATGGTCGCCATCTTGAACAATCCAAAATATGAAAAGGGCAATCACGAAAAAACGAAACCCGAAAAGCACGAAATAATTATGGAACCTTTTCGTGTTTTATCATTTTCGTGATTTCATGCGGTAAGATCGGCAATCCCGGAGGGTTTCAAATTTTTAAGAATTCAAATGGACCCAATCCTTTGAAAATAAACATAGTCTAACCATTCTTAAAATTTGAAACGATCACTTCAGGTAATAGCATGAATATCATGAACCATCAAGCTGGCTGTCACAGACCAGATGTTAAATGAAAGAATAATATGATTATAAAATTACGCCAAGCCCATCGCCCCCTTCTCTCTCTGTTGATACTCTCGGTCCTCGGTTTGACTATTCATGCCAATGTGTTGGCAGCCCCATCCGACCGTGATCTCTATTTTGCCGGCCTTGAAAAACGCCTGATAAAGGACGGTTTCGATGCCGGCAAGGTCGATGCCCTCTACCAAAAGGCCGGGGTCACCTTTGAAACCCGTAACGTGTCCCTGTTTTTCATCCTGCGTGCAGGAAAAATGGACCACAACCATTACACCGACCCGAAATCGATCGGCAAGGCCCAGAAGTACATGCAGGCGCACCAGGGAGACCTGAACAGAATCGAAACAGCCGCCGGGGTGCAAAAATCGGTGATTACCGCCATCATCCTGGTTGAAACCAGGCTCGGGACCACGCTGGGTAGAAGCTCGGTCTTTAATGCGCTGTCATCCATTGCCGCCCTTGACAACCCGGCCGCCAGAGATAATGTCTGGAACAGCATCGACGACAAGGGCGACCTCACCAGGCAAACCTTTGACCAGAAAGCCAAAAGGAAATCATCCTGGGCCTACCGGGAACTAAAGGCATTTCTGAAATATGCCGCAGCGGAAGGTGTCGATCCCCTGGCCGTCAAGGGATCATTTGCCGGCGCCATGGGCATCCCCCAGTTTATGCCCTCCAACATCGAACATTATGCCAAGGATGGCAACGGGGACGGATCCATCAACTTGTTTGACCATGCCGACGCCCAGGCCAGCGTGGCCAATTTCCTGAAGCGGCACGGCTGGAAACCGGGAATTGACAGACAAAAGAAGAAAAAGGTGATCCATCATTACAATCACAGCGATGATTACGTGAACACCATCATGAAAATTTCAGACCTTTTGGAGGCCTGATCATGGACCTTAAAACCATCGGCTACGTACTCGTGTTGACCGTGCCGTTTTTCTTTTTGACTGTGTGGGCCATCGTGGACTGCCTGCAGAAGGATTTCGGAACCACTGGTAAAAAGGCCCTCTGGGGAATAATTGCCGCCATACCCTTCATCGGTGGAATCATTTATTTTATCTTCGGGTTCAGGAAGGGCAAAAAGACAGATATTGAAAAACTGTTTTAAATGTATTATTTGTTTGACAAACGGAATTGCCTTTTATACTCGTACAAGGTTCATATATGTTGAAATTTGGTCCCATCGTCTAGCGGTCTAGGACGCCGGCCTCTCACGCCGGAAACAGGGGTTCGATTCCCCTTGGGATCACCACTAATAAAAACAGGGACTTAGATACCATTCTGAGTCCCTGTTTTATTTTGAATAGTCGCAATTTCCAACCCTATTTCCAACCCGGGTGAACAAAATGGGCCATTTTAGCCCCTAAAAAATATTTTCCAGATTTATACGAAAAACCCGAAGTCCGTCTACGAAAATCGGGCTTCTGGTGCGATCGTCCGTTTCTGATAACACGAAAACACAGGTTTTATATTCAAGGTGTCGGCGTTGATGCGTCCGAGATGTCACAAAAAAAGCAGGGCCAAAATTGACCCTACTTAGGTTCTTAAAAATCTATTCTGATTCTATTTCCGGCTGTCTTCTTTCAATATAGCTCCGACGATCGAAGACACCCCTTCTTTCAGGACCATTATACCCTTTAGGGTTTGTCCCAAATCGCCTATCTCCAGCACTTCTGCGATCTACGCAAAGCCGTCTATCTTTGCCCATCTGTTATCACCAATCCAGGGGTTTGTTGCCTATCTTGATAAAAACACGCCTTACAATCTTGCTGAGCCCAACTGTCGCTATTTTAAAAGATAAGGCAGCCCACAACGGCTGCCTTTCTTAAGGAGGAATTAACAAACAAGGTGCATATGACACACTTAGAATGATGGGAAGTTAAAGGTTATATTTTCCAGACCAAATAATACTATAAGATGTATCATCCATATTGAGAATATTATGCAAGGACCCCGCTCAATATGGATAGTGATAAAAGAAATTCCATGTGTACCTCCTTATTTTTTCTTTTTTCGTTTAACGACGATAAACCCTACTATCCCTATGCCGAAGAGCATTGAAATCTCTGTCTCGACAAGTGGCAGCAAGTGGGTTGCAGCTTGAGCATTTGCTGCTAATAAACAGATTATGCCAATATACACTAAAATAAATTTTTTCATGAACTGATCCGTATTTGGTTTGAATATTGCCAACGTTTAAAAAGAGTGCCACATTATGGTAGCAAAGAGCGTGCCATATTTTGACAACAATATGAGACATAAAAATTACAATTAATTAAGTTATTTAAAAAAATCATAGGTCGCTTAATTGAGACAATATGAAAATAATTTCACTATAATTATGTAAATTACTTCACAATATGTGTGTAATAA
>JBDLJD010000033.1:0-32489 GCA_039714495.1 Thermodesulfobacteriota bacterium
AGGGATCCCAATGTTCAACACGACCGCGAACATTCCTGAATCAGAAATTCAAATGCGCATCCAACAGCTGCAGAACGACATGGCCGCTGCCGGCCTGGACGGCGCACTGCTCCTGCAGAATACCGACCTCTACTATTTCTGCGGGACGGCCCAGCAGGCCCATCTATACATACCCGCGGAGGGCGACCCCATCCTCATGGTAAAGAAAAGCATTCCGCGGGCCAGGGCCGAATCCTCCCTTAAAAACATCGTGGCCCTCAAAAGCCCTGCACAAATGCCGGATATCCTGAAGGCGCACAACTATTCTGCGCCCAGCGTTCTGGGAATGGAGCTGGATGTTCTGCCGGTCAACCTGTATCGACGCTACCTTGACCTGTTCCAAGACGTGACTGTCCAGGACTGCTCACCAATGATCCGTAAGCTGCGCGCCGTTAAATCCCTCTTTGAAATCGATCTGATCCGGCAGGCCGCCGGGTTGGCAGACCGCATGGCGGCCTTTGCCGCCACCGTGGTCAGGGAAGGCATTTCGGAAATCGAAGTGGCAGGTCTGCTCGAGGCAGAGGCGCGCCGGTTGGGGCACCAGGGCTTGATCCGCATGCGCTTGTGGGGCAGCGAACTTTTCTACGGCCACTTCATGTCAGGGTGGTCCGCCGCCGTTCCCAGCAGCCTGGTTTCACCCACCGGCGGTTCGGCCATGAGCCCTGCCTTTGCCCAGGGGCCCGGCATGAAGAAAATCGAAACAAGTGAACCCATCCTGTTCGACTACGTGTTCACCTTTAAGGGGTACCTGGCAGACCATACCCGCATCTACTGTATAGGGAAGCTGCCGGACAAACTCGTGGCCGCCCATGAGGCCATGCTCAAGCTCCAGGCCCTTATCGCCCAAGAGGCCCGCCCTGGAAAGGCAACCGGCGACATCTACAGTCTGGCCCTCGATTTCGTCAAAGATAAAGGTTATGAAAACTTTTTCATGGGGGGGGATGAGCAGCGCGTGCCCTTTATCGGCCATGGCATCGGACTGGAGTTGGATGAATTCCCGTTTCTTGCCGCAGGCCAGCAAATGAAGCTTCGGGAAGGGATGGTCATCGCCCTGGAACCCAAACTGATTTTTCCCGGGCAAGGCGTGGTGGGCATCGAAAACACCCACCTCGTCACCCAAGATGGCCTGGAAAGGCTCACCCTTTTCGAGGATGCGATCATTACGCTGTAAAAAACGGCTACTCAAACTGCTTCAGGATAGATTCGGCGATTTTTCCGGGATCGGGAATCATTTCATTTTCCAGATTTTTAGCGTAGGGTATCGGGCACTCGGGAGCGGCGAACCGGAGTGGCGTTGCATTCAGCAGCCCGTGACCGGCGGTGGTAACCCGGGCAATGATTTCAGCACCGATGCCCCCGGTTGCATGCCCTTCTTCGATCGTGGCCAATCGGCCGGTTCTGGCGACAGATTCCAGAATGGTTCTGGTGTCAAGAGGATAAAGCGTGCAGAGATCGATAACCTCAGCATGAATGCCCTCTCCTGCAAGCATTTCAGCTGCATCCATGGCAACACCAACCCCCAGCAGGTGACTAACAATGGTAATATCATCTCCGGATCGAACAATTCTAGCTTTTCCGAGTGGGAGCAAGTATTCGGTATCAGGAACACTCCCACCATTGGCATAAAGCAGTTTATGTTCAAAGAAAATGACTGGATTCTCGGAACGAATGGCGGTTTTCAACAACCCCTTTGCTGTATATGGGTCGGATGGCGCTACGACCATCAGTCCAGGTACTCCAAAGAAAAAACGCTCCATGGATTGTGAGTGCTGGGCTGCCATACCGACACCTGCACCGACCGGTGTTCGGACAGTTAACGGTATAGTAACCTGCCCCCCGGTCATATACCTGAGTTTTGCCGCCTGATTAACAATGGGGTCCATGCAGCATGTTAAAAAATCGGAAAAGAGAATTTCGCATATGGGCCGCATTCCTGTCATCGCTGCGCCGACCGCCCCGCCGACAATTCCATACTCGCTGATAGGTGTGTCGATGATCCTTTCCTTCCCGAATTTATCTACCAATCCTTCGGTTACACTAAAATAGCCCCCCAATGCTACATCTTCTCCCCATAGGAAAACCCGGGGATCTCTTGTCATCTCTTCAGAAATTGCCTGGTTGATTGCTTGAGCAAGCGACAAATCGTTGCCTGCCGGGTTCCCGGCAATGTTCCCGTTAAACAGGGATGTGTGGTCTGGAAAATAAACCCGGGTGCTCAGCTCTATCGACTCCGGCTGAGGCGATTCTACAGCAAATTTCACCGCATCCTCTACGTTTTGCCGAACCTGATCTTCCAGTTCTTTGATCTCTTGTTCCGTTACCATCTTCTGATCCAACAGGCGTCTTTTGTGGAGTGGGATTGGATCCCTCTTAAGATGGGTCTCTTTCTCTCCAAGAGGTCGGTATAACTCCGATTCTCCTTCCATGTGACCGTGATGGCGGTAGGTCATCAACTCCAACATACGTGGTTTCCCATCCTGCCGGATTTGGTTTATGGTGTCGGCTATCTCGCCATAAAGTTCACCGACATCATTCCCATCCAATCGACGGGCGGGTATGCGATAAGCATTCAATCGTTCGTGTAGGTTGGGTTCGGCGGAATGTTTTTCCAGTGGGGTAAATTCGCCGTAAAGATTGTTTTCAACAACGACCAATAATGGCAGTTCAAAGAGAGATGCCATGTTCATCGCTTCATGGAACATACCCTGGTTGACGGAACCATCACCTGCAAACACAACCGAGACATCTTTGCGACCTTCCTGTTTGATAGTGAAGGCCGCTCCCATGGCCAGCAAATATCCGGCACCAACAATTCCGTTTGCCCCCAGAATCCCCAGGGATCGGTCAGTGACATGCATGGAACCACCTTTCCCTTGACAAAGGCCGGTGGCTTTTCCATACAACTCCGCCATCATGGTATTGATATCGGCTCCCTTTGCAATGATATGGCCATGGCCCCGGTGAGTGGTATTGATATAGTCTGTGGGGCCCAGATTCAGGCAGACGCAAGCCGCGATGGCCTCTTGGCCGATCGAAAGATGAATTGCCTCGGTGGGCAGGTCCCCCTTGCGAAAGGCCTTAGCCAAATGGTTTTCAAAATGACGAATAGTAAACATTGTCTCAAGAATATCCAACTCCGACACATCCGGTAAATTCGTTTTAGCACTGTCAGAAGCCATAACAGCCTTTTCAGTGTGACCCAACGGAAAACCGGGCAGTTTTTTGAGATCGAAGCTGCGGGATCTCTTTTTTTGGAACAAGCTCATCCATTTCCTTTTCCGTTTCCTTGCGTCTTTCCGACCTTCGAGCAGATCCACTTTTCCCAATTGAACCAATACGTCTGGGTATAGAGGAAAAGCAGGCTTCAACGCCGGCAACAATTTCAATGCCTTCTGGATCGATCCTTTGGCAATGATTTTTCGCGAAGCAATTGCGAGGGGTACGTTGAGCTGTTCCATCCAGAACTTGTGACTGGTTTCCGAAGATAAAATCATGTCCACATCAGCGATAGTTTCACGCTCGGGATCCCAGTAATAGGCAGGCTGATCGCCGGTCAGGTCAATGTAGAAATCAGTTTTGAAATCGGTGTATCTGAACCGAACCACCAGCTTTTCTCCTGCGACGGCTTCGGTGATTTCGGGATTCTTGAAGATCATGTCCCAGAGCTTGCTGAGAATATCCTGAAACTCCTGCTTGCTTTGATAAATAGTCATCGGCATGCCTCCTCACTGTGCCATGGATTGAAACGCATCATTCGCAATCCCGAGCGTCTCCTTGATGTCAGCGTCGGTATGGGCTGCGCAGATAAAGTGATTATGATAGGGTAAAAAATAAACCCCTCTTGCTACACAACGGGCGATCCAGTCAAAATGAAGCGTCAAGTCATCGTCGTTGGTAATTCTCAGGTACGGCATGGAATAAGGTCCTGACACCTTGAGATCAAATCCATTCTCAGCTGCAACCCTTACCAGCCCTTCAGCCAGTTTGCGGCCAGTTTGATTGATCAATGCAACAGCATCGGTTTTCATCAATTCGGTGATGTTGGCAAGAGCAGCCGCCATCGGTGCTGAACCGAAGTACATGGTTCCGGTACAGAATACGCCTTTAATCGCTTCACGCAAGGCATCCGTTCCCACCAGGGCAGAGATAGGGTATCCGTTGGCCAAGGCTTTTCCCAGACAAATCAGATCGGGTTTGAACCCGAAGAACTCGTTTGATCCTCTCATATCAATCCGGAATCCTGCACGTACATCATCGACAATCAAAACGATCCCTTCACGTCGGCACAGCTTCTCGACAACAGTCCAATAACCCTCCTCCGGCAGCACATTATCCTGGAAAACCGGATGGTGATACGGTGAGGAAATAAAACCGGCAATTTCGCCTTTGTTGTCGCTGATGGCCTGTTCCAGTTGGGAAACACTGTTCCAATCGATGTAAACGATGTTCGCAAAATCCTCATCAATCGTTCCGCCACTTCCCGGCTCCTGCATCCATGGAGCAACACCGTGGTAACCACCGTTTATTTTAATGATTTTATTCCTGCCTGTGGCAGCCCTGGCTACCAGGATAGATAGATTGGTTACATCTCCACCATTCTTTGCAAAAAATGCCCAATCAGCAATCGTTACCAACTCCACCAGCTTTTCGGCCAGCTCGACCATGATCGGTGAGGTCAGAGTTACCGTATTCCCATAATTAACCTGTTCCCTTGCTGCTGAATCCACAACAGGGTGATTGTATCCCAAAATTGAGGGACCATAACCGCACATATAGTCAATGAATCTGTTGCCATCGACGTCTACGAAATGGGACCCTTTTGCTCTTGAAAAATAGAGTGGTGTTTCCGGGGTTAGCATGGCCAGCCCGTAATGCCCATATATACCACCTGGAATTACCTGATCAGCTCGTTCAAACCATGCTCGCGATGAAGGAAAATCGTAGGTATCCATAAAAGCACTCCTTAATTAAGGTTGGAAATTTTGTATTGGTTGTGCCAGGTTAAACTCAGCTAAAACCCACTTCAGAGATTCGGCCACTATAGGCTAAGGCCATTTGTTCAAAACGTTGATACCAATTCTGTTGTTTCTCGATTGGGGAGAACGTTTTAAATTCGATGAAATGTTGGAAAACAGGATTAGAATAAATATTCCGCGCTATTTCAATGGTGTCATTGAAAACGCCTCTTTTGCAATGTGGATTGCATCTTTATTTTGATAGCGGGAAGAAACCAGAATTCGACCTTGCCGAAACCAGTTTCCAGCCAAATAATTTCCAGGGTGGGAAACAGCATACTTCTTTGTAAAATAAAAAAGGCAGGGTGAATCGGTATGAGGCACCCTGCCCCTGGTTTGCCTTTGAATGTAATTCTAAACCAAATTTTTGCTTGCCTTAAATGTTATGGCATTTCTGCCTTTGATTTTGATCTGTTCGCCTGTCTGAGGATTTCTGCCTTTACGGGTTTTCCGATAAACCTTTTTGAATGTGCCAAAACCGAAAAGTGTTACCTTGCTGCCGCGTGTTTTCAGCCCTCCTTTTATTCCGTCCAAAAATGAATCATATGCCTTGGCTGCAGCAGCCTTTGACATACCTGCATCCTTTGCAATCTTTTCGATCATTTCTGCCTTTGTCATGAAACCTCCTCCTTCAGATTAAAGGTGAACATAGAATTACCGCCCTATTTCAAAACCATTGTGCGAACAAGTTATCTATATAATCCAGTTGTGTCAAGGATTGGAGATTTCATTTGATATTTCCACTGCGAAAGCCCCAAATAAATTTATATGACGCTGCCCCGGTTGGAATCTATCCTAAAAATTGTGGGCAATGTTAGATTGTGACGACAGTAATTTTTTTTTGTTGACAAACAAAAATGGGGCAACTATTGTATATTCAATATAGTATGTAATTTACTATAATAGTAAACTCTCCTTTCTAAAATGGCACTCAAAAAACAATATTTTTCCACCTCGCTTGAAAAAGGCCTGAATATACTTTCTCTTTTCAACAAAGAGACACCCAGGTTAACTCAAACCGATATATCCAAAGCCTTGGGCTTGAATATGACCTCAACCTATCGTTATATCAACACATTCGTGAATCTTGGGTATCTCGAGAAAGATGAGAAGACCAAAGAGCTTAGGCCCGGTTTTCGGAGTCTCACGTTCTGCTCCAACCTTATCAGGGCAACTGACTATTTATACCTGATTAAGCGGCTGGTCGATAAAATATTCCTTCAGCATAACATTACGATTGATGTCGTTTTTGTCGTTGACGATACCCTGATGAGAGTCTTCCACCGGGAAGCTGAAGAAACCCTGACCTATCAATTACCGGATGTTGTCAAAAACTGCCTGCATAATACCTCGGTTGGAAAAGCCTTTTTATCTACACTTTCAGAATCTGAACTCGAGCAGACGCTAGACCGGATTTACCTTCATGCCAAGACCCATAAAACAATGTCCGAAAAGGAACAACTTCTTGCAGAAATTGAAAAGACTCGTAACCGTGGTTATGCAATGAATGTGGAGGAGTACCTTCCCGGCTTGATCACCATCGGAGCCCCGTTAATCAGTCCGGTCACCGGCGAAGGCATTGGGGCGGTATCCTTTGATTTTTCAATTCTCCAAAATAGTGCCGACGAAATAGTGGAAAAATACGCCGGCCTCATTATAGAAACGGCGGCCGCAATTTCTGAACGGCTTCAGCGATAACTGAAAATAAAGCCGTTACTATAAACTGCAGTGCATTACATCAGCATATACCGAGACTCTATCATAATATAGGTTATGATCTTGAAGACAGAACCGAATTACAATTTTTATATTGCCAAAGGCCGATTGCCGGTTGTGGATCGCGCTGAAGGAATCAGGATCTGGGATACAGGAGGGAAAGAATACATAGACGCATGTTCCGGAGCCGTCATTACCAATTTGGGCTATGGCCAAGTCAACATAAATGAGGTCATTCAAGAGCAAGCCCAAAAAACCTTCTTTGCCTACCGTCTTCACTTTGAAAACAAGCCAGCCCAGGATTATTCCAAAACCCTGGTGGCGCATTCCGCCCAACATCTGGACAGGGTATTTTTCGTATCCGGAGGGTCCGAAGCAGTAGAATCAGCCATAAAACTGTGTCGTCAATATTTTTACGACAGTAATCAGGGATCCCGGCATATTTTCATCAGCCGTGTGCCGTCATATCATGGCTGTACGCTGGGAACCCTGGCATTGACCGCCTATGCACCACTGGAAGCCCCGTATCGCCCGCTGATGAAAAGCTACCCCAAGATCCCGGCACCGTATTGTTATCGTTGTGCTTACAATCTTTCGTACCCTGATTGCGATTTGGAATGTGCCAGGGAGTTGGAAAAAACCATTTTGGCGCAGGGCCCGGAAAACGTTGCCGGCTTTATTGCCGAGCCCATCGGCGGGGCCAGTACAGGCGCCCTGGTCCCTCCGGAAGGGTATTTCGATATCATTCAGGCTACCTGCAGTCAGTACGGCGTCATGCTGATTCTTGACGAAGTCATGACCGGTTTTGGTCGAACCGGAAGTTTGTTTGGCTACGAACACTGGAACATCGAAGCGGATATAGTGGCCCTTTCGAAAGGCATGGCCGCTGGTTATTTCCCTCTGGGAGCCATTCTTGCCAGACAATCCGTTGTCGATACCGTTTTAGATAGTGGCGGGTTTAAACATGGCCACACTTACGCGGGAAATCCCATGGCATGCGCCGTGGGGCTAAAGGTACTAAATAATATTGTAGACCAAAATCTGTGCACCAATGCACGCCGCATGGGAACACGCCTCAAAGAAGGCCTGGAGACAATTGCGCGGAGGATCCCGGTCATCGGGCAGGTACGCGGTAAAGGGCTGCTTTTAGGGGTAGAACTGGTCAGAGATCCGGATACGAAAGAACCTTATCCCGTCGGCGTCAATGCAGGGCAGCTCTTGACCGACATCGCATTTGAAAACGGATTGATTATTTACCCTCGCCGATCGATCAATGGGATGTCCGGCGATCACGTTTTGGTTGCCCCGCCACTGATTATATCTGAATCGGAAGTAGACGAAATTCTGGGCCTGTTTGAAAAAGCACTAGAGCAAACCCTTACACGAATCGAAGAACTGTAAAATAATGCGTTTAACAGCCTTTTGACGGAACAATGAACAAAGTCACCAATATAAGCGATGCGATATCCACTATTAAAGATGGTCAGACCATCATGGTCGGTGGGTTTGGTGTGCCAGGTACGCCCTTTATGCTGATAGAGGCTTTGCTGCAACATGGCGCCAGGCACTTGACACTGATAAAAAACGAAGCCAACGAACCCCATCTGGGGGTGTCCAAACTCATCGAGGCTGGAAGGGTGGACAGGTTGATCACCTCGCACCTCGGCTTGAATACCACGGTACTCGGAATGATGAACGACAAGAAGATCGAAGTGGAGTTCAATCCTCAAGGCATTCTGGTCGAAAGAATTCGCTGCGGCGGTGCAGGACTGATCGGATTCATTTCTGATATCGGAATAGACACGGTTTTGAGCAAGAACAAGCAGATCATCACTCTGAATGGCCAGAAAGGGACCGTGGAATCGGCTTTGCGCGCCGACGTAGCCATGATACATGCCGCTGTCGGGGACGATATCGGGAACCTGGTCTATGAAAAGAGTGCCAGGAATTTCAATCCAGCCATGGCAACCGCCGCGGATACCGTAATTGCCGAAGTGGAGTCTATAATTGACACGGGTTCTCTGGACCCTGACGCGATCCACACACCGGGTGCATTTGTAGACCGTGTTGTTGAAATCAGAAAACTGCGGGACGAATACGGAATATTAGAGCATCATGTCTTTACATAAGAAACAAGTATCGGCGTAATCGTTCCGTAATGTGTCAAACCTTAAGGCATTGAAATTGACTAAAAAACAACTGACTGTTTCTAATAAAAGGGATAAAATTGCCAGACGGGCTGAAAAGGAAATTATCGCCGGCCAAATTGTCAATCTCGGCATCGGCATACCCACATTAATATTAAAGTATTTAAACTGGGAAAAACGAGTTCAGATTCATTCCGAAAACGGTATCCTCGGCATGAAATCCCATTGCAGCAGAGAAACTGCCGACAGGAACCTGATCGATGCCGGCGGCGGGTACATCGACCTCGTCGCAGGGGCATCATTTTTCGACAGTTCACTTTCCTTTGCCCTGGTGAGAGGCGGACGGCTTGACATCGCTTTCTTAGGCGCACTGGAGATATCAACCAGGGGAGACCTGGCCAACTGGATGATACCGGGAAAATACACGCCTGGAATCGGTGGCGGCATGGAACTGGCCCAAAAGGCCAGAAGGCTGATCATCACGACCCTGCACACCAACCGGAGGGGCCGCCCTAAAATTTTAGAGTCATGCAACCTGCCATTGACGGCCAAGGCCTGCGTAGACATGATTATTACCGAACTTGCCGTTATCGATGTGGTGGACGATCAACTCCAGCTTGTAGAAATCGCCGAGGAAGCGACGCTGGAAGAAATCGTCGAAAAGACAGATGCGCCACTAATGGTCCCTGATGGCGTGTTGCCCCGGTTTTAATAAATTGCGCGGGGTTTGAGAGGTCAAATTGAACAAGCAAGAAGAAAAAATCATTCAAACAGTCGAAAGCCTGGCAGGCGACATCATCGATTTTACCTGCCGGCTGGTTAAAGAACCCAGCACGCTTGGCAACGAAGCCTCAGCTATCGATCTAATGAAACATGAACTCGAAAAGCTGTCCTTTTCGCCTGTCTTGATCCCGATCGATCGATCCCTGCTGTCAGATCATCCCGGGTTTGCCAATGTGCCCTGGACATATGAAAATAAAAACAACGTGGTGGCTGTGCGCCCGCCGGACGGCGACGGAGGAAGAAGCGTCATTTTCAATGGTCATCTCGATGTCGTTGACCCGGAACCAATCAGTTTCTGGGACACGGATCCGTTCGATCCGGTCATTAAAGGCGGGCAACTATTCGGCCGTGGAACAGGTGACATGAAATCCGGTGTAGCCGCCATGACCTACGCGGTGCATGCCGTGGAAAAGGCCGGTTTCGGGCTCCAGGCACCTGTAACGCTCGAAGCCGTTATCGAAGAGGAATGCTGCGGCAACGGTGCATTGGCATGCATGGCGGCAGGATATGATGCCGACGCCGTATTGATTCCCGAACCCTTTGGCCCCACGATACTCACAACCCAGCTTGGTGTCCTCTGGTTCAAGGTAACCGTTGAAGGCAGACCCGTGCATGTGCTGGAGGCGCCGGCCGGTACCAATTCCATCGAAAAAAGTTTTTTGATCATCCAGGCCTTACGAAAACTGGAAGATGAGTTGAACCATTTACGGGTTCCCGAAGCGTATCAGAACATTCCCCATCCTATCAATCTGAACATTGGCATTCTGAACGGCGGCAACTGGCCCTCGACTGTTCCAGCAACATCCGAAATGCACTGTCGCCTCTCCTACTTCCCCGGCATTGACTACAAGGAAATCTGCCAAAAAATTAAAGAAACTATCCAGGCTGCCCAAGCAGACGATCCCTGGCTGTCGGAAAACCCGCCCATAGTAGAATTTTACGGGTTCCGTTCCGACGGACACATGCTTTCACGGAATTTACCGGCCTTCAACACCCTGAACGATTGCCACAAAACCCTTGCTGGCAAGAATGCGGAAGAATACATCGCCACCTGCACCACCGATTTGAGGGCATTTCACTTTTTCGGAAAAAGCCAATGCACCTGCTTTGGTCCTTCAGGCGGCAATTACCACGGGGCCAACGAGTGGGTGGATATCGACAGCATCATCCACACGGCCAAAACCTATGCACTATTTCTGTCACGATGGTGCGGGTTGTCCAAATGAAAAGCACTGTTACTATACATCATAACATTCCAATGGTTTTTTCAAGCGAAACAGTTTTTGGCAGTCACTATAAATGTCAACAAGGGAAACCGGTATGCAGAATGGATTGACCACTGACGCCATGTACGGTCCGCGTTATTCGGGTGTTGCAACCTTTATGCGCACTATCCAGCTCAACGACCCGTCCCAGCTGGATATTGCACTCATCGGGGTGCCCTATGATGGCGGAGTAGAAAACCGATCCGGGCAAAGGCACGGCCCGCGTGAAATCCGCAACATGTCCACCTTCATGCGTACTATCCATCATGCGACGCGGATCAATCCTTATGAAATTTGTCGTATCGGCGATATGGGCGACGTTCCCCTTCCGGATATGTTCTCTGTAGAAGCAGCTTTAGACAATATCACCGCATTCTACCGCCGTGTTCAAGCTGCCGGAGCAGTGCCTCTGAGTGCCGGCGGCGATCATTCCGTCAGTCTACCGATTCTGCGCGCCATTGCCGCCGAGAGACCTGTGGGGATGGTGCATATCGACGCCCATACCGACACCTGTGATGATGAGTTTGGATATAAATATACCCACGGCACACCGTTTCGAAGGGCTGTGGAGGAGGGTCTACTTGATCCTGAGCGGACGATCCAGATTGGTGTCCGCGGCGCCCAGAATTCGGAAGACGGGTGGGATTTCTCACAGCAGTCCGGCATGCGTGTGGTTTTCATCGAGGAATTTATCCGCCTGGGATTGGAGGGGGTGATTGCCGAGGCTCGGCGGATTGTCGGCGACGGGCCCACCTATATTTCCTTCGACGTGGACGGCTTGGATCCAGCATATGCACCCGGTACGGGAACACCGGTCGTGGGCGGCATCACACCCCGGGAGGCCCAGGTGCTGCTTCAGGGACTGCGCGGTCTCAACCTGATCGGCGGTGATGTGGTAGAAGTGTCACCGCCCTTTGACCCTTCGGGGAATACCGCCCTGGTGGGGGCTTCCATGATGTTCGAAATCCTATGCCTTCTATCCGAAACGGTCGCCCGAAGCAAAGGCCAAGGATCCGCGAAGAAATGCTAAATATATGGTGATAGTGGATGCTTCATGCTTCGTTGTGCCTGACAGGGCATGAAAATTTATAGCCATTGACAATTATTACGTTACTCTTTAACATTTAACCAATTGCAAGCCGTTTATAATGCAGTCGTCCATGGACGGTCATTGAATGGCCGGCAAGGACAAATTCCCAACATCCCGTCACACAAAAAAGTACTTCTGTGCAGCCCGAAATACTGCAGCAGAAGACCAACGCGGAGTAGGAATGAAAGAAAAACGCTGGCAACCATGGATTCTGCTTTCCCCGTCATTGAGCGCCATCTTCTTTTTCATGGTGGTTCCCATCGGTTTTATCGTTGTCTACAGTTTCTGGATTCGGGCTTCCACCGGAGCCGATATCCCGGCTTTCCAACTGGGCAACTATAAAAAGTTTTTCGTGGACTTTTTTTATCCCGGCATGCTTTTGCGAACCCTGCGTATCGCTTTGGAAACAGTACTGCTTTGCGTCGTGTTCGGGTACATTCCCGCCTATTTTTTCTATCAAACCCGGACTAAATTGAAAGCCCTGCTGATGCTGCTGCTCATGCTGCCCTTCTGGATCAGCTACATCATCAGAACACTGAGTTGGATCAACATACTGGGCGAATCCGGCCTGATCAACCACTTCCTCGTAAAGATAGGGATACTGTCGACCCCCTTGAGCATCCTTTACAACGAAACATCGGTGATTCTGGGGTTGGTCCAATATATGTTGCCGTTCATGATCCTGAATATCTACGTCAGCTTGGAAGGCATCGACAAGAGCCTGACCGAAGCCGCCAGGAGCCTGGGCTGTACGGAATGGCAGGCTTTCAGGGAAGTCATCCTGCCGCTGAGCCTGCCCGGGGTGAGCGCCGGCTGTCTGCTGGTCTTTGTGCTGACCGCCGGGACTTACATCACCCCATTGATCCTGGGCGGACCGGGCAATGAAATGATTGCCAACCTGATCTACAACCGGGTTATCGGAACCCTGGACTGGCCGTTCGGCTCGGCCATTAGTGTACTTCTCATCGGTCTGCTGGGCATCATCGTTTTTACTTACAATAAATATCTGGGGATCAATCAGATATTCAAAAGCCTGGGGGGTAGAACGGATTAAGATGAAAGTTTCCGGCTGGTCGCTGATACGCTTGTTTACCCTTTTTGTATACGTCACCATGTTTGCGCCCATCGTGGTGGTCATCATTCTTTCGTTTAACCCCATGGAGTTTGCCAGCTTCCCCATGGAGGGATTCAGCTTTCGGTGGTACGTGCGGCTGGCCCAAAACGAGGCCATCATAGCAGCCTTCAAGACATCACTCATCCTTGGATTTGTTACGTCGGTCATCAGTACCGCCATTGCCATTCCGGCGGCCATGGCCTTTGTGCGCTATGACTTTCCGGGAAAAAACACTCTCAACACCCTGCTCCTAACCCCGATTATGATACCGGAAGTCATCCTGGGTGTGGCCCTGCTGCTTTTTCTACGCTGGTTGCAGCAACCCAAAAGCATGCTGCTGTTGATTGTCGGACATGTGGTCATCACCCTGCCGTACATCCTCTTGGTGGTCCAAGCGCGACTGGTGGGCATAAAGAGAGTGTATGAAGAGGCTGCCATGAGCCTGGGGGCCAATCCGTTACAGACATTCAAAGAAATAACCCTGCCGCTTCTCATGCCGGCCATAGTGGCGGGGATGCTTTTTGCCTTTACGATTTCATTCGATGACATTACCGCTACCCTGTTCTGGTCGACGGCCAACACCACCACCGTGCCGGTCAAGATACTAGGCATGCTGCGCCATCACATCAGTCCTGAAATCAATGCCCTGGGCACGGTTATGGTCATTCTGACCATCGCGACACCCCTTTTGGCCGGATACTTTGCACGAAGATTTTCAAGGGGCCTGGAATCTTCGAAGCGCTGACCCCAACGTTGCATAAATAATATAGGAGCGTTTGTTTGAACAGTACTTGACGATTATCAACGTTTTAATCAGGTTTAAGGCACCACCTGTTCAGGAACGTTATTTCGGCAAACGCGTTAACCCATACCCAAGGAGGTTGTAAACATGACTGACAATCTGATTAAACGAGTGGAAAAGGCCAGGGACCGCTTTATGAACGGCGACCTGGGCCGACGTGAGTTTCTTAGAATCCTCGGTATGGCCGGGGTCTCGGCCGGCCTGGCAACCCTGCCGGTCGGCGGAATGGTGTCCCCGGCCTGGGCCGCAAAAAAGTCGATTCGCTTTGACGGCTGGGGCGGCGTTGTGTCGGAGGCATTTTCCAACTATGCCTTCAAGCCTTTCACCAAAGCCACGGGGACCAAAGTCATCGAAGGTGAATTCGGAGACGAGGACACCTACCTGACACGGGTCAAAGCATCGTTCCCGCCGGGGGGAGAATTCAACCTCTTCCATGCCAGTGGACTGTTCGATTACAAGCGCTACATCGATCTGGGTTTCGGAGTGGAACTCGACGAAAGCAAGATCCCCAACCTCAAATATGTTATGAAATCGATGATCACACCCTATCGGGCCCTCAGTGGCGGGACTTTGTCGGCCGTACCCTACGACTACGGCCAAACGACGATCTGCTACAACAGCAAATACATATCCAAGGAAAAAGCGAAAAGCCTGGGTGTCAAACTGCTGTGGGACAAAAGCCTCAAAGGCAAACTGGGCAGCCTCAGCAGCAATAAAGGCAATATCTGGTACGCCGCCCTGTACACCGGCCAGCATCCCAACGACATCAAGGATCTGGATGCGGTCTGGAATGCGCTTCGGGAACAGCGTAGTCTGATCAAAAAGTACTGGTCCTCGGGTGCTGAATTGATGAGCCTGCTGGCCAACGAAGAGATCTATGCCACCATCGCATGGTCCGGACGGGTGGCGAATCTGCAAAAACAAGGCCATCCCATTGAACTCCTGATGGTCGACAACGCCTACTCCTGGCAGGAGTGCATCTTCGTGATCAAGGGCAGCGACCTTGACATCGCCCATGAACTGCTCAATTTCATGTTGGAACCGGAGTGCTCCATAGCCGTGGCGCTGGCCCAGAAATATCCTTCCAGCCTCGATCCATCCAAGGTCAAAATGCCCGATGATGTCAAAAAGATTCCCACATTCGATCCCACCGGTACCCTTAACGGTTTTCTGTGGGCGGATCCGCCCTTCTGGAATTCCAACCAGGTTAAGTTCGGCGAAATGTGGGACCGCATCAAGGCTGGCGGTTGATATTTAAATGCTGCAAAACGCAGATAGTAGTTAAAACAAAACCACAAAGACACAAAAGGCACAACGTGTCATCTTCTTTGTGTCTTTGTGGTGGGTAAAAAATAGGAGTCAAGGGTTCAAGGGTTCAAGTGAAAACAGTTCATAGCTCGTAGCTCATAGCTGATAGCAGGCTATGAGCGAATTCCTATCAACCTTGAACCCTTGACTCCTCGACCCCTTGGATCCTGGTTTTCTCCGACTCTTTTGGAGAAGCACCATTGAAGTAGACCGATTCAGCGTTTCTGTTAGAACGTAAATTAGCATGGCAAAGTATCAGGAGAAAACAATATGGGGACAGACGGCAATGCTCCGCCGGCAGTTCAGCTCAAGGGTGTCACCAAGCATTTTGGCAAGGTAATTGCGGTTCACAAAATCGATCTGGAAATCCCGGACGGTTCTCTGACCACCCTTTTGGGCCCGTCGGGGTGCGGAAAAACAACTATTTTAAGAATGATCGCCGGATTGGAGAAACCCACCGAAGGCGATATTTTCATCAAGGGTCAGCGGGTCAACGACACCCCGATTCACAAGCGCAACCTGGGCATGATCTTTCAAAATTACGCTCTTTTTCCCCATAAAACCATTTTCGACAATGTCGCTTTTGGATTGAAATATCGCAATGTCACCAAGGCCGATGTTCAGGCCAAAGTCAAACAGGCCTTGGAGGTCGTACGCCTTCCGGGCGTTGAGCAGCGCATGCCCTTCCAGTTGTCCGGGGGACAGCAGCAACGTATCGCTCTGGCGCGGGCCATCGTCATCGAGCCGGACGTTCTTTTGATGGATGAACCCCTGTCGGCCCTGGACGAGAATCTGAGGGAGGAGATGCGCGTGGAGGTCAGCAACCTGCAGGAAATGCTGGGGATCACCAGCATTTTCGTCACCCATGATCAGCGCGAGGCGCTGACCATGTCCGACAGCATCGTGGTCATGAATGACGGCCGCAAACAGCAAGAGGGACCCCCGGAGGAGGTCTACGACGCTCCCCGCAGTCATTTTGTAGCCGATTTTATCGGGCACTCCAATTTTTTCAAAGGTCAAATCGCCCAAGTTGACGGGGAGTGGGTGGAGGTCGAACTCAAAGACGGGAACCGGTTGAAAACCACCCGATCCGGGGATTGGAAGGAAGGCCAGTCAGTTGAAGTGGTCACCCGGGCTCAGAATGTCCATTTGACACAGAAGGATCAATCCTTGTCCGAAGCAGCCGAAAATCAATTCCAGGGCCAAATCAAAGACCGCAGCTATATGGGGGGTGAGGTACGCTACTTTGTGGAGTTGGAAACCGGAACCGTCATCCACGTCATCGGGGGCGTCAAGGACATGCTGTTCAAACGTAAAGATGAAGTGCTGGTGCATATGTTTGCCAAAGACTGCCGGGTGTTAGCCCATAAAGGGGATTAACCCCAAGAGCGAATAACCAATATCCAATAACGAATGATCAATGTCCAAGTTAAACGCATTAGACCGTATGCCTTGTAGCTCAAGGCTTTGCAGGCTGTCCAACAACTCGCAATGTAGTGCTGCGAGGCATTATCTTCAGGGCTAAACAGGATGCACAAAATTTTCTCACGGATGGGCGACGGCTGGGCAACCGAGCTGACAGAAGCTGCGCTGATGCAGGATATCGTGGATGGTTCCACCGTAGCTGCCGACGCTGCCGGGATAGCCCCGTTGTCTGATGACGAGATAAACCACATCTTCGATATCTGCAGGAACGTCCACAAAATTACCGGCGTGGAACGCGGCTGTGAGGTGGTCACCACCTTCGATGGCCCCACTATTGAAATCAGGCACGCCGGCATCATTGCCAACCGCCAGCAGGCCCTGCAGATTTTCGAACGTTGCCTGGGCGCGGACACCATGGAATTTTCTCACGTGGACTACAGCTACAAACCCGCTAAAACCGTTGTCCACGAAGATCTGCCCCTCTTCGAACAGTCCCAGCTCCTGATGGTCATCCCGCTCTTCTACGGGGCCATGCCCAACCTGGGCCTTTACACCCACCCCGACGGCCCCATGCCCAACCCCATGGAGCTTTTACCGCTTGGAAAAATCAAGGAAGCCTGCGAAGCCTATGAAAACGCCATCGAACTGGCAGTCAAAGACATGGTTTTCGTGGCGTCCGCCTTTCACGAAGCCGGGGCGGATGGCATCAACTTCGATACGGTGGGTGCTTCCGGAGACCCTGATTTCAAGGCGACCCTTCTGGCAACCGAGATATTGAAAGAAAAGTATCCGGATATCTGTATCGAAATCGGCATGGCCAATGAATTTGTGCTGGGGACCCACGGCGACTTGGAGCATGCCGACAGGAGGCTGGCCGGCCTCTATCCCCATGAGCAGGTAAAAATAGCGGAACAGGCCGGCGCCACCATATTCGGCCCGGTTGTCAATACCGTAACCCGGAAAACCATCCCCTGGAACCTGGCGCGGGCCGTCACCATGACCAAAGCCTGCGTCGAGGCCGCCGATATACCCGTGCACGCCAACATGGGCATGGGGGTAGGGGGACTGCCGGTTTGTGAAACCCTGCCCGTGGACATGGTTTCGGTGGCGTCCAAAGCCATGGTGGAAATAACCCGCCTTGACGGTTTGTAGGTGGGTACGGGCGATCCGGCCGGCGTAACCATCCCGCATACGGTTACCTCGGGCATGGGCGGTTTGCGGACTGCCGGAGATCTGGTGGCGCGCATGCAAATGACCCGGGGAATGAGGATTGACGAGGCAAAAACCTACGTGGCCGACAGGTTGGGAATTTCAACCACCGAATTGATCGACGAGGTGGTGATGAGAGAAGTAAGAGAGGATCACAGAATCGGGTTCATCACTTCCAGGGGCGGCCATCCCAAGGGGATCGAGGCCAAACATCACATCGCCAGATTGCTGGACATCGACATCAATTCGGTCAATAGCTTCAAGCGGCAAAGCACCTGAAATCATTTCCGATCGATTGAACCTTGCCATAGTTACCTATGTGCTCACGCAAAGGGCGCTTATTGTAATTTTCGACTTTATACTACCGGGGAATGCTTCGTCCCGACCCCTTCCTTGAAACGGCTGAAGCGCAGGGCGGTCAGTTCGATGGAGGGCCTGGCATCCACGATCAGCTCGGATACCAATTTTCCGACAACAGGCCCCATGCCGAATCCGTGACCGCTGAAGCCGCTGGCCAGCACCAGGCCCCGGGGCTTTTCGAGCTGATCGATCACCGGGAGCATATCAGGGGTACAATCCATGTAGCCGGCCCACGTGCGTTCGATGGTTACCTTTGCCACTCCCTCATATTCGTCCTGCAGATATTGCAATGCCGATTGGATCTCTTGCCTGCTTGCCGGGGGGTCGAGCGTGCGATAACGCTTGAAGTCCTTATAGCGGCCGAACAGGTCGTCCAAAAGAACGCGGCCAAACCTGAGCTTCATCTCTTGGCGGTTGTGCAGGTAAAGCGGCAGAAAGGCCGGAAAAAACCTGAAACTGTCGAGCATGAGATGATGCTCCCCTTCGACGCCCAGGGCCATATAGAGACGTCCATCACCACGTTGGCGAAAGGCTACTCGCCCCCACACGCCTGCGGCCGTAATGTTCCCGGAACCTGCAACCTGGGCGACACTGCCCTTTATCCACAAGGAGGGGAGCTTGACACCTAAAGGGCGCAGCAAGCGGGTGGACCACGCACCTGCGGCGCACACCACCATGGATGCCTGGATCGATCCCTGTTCTGTCTGCACGCCGGCCACACGGCCGTTCTGAAGTTCTATGCTCTCTACAGCGCATTGGGTGAGGAACCGGGCGCCCTTGGACTGAGCGGCCCGCTTGAAGGCCGGGCAGAGCTTCCTGGGTTCGGCCTGTCCATCGCTGGGTGTGTACATGGCCCCTAGTATTCGGAATTTTGAAGCCGGCACGATGTCGCGGAGCTGCTGTCGGGTCAACAGGTGCGTATCCAGCCCATGGGCCTTGGCAATGGGAAGCCAGCGTTCGATCAGTTCCAGGCGTTCGTTGTCATAGGCTAACGCCAGATTACCGCCTTGAATCCATTCCAGATCAGCCTCAAGCTCGGCTTCAAGCCCCTGCCAGATTTGATTGCAGGCCATCATCAGGGGGAGTTCGACCTCATCCCGGCCCTGTTGTCGCACAAAACCCCAGTTCCGGCTGGACTGTTCAAGTCCCACATCACCCTTTTCACATAGGATCACAGACACGCCGCGCCGTGCAAGATAATAGGCTGCAGAACATCCGACAATGCCTCCGCCAATGATGACAACATCGGCTGCCCTGTTTTCTATAGTCTGCAGTTTTCTTTTTTTAAACATTGATTCACCATTCAGTCTATGGGTAGGTATAAGCATGATATCATTGAGCTACCATAAATCCATTTAGTTCTAAATGGAAACATAGTTTTCTCCTATGAAAAATGAAAAGTAATCTATGAGCTTCGTAACTTTCCAACTGCCTTTTGACAAGTATGTACTTAAAGGGGATAGATATAGAAAAACTTGTGATACTTTAGTACTTCATGGCGCTGGAAAATCATCTCGAATACGTTTTTCACGGCTCCGTGAATCCTTGAATGGTAATGGAATCCCATCTTCCAGTTTTGACTTCATTGGACATGGTGAAACGGGGGGAGATATTTCAGATTCCACTCTGCATGGAAGGACAGATCAGGCAGCGGCTGTCATAAGGCACACCTGCATAGAGCCCATTACGCTGATTGCTGCCAGCATGAGTGGATATACCGCCATAAAATTGACGGAAGTATTTGCAGTGAGCAATTTAATATTGTTGGTGCCAGCTGTCTATACGCCACGCGCATACGATCTATCTTTTGGTCCTGAGTTCTCTGCAGCAATCCGCACTCCCGGCAGTTGGCGGGACTCGGATGCATTCTGCATCATTTCTGGATTCAAAGGTAACCTGTTGGTAATCGCTGCAGAGGTTGACGATGTCATACCGATGGCATTGATTGAGCGCATCTATTCATCGGCGGAGAATGCCAGAAGCAGACATTTTCATATCGTTCCAAATTCGAGGCATTTATCACTTTTTCCCAAAGAACAGGATTTTATTGTGGTACTCAATATGATCATAGATGTATGGCGGAAAGGATGTGATAACAACCCAGTGCAAGCGACCCCCAAAACCTCGGCTTCCTAAACACCAAAATCGCATTCTATACCGATTGTCATATATATATTCCCAACGTTGGGGCTATCGTTAGGCAAGCACATGCTCAACCGCCTGTTTCAGGATCGCATACGTCTTTTTTTCAAGATCGGGGCGATACACCCGTTCACCGATTTTGTGGAGATCCTTGCCCCAGGGGCCTATATTGACAACCGGCACGGATAGCGTCCGCTCCGGAGTGAACACCGCATGGTAATATTTGTCCCATAAGGGCATGTTGGAACCGATTGTAGAAATCGCATCCCCCGCGTCATGAAACGATGCAAAACTCATATCCGAAATCTGCATGTAATAATTTAATTTCTTAAAGTGCCCGCCGCCATTCTTAACGCTGAAAGAATCGATGGCCCCGCTCAGGGAGGCCACCTTTTTCGGCAAATCCGGATAGTTCCAATTGGCGGTATGCGGATAATAGGGTGGCAGAAAAGCCAGGACGACTGTGGGAGAAGGGTCCTGATCATAGGCCAATATTTTTTCAAGCAGCCGGCAGCTTCCGTCAATATTGTTTTCCCGGTTTTCGTCAATTTGGCGGCTGATCGCCTGCCAGGTCTGATGGTAATCCTCCAGAAAGGCCTTTCCGAATTTTTCCACGGCAATCTCGAAAATTTCCGAAAAATGCCTGATCTTAACATCCCACGCGGCGACCTGTTCGGTGGCAATGCCCTTGGCATTGTATTCAGACTGCTGCCGCTTGATTTTTCGAGTGACTTTTTGGCAGGCTTGCTCGATCAACCGGGTTAACTGACCATCGATTTGAGACGGCTGCCTGTGCAGGCTGATGATGCTGAGACATCCCATTGCCGCCCCGGGCACGGATCCTTCATACTTGGCCTGGCGGTCTTTCATGAACATCCAGGTCGGCGGCGGGGCGACTTCATTCTCGACGACATCGCAAAAATCAATATTCAATTCGGTTTGCCGAATGATCTCCGACAGCAGCATCAGGGGATTGAAACCGGCAAACACGTTGCCCACGTGGGCCTTCTTGCCCAGAACGTAGACCAGGGCAAGCAGTTTGCCGGCGCTGCCCTCGTAGATGACGCTGCGGCGGTCCTCACCCCGTTGGTGGCTTTCCGAGTCGATTAGCAGGTGGTAGTCCAGATCGTGGTCCTGCTGTAGTTTTTCCATCAATGCCACACTGTTCAGCATGCCGATGGACATGTACTCTTCTCCGGGGACCGACAGGAATAACAGGTTGCCGTTGAAATTGACGTTTTCAGAGAATTCTTCAATCAGTACCATCTGGAGTGCGGCTCCGGCTTTCATGTCGGCAGTGCCGCGGCCAAAGATCCAGTCGCCGTTTTCCAGGTCGTGGCGCAGATCGTCCGGCAGCTCGATCCGGCGCATCTGCTCGGCCAGGGCCGGAGGATCAAAGGCGTGGGGCGCCAGGGGACCATAGTCATCGGTTAGCACTGCATCGTGATGATTGACCAGCACCACGGTTTCCTTCCCCTTGCCGCGCACCATGGCCCACACGATGGAGCGGCCCAGCGGATCGTCCGCCACCGGCTCGCATCCTATAAATCCGGGATTCTTTTTAAAATAGGAAAGCTCGGTAAACCATTCATAGATGTATTTTTCGATATCGCACTCCATGGCCGTGCAGGTATCGCTGCGAACCGCCACCAGATCATAAAACAATGGCAAAATTGTATCGGCCTGGGCTGACATAAAGCACCTTTTCAAGATCCATCTGATTTGCTTGAGCTTTTTCTTATCCTCAGAGCGTCGTGCCATACGGGCTCAAGAGATGGCCCCCAGGGCCTGATCCAGTATCTCCAGCGCAAGACCCGCTTCCCGAACGGTCAGATCCAGCGGTGGCATGAAACGAATCGAATCGAACCCGCAGGTAAATACCAGCAATCCTCTTTTAAACGCCTCTTCCACGAGTTTTGCGGCCATCCCGTCGCCTTCAATAGACATGGCCACCATCAACCCAAGCCCCCGGGGGTTGTTTACCCGGGCATGTTTTTGCTTAAAATTTTTCAGGCCATCGAGGAGATGCGCCCCTACACGGGAAGCATTTTCCAGAAGATTGTCCCTTTCGATAATTTCGAGGACCCTATAGGCCACGGCCGCTGAGACGGCGTTGGTTCCGGACCAAGTTCCGCCCAGTCTGGCATTTTCTTCAGGAAACATGCGCCGGGGGGCCACTGTGGCCCCGACGCGCAGGGTTTTGCCAAGGCAGAGAATATCCGGCTGAATATCATAGTGTTCGAAGGCAAACCATTTTCCGGTACGCCCCAATCCACTTTGAATCTCATCCAACACCAACGGAATGCCGTATTTTTTTGCCACGCCGGCGACTTCCTGAAGAAAACCAGGGGCGGGCAAACGATAGCCGCCTTCTCCCTGTACGGGTTCAAGGATGATATAGGCGACCTGCTCCGGATCCACAGTGCCGATGTCGGCATCCAGGTACTGATCGAAGCGGTTCATCGTGCCTTTGTGCAACGCGGTAAATACTTTCCATCCGCAACGGCATTCACCGTCGCAATCACAAAAGGGCAGCTCAATGATTTCACCGATATGGGGATACCAGGCGCGTTGCGGGCGGCGGCTGCGTGTCAGGGATGTCGCTCCCAGGGTTCGACCGTGAAAGGCACCCTGAAAACAGAAACCGATGCCCATGTTGCGTCGATGGTCGTAGCAGATTTTCATGGCATTTTCGACAGCTTCGGCTCCGGAATTGGACATAAAAAGCGTGTCGAGCCCATACGGTTTTGTTTTGGAAATCACTTTTTGAGCCAGATGAGACGGCAGTGGTATATCGATTATTTCGGGGTCGTCGCCCCATGCGCCGACGATTTCAGCGCCATAACGGCCGGGATTGACGGCCGCCGCCCGGGTCGCCGTTTCGATCAGTTCCCTATTGTTGTATCCCAGGGGAAATGCCGCCCCATGACTTGAAAGATCGAGGATCACATTGCCGTCAGGATCCGTGCAGAAAGGACCCACAGCCGGTTTGGAACGATCCCAGACCAATCCATGAAAATAGATACCTTCCGCGCAGTTGGCCATGTGGTATTGAGTCCAGCGCTGTGATATGGGGCCCGGAGGCGGTGTTTTGATTATCGGCGTGGCAGTGTCGCGGTTCATTTTCATGTCCTCTTTTAGTCTATGATAGGATTATCCTATGATTGAAGGCCCAGTTTGTTCCCTATTTCCGCGATAACCGATTTGGAATTCACGTCATAAACCGTTTTATGAGGAAACAATGGTTCGATTTCAAAAAACTCGGGCAGACGTTCAACAGCTTGCCGGCCTGCCGCCAGGTTGAACCGATGTTCTACCAAAAGCGTCTGTTTTCCCAATTTAAGGATATAAAGGCCGTGCTCCTCGGCTGGCTGGTCCTCAATGACCACGGATCGGATATTGAGTTTGGAAAGCTTGAACGCCACTGTACCGCCGACGTTGCTCTCCTTGATTCCTCCCGTCAGTGGGCTTTTCGCGCCTATGGAGCAACGATTTGAGCAGGGAAAGGGGGTACCCGCGAACAAACCCGTGGCGATTATGCACTTGTTGTTTTTTCCGAGCGAATGTGAATTTGGGGGAACCTCCTCGGATAGGATTCTCGCGGTCAACGCCCGGCCGCCGTAATCCTGGTATTGTTCCGGAAGAACCAGGGCGGAGACATTTCCCGTACGCATGTTGGCCCGAATGATATCTTGCATGACACCCCGCGACATTAGTCACTTAATAGTGAGATTTGTGCATTTTGTGGCAAAAAATAAGAACCAATCACGAAAACGCGAAATTTGAAAAACACAAAAATTATTATGGTCTTTTCGTGATTTCGTGATGAAAGATCTTTTCTTTTCCGGCTTGTCCGGGTTAGGTAGTGTGTCGTCGTATCTCAATGAATTGGCGAATATCGGCAAGCAATACCTCTACGCCTTCCTCCAGGGGTCGAATGACCGGGATCTGCAGTTTGCCGGACAGTTCCTTCTGATAAGTGGCGAGGCCTTCGGAATCGCCCCCATCCCCATTCAGGGTAACGGCCAGCGTCTTGGCGCCATACATTTCCATCAGCTTGATTTCATCTTCGACTTCAGGCAGACGGCAACCCATTTTTTCGAGATCTTCGAAAAAGGTTCGAAAAGGGGCGTGCTGGAAAATGACGCCCTTGACGTTGCCGGAAATCAAAAATTCTGAGCCACAGGGGCCAAACGGATTTCTCAGGCTGGACTGACCCTCTAGCAAAATGAGATCCGGCGATGCTTCGCGGTCACAGGTCACAATGGCCTTTTCGATCTCTCCGGGGATAAAATCATTGGGGGTTGCATCCAGAATGAATCCATAGGGGTAGCCCTGCATCCACCCGGTCTGGCCGGTATAGATCATTTCGGTACGAATGCCGTTGGCCCGGCACATGTCCAGGATGAACCTGCAGGTGGTTCTTTTGCCTATGGCGCAGTCCATTCCCAATACGGCGAGGGTGGTGGCTTTTACATTAAAGATATCACCGGTCCAGAACGGCAGCTGATCAAAGGTACCCGGTTTGCGGATATCGATAATGGCAGCTCCGTTTCGATCGGCCGCTTTCCTGAAAAACGGGTCATCGCCAAGCGGTTGATGCAGGCCGTTGACGATGGTCATTTTCTGCTCCAGGGCCTCGAGCACCATCGGGCGCCACTCTTCGGGCAGTCTTCCGCCATGCAGGGCGACACCGATAATACAATGGGTTGCATTCGCGTGGATTTTGTCGGCAAACGTTTTGATGGATGCAACAACAGGGATGCCGCGAAAAATACCATCCAGGACCTCGCCGGCGTCCTGTCCGGCATGCATCGGGTCGATCACACCGACAATATTAAAACGTTCTGACCCGCGGATCAGTCCGTGTGCTGTTTTAGCATCGCTGGTTGCCAGATAACCGTTGGTGATGATGATGGCATCAACCTTTGTAATCTTCTCTCGATTCATTTTTACTCACACCTAATTTGAAACGCTGAACTTAGTATCTGTATATTGAAATCACATCATGTTTGCGCAAGATTTTGGCGCCCGACGTTGACCCAAATAAAAAAAGGATGAATAACCAATATCCAATAACGAATGATCAATGTCCAAGTTAAGGCAAACAGTATAAAGCATTCGGAATTCGGCACACAGTTTGGCAGGGATAAATCCCCGCGCTACAAAGCAGTCGGCTATATGCCATGTAGTTCAGGGCTTCAGCCCTGCTGAAACTTGATAATTGGACATTGGATATTGATTATTGGATATTCAATTCCGGTTCAGCCGGGTTAGGTCACAATAAGGTGACGCCCAACCCGGGTTTGTCGATCACGCTGAGTTCGCCGTCTTCAAGCATAAACCCGCCCTTGACTATATCACGCCCTAGATCCAGGCTGCCGTCGAGGTCGAGATAGCGCGTCGCCGGCGATGCAAGGGCTGCATGCAGGGCCGCGGCAATGGATACGATGCTTTCGTCATTGCAGCCCCACATGAGGTCAATGCCTGCGGCGTGGGCGACATCTGCAATCTTGTTGGCCGTATATATGCCGCCGCATTTCATCAGCTTGATATTGTATATCCCGAAAGGCCTTGGCGGGCATGCATAGTTCAAAGCATCTACAGGGCTGAGCAGGCTTTCGTCGGCAGCGGCTATCGCACGCATGTTTTCCGGCAGGCCGCGCATGCCGTCGAGATCCTGGGCATCCAGTGGCTGCTCGACAAACTCCAGGTCAAGTGCTTCAGTATCTTGAATGAACTTCCTGTATTGGCCGGGTGAATATCCCTGGTTTATATCGACACGGATCAGTACCTGCCGCCCCAGTTCTTCCCGCAACTTGTGAAGCCTTTCGAGATCCTCTTCCAGTGATTTGCCGATCTTGATTTTCAATATTTTAAAACCGCGCTTCAAGTAATCATGCGCCTCTTCAATCGATTCCCGAATGGATTCAATGCCGATGGTTATGGATGTCGGCAGTGATCGGTGCACTCTCCCCAGCAGTTCAACCAGTGGTTTCTGAAGGTGTTGGGACCATATATCGAACAGGGCCATATCGACAGCAGCGCGTGCTGCCGGAACTGCCGACAAGACATCCTCGAGTTCACGCACCATTGCGTTGAGTGCACAGGCGTCCCGGCCCAGCAACACGGACTCAAGGTGCAGGTCCAGTGCACGGCGGCAATCGTCAATGCTCTCGCCGGTAACCTCCGGTCCTGGTGACCCTGCCCCGATCCCGAACAATCCCTCGTCTGTTTCAATGCGAACGATTTGATTATCCACCGCATCGATGGTTTCATAGGCAATGGTGTAGGGCTTGGTCAGCTCAAAATGCTCGGTCCAGTGTTCGACGTTGACAATTTTCATTAGTACCTTAATTCATCAAATTCCACAAAGACTCAAATATTAACATGTGTCCTTATGGGGCGCAAGGGATAACGCGGACCAAAGACCAGCCTGAAGTTAGCGTTTCAAATTTTAATAATTCAGGACAAATTAAACCGGCTGTAATCGCTTATGCCAGATATTCATACTCTGTATGTGACCGGCAATATTGGTGTTGTTACCGAGCGTGCCGCCAAAGGAATAGCCATTTGCCGCAAAGACAATACTCATGGCGGGCGAGTCGGCCCTGGCAATGCTGAAAGCGGTCCGCATGCCCTCTTTTGCCATTAATCGTTCCATATCCTTCAGAAGACACCCGGCAAGACCCTGCCCGCGAAATTCAGGCAGGGTTGCAAAATCCGTCATCTCCACCCCTTGATGGGTCCAGTCGATCTCTGAAGCGGCCATGGCAATGATTCGCCCGCTCTTGCGCACACAAAAATATCGAGCCTTTTGTTTCTGTATGGCGTCAGACAGAAAATCTGCATCGAAAATTGGAAAGGGATAGGTCTCGAACACCGCTTTATAAACCCTGATCATTTCGCCAATGTCGTCCAGCCGGCAGATCTGGGTGTAAAAAGGGCCGTCATGACTTTCTGTTCCCCGGTCTTGTTTCCATTGTAGTGCCAAGGAGAGAACTTCCTGGATCTGCTCCTGATTGTTTATCTGTTTTCGGCTTGAAGATAAATATTTAGCCATGAACACGGCATGCTCACCATTATTAAAATATTCAGGGATAACGGCCTCCCGAATGTACCCATGATCCTTATAATACGCCTCGTGTCCTGAAGGGATTTTTACCAGAATTTTTTCATACTGCCGGTTGCGTGCCAGGCGTTCCATCTCCGGCCTGATACGCTTAGCATCCTGCCCGTGCAGTTTCATCAAATAGACCCGTCGGCTGTACGGACCGTGCTGAATAATCGATTCACCTATTTTTTCAATGACGTCCGGCATGTTCTCCGTTCTCCCTATAGTTGCAACTATAGGGCATTCTCAAGCTTCATCATACACATTAGAAACATCTATCCACACGGCTGTATGTTGCATCCCGCGCACTGTCGTATCGATACTACCAGGAAAAGTGACTGACTGTTTCTAATGAATTCAGTTGTTTTCTAATCCGGGTTTTGATAGCCTTTTGGCGCATGGGAAAGTCCCCTTAGGGTTATTTTTATCGTGAAAATTCACTTCCTTGTATGAAATTATCCCTGTTTAAGCAAATGTTTTTTACCTGGAAGGCGAACCGGAGGCTCTTAAATGGACTACAGACGCATCGTTCAATCCTTAAAGGACATCTATCTTTCACGTGTGGTCACCATAGATTCCCATACGGCTGGAGAGCCTACCCGGCTGATTGTCGGCGGAATAGATTCTGTCCCGGGTAAAACAATGCGTGAAAAACGTATTTATTTTATGGAGCATTACGATCATATTCGTAAACAACTTACCTGGGAAACCCGAGGACACCGGGGTATGTTTGCCGCCTTTTTGACAGAGCCGGTAACAGAGGGCGCTCATTTTGGCCTTATCTATATGGATCCGCGACGATATCCCTATTTATGCGGCCACGGTACCATGGGTGCGGTCATGACCCTTATCGAGGCCGGTGTTATTCCAATTACAAGTGATGAGTTGTCAGTAGTAGTCGACACGCCGTCCGGGCCTATGGAGACCGTGGCATACATAAAAAATGACCGGGTCGAATCGGTTGCCATCAGGATGGTACCCTCTTTTGTATATCAAGACCAGGCCAAACTGGAACTTCCGGATATTGGCGCTATTCAGGTGTCCACCGTATGTGTGGGCGGTTTCTTCGTCATGGTGTCTGCGGAACAACTCGGACTCGACCTGAACCCCGCCAACAGCCCCCGGCTGATTGAACTGGGCATGAATCTCATCGATGCCGCCAATCAGCAACTGAAGGTGCGCCACCCGACCCGTGAAGAGGTCAACACCGTTGATGTAACCGAGTTTTATGATCCCGCCACTGATGCACAGGGGATGGGGAAGAGCGTGGTGGTTTATGGAGCGCGGCATATGGATCGTTCCCCATGCGGGACAGGCACTGCCGCAAAGATGACATTGCTTCACCACCAGGGAAAAATCAGTCTCAACGACACCTTTTCAAACATGAGTCCACTGGGAACAACCTTTCAGGGCCGGATCGTCAAAGAACTTCAACTGGGAAACACACCGGCAATCGTTGGGGAGATAAGAGGCAGCGCCTACATAACAGGTATTCATGAATTCATCGTCGATCCGAGGGATCCGTTTCAGGAAGGATACTTGATATGACTCAAACACCATTCAATCCTGAACTAATTTTATTGAACGGCAATATCCGGACCATGGATGACGACTTTCCTCTGGCTCAAGCTGTCGCCATCAACAATGGACGCATCATAGCGGTGGGGAACAACGATGCTATTGGCGCCATGGCGAATGCTTCAACCAGGCAAATCAACCTGGAAGGAAAGCTAACCCTTCCCGGTATGTTTGACTCCCATTTTCACTATTATGAATGGGCCCAAATGCGAAAAAATCTGAATTTGGCAGATGTCACATCCTTTTCGGCGTGTATGCAAAAAATCCAGGAATCTGCAAAAATTGAAAAGCCGGGCAAGTGGATCATTGGACAGGGATTCAATGAATCAGACTGGCCGGAAAACCGAATACCCTCCCGAAGCGATTTGGATCAAGTAGCCCCGCATAACCCCGTCATTATCTGGCGATGCGATTTACATCTGGCAGTAGCCAACACGCCTGCGCTCGCCCAGGCTAAAGTCAATAAGAATTCACCCGATCCTCCTGAAGGGTTGATTGAAAGGGGTGCTGATGGCGAACCCACCGGTATATTGCGGGAGTTGGCCATCAATCTCGTCAAAGAGACGATTCCCCCTTTGACCGAAGAACAGATTGTGGATGCCATGCAAGATGGCATGCCAGAATTGCATTCACTGGGACTTACCGGTCTGCACGACATCCGCATCATGGGGGGCGCCGAGGGCGCTACCGCTCTTCGATCCTGGCAGAAACTGAATGAAGCTTCGGCGCTTGACTTAAGAACATGGGTAGCCATTCCCGGGGAGCGGATCGACGAAGCCATTGCGCTCGGGTTGCGAACGGGAATGGGTGATGACCGGCTTCGTCTGGGCCACCTCAAATATTTTGCAGATGGGGGCATGGGAGCGAGAACAGCCTGGATGGTCGACCCCTACATAGATGGCGGTTCGGGCATGCCGTTGACACCTATAGACGAACTGGAGCTGGCCGTGGACAAAGCCGATGATGCGGGGCTATCTGTCATGATCCACGCTGTCGGTGACCGTACAAACCGGGAATTGGCCCGGCTGTTTGAAAGACTTGGACAGCGGAGAAAGAGCCCGGTGGAAAATACTATCTCTTGGAAATCGCATATTCCCCATCGCATCGAGCACCTCCAAATGAGCCGCAAAACAGACATTCAGAAATTAGCCAACTTGCATGTTGCCGGGTGTGTCCAGCCGCACAATATGATTCTGGACATCAACATGATCGATCAGAGCGTGGGAGAAAAAGGCAGGTATGCATACGCGTTTCGAGATATTCTTGAATCCGGGATACAGCTCATGTTCAGTTCAGATTGCCCTGTCGCGGATCCGAACCCGCTAGCCGGTATTCATGCAGCTGTTACCCGCCGGAGGAGTGACGGATCACCTGAAGGCGGTTGGTATCCAGACCAATGTGTCAAAGTAGAAGAAGCGGTCCGAGCTTATACCCGCACACCGGCTGTTGCAAGCGGTGCATACCATCGTCTGGGGAGCATCTCTCCGGGCAAGCATGCCGATCTAATTGTATTGGATAAAGATATTTACTTTGTCGAGCCTGATAAAATTCTGGATACCCGCGTCGTTCTCACCATGTTCGATGGTAAAATCGTATTTTCATCAGGCTAGAGAATTGAACGGCCTGTATTAACGTTTGGAGAACTGGTACCTGGCGCGTGCACCCTTCTGCCCGTATTTTTTACGTTCTTTAACCCTGGAATCTCTGCGGACGAACCCAGCCCGTTTCAGGGACTGTCTCAGATCGGGATCCGTCATCATGAGGGCCCGGGTAATGCCGTGCCGAATAGCGCCGGCCTGGCCTGAAATGCCGCCGCCGATGACTTTTACCCTGATGTCAAAATTTTCACGGGTATTGGTCAGGACCAGGGGCTGCAGCATGATGGTTTTGGCTGTACCGACCCTGAAATAGTCATCCAATTCGCGATCGTTAACGGTAATAACGCCGCTGCCGGGTTTCATCCAGGTGCGCGCGATTGCAGTTTTTCTTTTGCCTGTAGCGTAATAAACGTTTTCTTCTACCATGCGATTCCTCTATCTACTTTTTGTTTCCAGAATCCAATTCCGGTTGCATTCAGTGTGACCGATTCCCACCCCGCGGCCGGCTGGGCCGGAGCCTATTCCTGCGTTACTGCAGCGTGAAGGGTTCTGGTTTCTGTGCCTCGTGGGGGTGATCCCCGCCCACGTAAACTTTCAACTTTTTCAGCAGGGTTCTACCGAGTCTGTTTTTGGGCAGCATGCCCTTGACAGCAAAACGGATCAGGTCCTCTGGCTGTTTTTCGTGCAGTTTTTTGGCGGTGATCTCTTTAATTCCGCCAATGTAGCCGCTGTGGTGATAGTATTTTTTCTGGGTCCACTTCCTGCCGGTCAAAACGATTTTTTCGGCATTGACCACAACGACCGAGTCGCCGGAATCCACGTGCGGCGTAAACATGGGGTTGTGTTTCCCCCGAAGTCGGGCGGCAATCTGCGTGGCCAGCCTTCCCAGGACTTCCCCTTCGGCATCCACAAGCCACCATTTTTCATCAATATCGGATCTTTTCGCACTATATGTATATTTTTTCACTTTTTTTCTCCCCTAATAAAAGAATCCGTGTATCTAAATTATATTTCCTGGCCTGTCAAGCATAATTTTTTCATTTAGCATCTATAATTCATCGTTTTTTCGTTGTGCTGGTTTTCTGATAACTATTAAATTTGACAGACATAAAATTATTTTATAATTTCCCATGAACGGCCACTTGCGAGCAAGTGGCCGTTCATGGGAAATTATGAATATGAGCACCCTTGAAATCGAAGTCAAATTTTTTTTAGCGGACATGGAAATCATACGCCGTGGGCTGCAAACGGCCGGTGCCCGGTCCCAAGGACGCTTTTTCGAACACAACGTCTGTTTTGAAAATGCGGCCCAGGACCTTAATCGGACTGAATCTCTCCTGCGGCTGCGCAAAGATGAAAAAACAACCCTGACATACAAGGCCAAACCCGATGGGATCGATGCTGATTTCAAGGTTCTCAAAGAGCTCGAGGTGAAGGTCAGCGATTTCGACACCACGACAGCCATCCTCAAGGCCCTTGGATTTCACCAGGAGCAGGTCTATGAAAAATACCGTGAAACCTTCACCCTGGGCCAGACAAAATTATGTCTGGATAGCATGCCCTTTGGTAATTTTCTGGAAATAGAGGGTCAAAAGGAGGGGATCCTCGATCTGGCCGGGCAGTTGGACATGCCTTGGCATCGCCGCATCCTGTGGAATTACCGGTCCATGTTCACCACGATCAAAGAACGCCTGAATCTCAGATTCAGCGATATCACCTTTGACAATTTCCGCGAAGTGAAACTGGAAATCGAGACCTTTCTACCGCTGTTCGAAGCCGGATAA
>JBDLJD010000034.1:0-32194 GCA_039714495.1 Thermodesulfobacteriota bacterium
AGGGTCTCCAGGTTCCGGGTGTAGGCTGCGAGTTTTTCCCGGGTAATGATTTTGTCGTGGGCGCGTTTCAGCGAAATCTCGAGCGCATCGACGTTGATGGGTTTGGTGATAAAGTCGGTGGCCGCGTGCTTGAGGCTTTTAATGGCCAGGTTCATGTCGCCGTGGCCGGTGATCATGATCACCTCGCACTCCGGATTTTCCCGCTTGATGTGCTTGAGGAGTTCTATGCCGTCCATGGAGGGCATTTTAATGTCCGTCATTACCAGGGGAGGACTGTGGGTTTTGAATATATTAAGGGCCTGTTCACCGTTGGCCGCTACGCGAACATCATATCCCAGATCCTTGAGTGCGATCTCGAGCACCTCACGGATGTCGGCTTCATCGTCGACCAGCAGGATTTCCATTTTTTCACTGTTGGATGGCATAAATGATGTTCCCAAAGTTCTTCCTTAGGTTTACATGGCTCCCATTATATTGATGGATAGTAATACCATTCTTGAATTATCTGGTTTCAGGTTGCATTTATACTGGTTTGCCGTCTTTCATCTGTTAACATCCGATCTTACCTTTGTGTCCTTTGTGCCTTTGTGGTCCTGTGGTTCTGACCTCTTGATCTCTCCCTACTGCTTACTCCTTACTACCTACCGGCTTTCTGACCTCTGACTTCTGAGCTATATGGCGTTGGCCATTGGCCGTTATGTGTTCTGCGGCGACGGTTTCAAGGCAGGGAAGGTAATGCGAAAGCAGGTCCCCTGCTCCCGGCTGGGCACGGCGACGATCTCTCCCCCGCAGTCTTTGATGATCCCGTAGCTGATGGAAAGCCCCAGTCCGGTCCCCTTACCAACCTCCTTGGTGGTGAAAAAGGGTTCGAAAATCTTTTCCTGGATATGGGGCGAGATGCCCACACCGGTATCGCAGACGTCGATGATTACGCTGTGTCCGTCGTGACTGGTTTTAAGTGAGATTCTCTTCTCCAAGTCAAGACCGGAGGGATGGCCGGCATGCCGTTCTTCGATGGCGTCTCTGGCGTTGAGCAGCAGGTTGATGAAAACCTGTTCCAGGCGATCCGGGTCGGCATTGATTTTAGGGAGGTTCCGGGAGAATTCGCGCTTAATTTCAATCCCCCTGGCCTTGAGTTGCTGGCTGAATATCTCAAAGGCGCTTTCCAGGACGGCATGGATATCGATGGTTCCCATTTCCATACCCGATTTTCTGGCAAACTGGCGCATGTGGTTAATGATCTTGGTGGCCCGATCCACGTTGTGGTCAACCTTTTCGAGCATGGTCTCCAGGATGTCTTCCTGAACGGGCTGTCTATTTCCGATCTTTTTCACCAGGAAACTGGAGGCGGTTTTTATGACCGAAAGGGGCTGATTGAGTTCGTGGGCCACACCGGTGGCCATTTCACCCAGGGTGGCCATCTTGCTGGCCTGGATCAGCTGCTGTTCGGTTTCGAGACGTTTGGTGATATCGCTGGTGGTGACCAGGAGGACCTTCTGGTTCGAGTACTCCGAGGGTGATACACGGATGTTCACATACAATTCTTTTCCGTCCTTGGCGATGTGTTTGGCCTGGTTGATTACGGAAACCGTTTTCAATTTGGGGGCATACAGGACGGATTCGTCATTTTTAAAAAAATCCATGAAAGAACGGCCCTTGACTTCACCCCCGGTGTACCCGTAAACAGCGGCCACACTGTTGTTGCTGTCCAGGATTTCCAGTGTATTATTGTCCAGGACAAAAACCGGATTGGGGATGTTGTTGAAGATAGCGTGATATTTTTTTTCGGACTGCTCCAACTCGACTTCGAGCAATTTTCTTTCGGTAATGTCGAGGGATATTTCCATGGCTGCCACGAGTTCACCGTTTTCGTCAAAAATGGGGGAGGATCTGACAATCCAGTGTTTGATGGACCCGTCCTTGTCCATGCCGGTCTCCTCGGTGGAATAGGACTTCCCGTCGGCAAAGGTTTTTTCCACCGGGCAGGAAACACATTTCTGCGACCGTCCCTTATAGGCCTCGTAGCAGTGTTCACCCGGCCGGGGGCCGAACTTTTCCCCAAACTCCCGGTTGTACCGCAGAAGGTTGTACGAACGGTCCTGCACGGTGATCAGGCAGGGCACCCGTTGAAACAGATCCATGTATTCGTCCCGCTGCTTGTTGAGGGCCGTCTGCTTCTCGGTGATATCATGCCCCATCTTGTCAATGGCATTTCCCAACAGGCCGATTTCATCGTTCTGGCGGATAGGGACCTGTTGCCGATAGTCTCCCCTGGCTATCAGACGGGTCCTCCGGATCAGTTTGGAGATGGGCCGGTTTACGAAGAACAGGACAAAAAGGAAAATTATGGTGGCGGTTAAAAGGAAGACCACCACCGTCATGGAAACTATGCCCCTTTGGGCATTGGAAATCTCCTGGTCGGTCTGCTGCAGAGAAACCACGAGATCCAGGGCACCTAGAATTTTTTTCCCCTCAGGGTGGACATGACATTCCCCGGCACACCCGGGTTCATTGCGAATGGGGCTTATAATGCCTAAAAGGCGATAGCCGGCCGGGTCGTTAAAGATTCGGGTTCGCTGACTGAGATCGAGCTCTGAATAAGGAGGGTCCGACCGGTGGCAGATGTCGCAGGCCTCGGCCTTGATGTTGGTGGCCAGATCCACTTCGGACATGCTGTTGGAGAATTTTATCTCCCCTGACTTGTTGTATATGCGGATGTTTTTGATTTCAGGCAGCTTTCCGATGTTGGTGATGATCTGGTTGATGTCGTCGCGCGAATTGAGCATCATGGCGTAGTGGGTGCCCAGGCGGATGGTTGTTGTCAGCCTGTCGGTGGCGCTGACAATATTCTGCATGACCTTTTGTTTCTGGTACCTGACATTGAAGTAGGCCCAGGTCGAGACAGACAGCAGAAACACCAGCCCCACCGTAAGAATGAGTTTGGCCACCAGACGCTGGCGGATGAGATTAAAGATATTCTTCATTATTTACCACGCTATTACCGAAGATGCATTCTTAACGCCTTAGCCAATCGAGTTGAAACCTTTAGTTTAAAGCTGCATCGATCATATCCATCACCTGTCCGTCTGCGAATCCCTGTACTACGGCGGCACTGTTGGGACACACCGCAGCGCAGTCCCCGCACCCCTGACACATGACAGGGTTGACTATGATTTTATCGTCGTTGACATCCAGGCTGCGTGCTCCATAGGGACAGGTGTCGATACAGCGCTCGCACCGGCTGCAGAGACTGTGCCGCACCAAGGCCACAATCTTTCCGCTGGGCACGCTTTTGCGTGACAGAATTCTCAAGGATCGCTGGGCCGCGGCCCGGGCGCCGGCCATGACGTCCGGAATGGCGCAAGGCGACAGGGCGATGCCGCAGGCAAAAACACCCTCCTTGAGAGCATCCACCGGGCGCCACTTGGGATCGGCTTCCTTAAAAAAGCCGTCCTGGTCGAGATGCGCCCCGAAAAGGCCCACCATCTCCTGCGACAGCTGCGGTACGATACCCGTGGCCAGTACCAGCAGGTCTGCCCTTATGTGCAGCGGCTGGTCCAGCAGCAGGTCGACAACGGCTACGTAGAGCGGGTCCCCCTGTGATGGTGCGCCCACCAGTTTGGGCTTGTCTTGCGTGTCGTACTGGATAAAAATGACACCTTTCTTCCGGGCCTCGGTAAAATAGCTTTCCAGAAAACCCGGCGTCATCATGTCGCGGTATAAAATATAGACGGCAATGTCAGGATTGAGTTCCTTTAATTTCAAAGCATGTTTCAGGGATGTGGGGCAGCACACCCGGCTGCAGTAGTTGCGCGGTTCCTGGCGGGAGTCAACGCACTGGATCATCACTACGGCTTGAAGATCTTCGGCGTTGAAATCCTCCTTGCTCATCCGCATTTCCAGCGCTTTCTGGGTAATGACGGAGGGATGCTCACCGCATCCGTAGGACCGGGTCTCGGCTTGGCTGCCGCCGGTAGCCAGAATGACCGTGGCGTGTTCGATGGTATGGTGTTCGCCGCCAATATCCGTCATGGTCGTATAAAAGCTGCCGGCCTCACCAAAGGAGGCGGTTATGGTCGTCTGGGTACGCACCTCCACCAGCGGGTGGTTTTCGATCTTCTGGACGGTTTCCTCGAGAAGCGGCGTCAAAAGATATCCTTCGATGGTATGGTGCAGCCAGTTGAGATTGCCTCCCAGCGTTTCTTCCCGTTCCACAATGGTGACCGGATAACCGTGATCGGCAACAGCCAGTGCGGCCTGCATGCCGGCAATGCCGCTCCCCACGACGAGTGCCTGGCGATGGGTCGGTACCGTTGCTACCGGCAGCGGGTCTGCGGCTATGAGTTTTGCCAGGGCCACTTCTATGGCCGAAAGCGACTGGTTGTCGGTGTTATTGGCTGCTTCTCCTTCCGGTAAGGTGTTCTGGGGCTGCGAATGCTGGAACGACATGATGTCGACCACATCCATCAGGTCAGGGTCCAGCGAGCATTCCCGGGCCAGATTTTTCAATTTGTTTGCAAAGAGGTAGGGTATGCAAGCTGCCAAAAGGAGGCGGTTACACCCTGCTTCTCCGGCCTTTTTGCTGAATTCCTCCCAGCCCTTCTGGGTGCAGGCGTGCTCAAGGAATACCACCTCGGCGACGCGGGGATCCCTGGTGAGACGCTGGGTCCACGGTTCCATGTCATTCGGCCCAGCCAGGCGATTGCCGCAAGTACATACAGCCACCAGGACCCGGGGTTCTTCTGTGGCATGGGAAGGGATTTCCGGTTCAAGATCCGGTTCCACGGTAAGACTGCCGCCGGATGCATGTAAGGTCCGCGAGGCTTCCAGGGCCGCTGCAGAGGCGTGCAGCACTGATTCGCCAATGTCTTTCAGACCGGAAAAGGAACCGCCGGCCACTATACCGGCCCGGTCGGTCACCATCGGTGAAAAGGGTTCTGTTGCGACAAATCCAAAGGGTGTCAGAGGTGCATCGGCCAATTCTGCCAGCTGTTGGTTGCCGGACGATGGCCGCTGGCCAACGGACAATACCACCAAGTCGAAGATTTCATTTTTTACGCTGCCGTCCGTTAAGACATACCGGATGACAGGATCGCCCGTGGCGGCGTCTTGGAATACGGTATGGACCCGGGATCTTTGAAACCGGACCGCATGGTCGGTTTCGGCGGCGTCCCGGTAGCGCTGAAACGATTTGCCGAAGGTACGCATGTCCATGTAAAACAGGCTGGTTTCCACCTGAGGGCCGCCTATCTCCTTGGCCAAAAGGGCCTCCTTGATGGCGATCATGCAGCAGACCGAAGAGCAGAAGTCCGCATCGCACTGCAGATCCCGCGAGCCCACGCATTGCAGCCAGGCGATTTTTTGGATGGGTTTGCCGTCCTGGGGTCTTATCAGTTTTCCGTGGCTGGGTCCGGAGCCGCTGAAAATACGCTCCAGTTCCAGGTTGGTCACCACATGCGGGACTTCGCCGTACCCGTAGACGTTTTTATCGATTGACGGGTTGTAGTATTCCGTGCCGCCACAGAAAACAATCGACCCCACATCCAGGGTGGTCAGGTCACCGGCCTGCAATTCATCGTACAGGTCGACAACTTTGGCGATCATGGCTTCGGGATCAAAGGGTTTCATCAGGTAGTCCCGTGCGCCGGTTTTCAGGGTCTCCACGGCCGTTTCCACGGTGGCATAGGCCGTCATCATCAGCACGCACAATTCCGGGGTTGTTTCCAGGGCGTTGACCAACAGCTCCACCCCGTCCATGCCGGGCATTTTGATGTCCGTCAGCATCAGATTGAATGGCGTTTGGGCCAGCTTTTCCAGGGCATCGGGTCCGGAGGCGGCCGTTTCCACGCTGAAGCCTTCCTCATCCAGCCACTCCTTCAGGGAATCCCTGACGATCAGTTCATCGTCCACCACCAGAATCGCAAACCCTTTTCGCTTTTCAAATGCCAGCTGGATGGCATCTACAGGACAGGCCTCCACACACGCCCCGCAATGGTTGCAGGCGGCCGTATCAATGACATAGGTGTTGGGGATATTGTGGGGAACAGGCAGGTATACCGCCTTGCGCATGCTTAAGCCCTCGTTGAATTGATCCTTGACCTCCACCGGGCAGACCGTTATGCAGGCGCCGCACCCCATGCATCGTCCCGGGTCTATCCAGGTGGGCTTTGTTTTCAAGGTTACATTGAATTTGCCTGGTTCCCCGTCGATGGCAGACAAATGCGTGTTGAGCCTGATAGCGATATTTTCATGGAAGAGCCCTTTGCGCAGGCAAAACTGGCTGGATTGATCGCGTTCGATCAGGGGCAGCATTTTGCACATGCCGCAGTGGTTGGTGGGGAACTGCCTGTCCAATTGGCTGAGAATGCCCCCGATGTGCGGCGCCTTGTCGATCAGCGTAACGCCGTAGCCGGTTTCGGCCAGATCGAGGGCCGCCCGGATGCCGCTGATACCGGCACCGACCACCATGGCCTTGCCTGTTTTTCGTGCCATGCTATTCTCCTTCTTCTCTTGCCCGCTTCGCTCGAGTTCTCAGAGTCCACTGAGCGCACATATAAATTTTCTCTGTGATCTCTGCGGGCTCTGTGAGAGATAAAACTTTACTAAGAGCCAAGCCCCACAACTTCCTCGAATTCTTCCTCACGAAACTCCGACATGGGCGGTTTTTCATCCAGACTGCGACCGGCTTCATAGTCAAAGGCCGACTGGGTTCCCTGAGCCGCCCACCGGAACAGTTCCATCACCGGGATGTCATTGGGGCAGGCATTGGAACATTGGCCGCATCCGACACAGGCGGTGCTCATGTGAACCATGCGCGTGATGTGGTACAGAACTGTGTCGGTCGGCATTTTCACGGCCCCTCTTCTTTCGGCCCAACGCAGATACTTGACGGAGTCGTGATCAAAGACATCCGTGACGAAAACGCATTCCCGGCAGTAGCAGACCGGGCAGGCCACACGGCAGTTGTAGCAGTTGACGCAGCTGGCCAGGTAGCCGGCCAGTTTTTCCAGGCTGTCGGTGGCTTCGCTGGTTGCGCTCAACATACGGTCACGGGAGGCCGTGCGTTCGGCGACAAGCTCCTCCACCGCTTTTTTCCGCTGGGCCGGCGCTTCAGCTTTTGGGTAGTCCAGTTTTTTGAAGAGAGCCCGGCCCTGATCGGTGCGGGCCTCCAGCAGCAGCATCGAGGAGGTATCCACGCCGTATAGGCCGATGGAGATGTCCGCCCCTTCCGCCACCGGAAATTCGCAGGAGCGACAGGCCGCTGCCAAATCAATATTGCCGTCGGCAGCGTACTTCCCGTTCAGAATGCGGGTGTAGAACGTTTTGGTGACTGATGCGTCAGTTTCTTCAACCCATTTGGCATAATCCCTGTTGCTGAAGGCGCCCAGGCAGTCGACACCGATGATGACCAGGTCTTCCATACTCCCCTGGTGGAGCTTGACCAGTTCATGAAACGCCCTTATTTCACAGGGGCGCAAAAGGGCTGCGACCCTGCTTCCCGATGGTTTACGCGTGATCCTGGACACGACCTTGGCGCTGTTCATGGGAAATGCCGGTGACAACGGGTCGATGTTTTTGAGCCGATCGGGGTCCGTCAGCAGGGTCGGCATAACCATGTTTTTCATGGGCAGTCGCCAGGGCGCGAGGATGGCTCCGATGTCGTCGCAGTCCAGTATTCTTCTGGAAAACGCCTCAAGAGCCGCCAAAAGATCGCCGTTTTTGACTTCAAGTCGTGCTGTTGTTGCCATACGGTAGCTCCTTGTGATTTGCACGTTATTACGCCTGCGGCTGATATTTGTGCTTCGCGCGTAATTAACACTTAAATTGGTTCTATATCACCATGTTCAACCTGGCCTGGCTGGGGCCGAGGGTTTTGATCTGGTCCACCATTTCCTGCAGGATTTCGGCCAGCAAAACGCCGTCGCTGGCCGCAATCCATGTCAGCCGGAGGCGCTCGGGTTCGAAACCGAACCGGGGCAGAATCTCCTTCAGCAACTTGACCCGCCGGCGGGCCTTGTAGTTCCCGTTGATGTAGTGGCAGTCGCCCGGGTTGCATCCGCTGACGATAACGCCGTCGGCACCTTCCAGCAGCGCCTTGATCACGTACTTGGGGTCCACCATGCCGCTGCACATCATGCGGATGATCTTGATGTTGGGCGGGTAGGAAAGTCTGGACGTGCCCGCCAGATCGGCGGCCGTGTAGGTGCACCAGTTGCAGAAAAAGGCAACGATGGTCGGTTCGAAATCGCTCATGGTACAACTCCTTTCGGATATCAGCTGTTGGCCCCTTCAGTTATCTCTCAAAATATCTAAAACCCAATAGAGAAGGCCAGAAAAGAAAAGACCTTCCATCACGAAAACACGAAAAGACGAAACCACGAAAAGGCTCTCTATACGCTTCGCGTTTTCTAATTTTTCGTACTTTCGTGGTGAATTTTTTTATCCAGTCCATCCTGTTAATCCTGTCGAAAGGATCTTTACTTAAAACCTAAAACGTAAAACGCATCTTTCAGCCTATCCCGCTAAAAGACCCTCGATCTCGGCGAAAATCTGCTTATCCGTAAAATGCCGGACTTTGGCTGCACCGCTGGGACAGTGGCCGGAACAGCTGCCGCATCCCTTGCACACCGCTTCATTGACGACGCTTACCCCCTTACGGGGGTTGAATTCGATGGCCGAGTAAGGGCAGAGGCCGATGCACACCTGACAGCCGATGCAGATGTCCTCGTCAATGTAGGAGATCATGGGCGACACCGCCACATGGCCTGAGGCGCTTAGGGCCAGCGCTTCGGCAGCAGCTCCTTTTGCCTGGGCAACGGTGTCGGGAATGTCCTTGGGCCCCTGACAGGTGCCGGCCAGAAACACGCCGCTGGAGGCCGTGGACACCGGCTCCAGCTTTGGGTGCTGTTCCTGGAAAAACCCGTCGCTGCCGATGCCGACCCCGAATATGCGGGACACCGCATTGGCGTCCGCACGGGGTTCCATGGCCGTGCAAAGGATCACCATCTCCACCGGAATCTGCACCATGCTGTTGGATAAGGTGTCTTCGGCCGTGACTGTCAGCAGTCCCTTTTCACCTTCCGCCACGCGGGCGGCCTTGCCGCGAATCATGCGCACCCCTTCGCCCTGGACCCGCCGGTAGAACTCTTCGTAGCCCTTGCCGAAGCAGCGCATGTCGATGTAAAAGTTGTATATCTCCGTGTCGTGGCCGCACTTGTCCTTGAGGAGGTGCGCGTATTTGAGGGCATACATGCAGCAGGTGCGGGAGCAGTACTCGTGAAAGTTGATGTCACGGCTGCCGATGCAGTGCAGGATGGCCACGCTTTTGGGCGGGTCGGTGAATGCGAGCCAATTGCGGGGGTCGCGTTTCAGCAGCCTGCCGCTGGTGGGTCCGGTGGCATTGGACAGTCTTTCAAATTCGAGATTCGTGAAAACATTGGCGAGTTTCCCGTAGCCGTACTGCTGCATGGGGGCGGGGTCGAGGGGGTCAAAACCCGTGGCCACGATAATGGATCCCACTTCGATCTCCTCCACCGTGTCCTGCATGGCGTGGTCGATGGCTTTGGCCTCGCAGGCTGCCACACAGAGCTTGCATTCACAGCAGCCGCCGCAATCCACGCAGCGGGCTGCTTCCGCCCGTGCATCCTGTTCGGAGAAGCTGCAATCCACCTCCTGGAAGGTTTGGGTCCGTTGAGCGGCATCGAGCTGTCGGGAAACGACCCTGTCCTTTTTCGGGATATTTTCGGTGAGAGGTTTCCAGTTCGATCCAGGGGATTCCTGCTTACCGGCCTGCCCGGCCGGCAGCTCGATTTCCTTGTCGTTCAGAAAGACGTGCATGGCGGCCACGGCTTTGTGGCCTGCGGCTACGGCTTCGATGACAGTTGTCGGCCCGGTGACCGCATCCCCTGCGGCAAACAGATCGGGTATGCCGGTCTGCATGGTGAGGGGGTCCACCTGAAAGGTGTTTCTTCGGGTCAGCCCCAGGCCGGGTTCATCTGCGACCCAGTCGCCAACCACCTTCTGGCCGATAGCGGGAACCACACAGTCGCAGGGGATGACGAACTCGGTGTCTTTGACGGGGACGGGCCGCCGCCGGCCGCTGGCATCAGGCGGACCCAGCTCGTTACGGATGCACGTGCAACCGGTCACCTTGCCCCCCTGGCTCAGGATGCCCACCGGTGAGGTGAGATACTGGATGTCAATGCCTTCCTCCCGGGCGCCCTCGATCTCTTCTGCATAGGCCGGCATTTCCCTTTCGGTCCGGCGGTAAACCACGGTTACTTCCCGGGATCCGAGGCGTTTGATCACCCGGGCGGCGTCGATGGCCACATTGCCCCCGCCGATCACGATCACTTTTTTTCCGGGGGGCTCTTTATGGCCCAGGTTTGTATCCCTCAGCAGTCTGACGGCATCCACGACGTTTTCGGCCTCCTCCTCCCCCGGGATGTTGATGGGCATGGATGCGTGGGCGCCGATGCCCAGAAAGACGGCGGAGAACCCCTCATCACGGAGGTCGGTCATGGTTAGACCCGAGCCGAACGAAATGCCCGTCCGGACCTCTATGCCGTGGCTGATAAGATAGTCGATTTCAGCATCCAGCACCTCCTGCGGCAGCCGGTAGTCCGGAATCCCCACCCGCAGCATGCCGCCGAGTTTGTCGAGCGCCTCGAAGACGGTCACTTGATAGCCTTTCAGGCGCATGTAAAAGGCCACCGTGAGGCCGGCGGGACCCGACCCGATGACGGCCACTTTTTCCTCGCGGTCGTCAATGGCCGGCACGGGCAGATCACCTGGGGGCACCCGGTCGGCGGCAAAGCGCTTCAGGTCGCGGATGGAAACAGCTGCGTCCACCTCTGCGCGGCGGCAGACCTTTTCACACGGGGCAGGGCAGACGCGCCCCAGGGATCCGGGCAAGGGCAGTTTTTCCATCATCAGCTGCACGGCCTCCCTGTATCTGCCCAGCTTGACCAGGGCCACGTAGCCCTGTACGTTGGTTCCGGCCGGGCAGGTTTGGACGCAGGGTGCGCGGTCATATTTGTCGATACAATAGGTGATGGGAACGGCCTGGGGAAAGGGCCGGTAAATCGCCTTTCTGAGTTTGGTGCCCACGTCCCACTCGTTGGGGGTTTCCACGGGGCAGTCCTTTTCGCACTCTCCGCACCCGGTGCAGCTGTTTTCGATGAACCGAGATTTGCGGCGGACCTTGACCTTGAAATTACCGATAAAACCGTTAACCTCTTCTATTTCGCTGTAGGAAAGCAGCTCGATGTTGGGTTCCTGGCCCACGGAAACCATTTTCGGGGTGCCGATACAGGCCGCGCAGTCCAGGGTGGGGAAGGTTTTGTCGTACTGCAGCATGTGTCCGCCCACGGTGGGCTGCCGCTCCACCAGGTACACCTGGAATCCGGCGTGGGCGATATCCAGGGAGGCCTGCATGCCGGCGATACCGCCCCCCACCACCAGGGTGTTGGTGCACACCGGAAACGTGGCCGGTGTGAGATCATGCTGGTTGACCACCCTCAGCACCCCTGCGGCGACCAGGGTCTTGGCTTTGCGGGTGGCTTCTTCCTCGTCTTCGGTGACCCAGGAAACCTGTTCGCGGACGCTGACCATGTGAAAGGCGCGGAAAGGATTTAGGCCGGCGCGCTGGCAGGCTGCCCGGAAGGTTTTTTCGTGCATGCGCGGGGAGCAGGAGGCCACGACCACCCGGGTGAGCCCCTTTTCCCGGATGTCGTTTTCAATGAGTTCCTGGCCCGGATCGGAGCACATGAACAGGTAATCCCGTGAAACAGCGACGTTGGGCAGGGTGCCCACATATTCGGCGACTTCCTTGACCCGGACACGGTAAGCGATGTTGATGCCGCAGTGGCAGATGTAAAAGCCGATGCGTTCAGACATGGGCGACCTCCAGACGGGTGTTTTCTGTGAGCATCTTTTCGGGTGACGGTTTGACGGTTTCCAGTACTAGCTCTGCCAGATCCCGGACCGCGATTTTCTCGTGCACGTTCAGCGCCCTGGCAGCCTGTTCGAGCATGCGGGCGCAAAAGGGGCAGGCGGTGACGATGAGGTCGGCATGGACATCCAGGGCCTGGCATACCCTGAGGGCGGCAGGGCCTTTTTCCACAGGGCGCGTGTCCCAGGCCCCGCCTCCGCCTCCACCGCAGCAGAGGCTGGATTCCCGGTTGTCGATCATCTCCACCAGGTCGAGCCCCGGAACAGCGGTCAGCACCCTGCGGGGGGCTTCGTAGATATGATTATGCCTGCCCAGGTAGCAGGGATCGTGAAAGGTAACGCGGCCTCCGACGCCCCGGATGGGTTGCAGCTTGCCTGCTTCTATCAATTTATCCAGCATTTCGGTGTAGTGTTCCAGTACCACGGCACTTTTAAAGCCGGGGTAGTCCTTGCGGAAGGTGTCCAGGCAGTGCGGCGATGTGACCACCACTTTTCGGGTGTTGCGGTCAAGGAGAAGGCCGGTGTTGCGGTCCCTGAGTTGCCCGAACAGGCTGCGGTCACCCAGGTCGCGGGCAACGTTGCCGCAGCAGCTTTCCTGGAGTCCCAGTGTTCCGAAGGTGATTCCTGCAAGTTGCAACAGCCGGGGCAGGGCCCGGGCGGTTTGCCGGGCATGTGCAGAAAGCGCGGCATCATAGGCCGTGGTGCAGCAGGTAAACAGGCAGTATTCGTGCTCCGGAGCAACGTCCGGTATGTCGAGGCCTTTGGCCCAGTCCATGCGCTGTTCAGGAAGGCCGCTCCAGGGATTGCCGTTGTGCTGCAGGCTGTGCAGCGGCAGTTCAAATCGTTCAGGAACGTGACCGGTTTCCACATTTTGTTCTCTCACGGCCCGGGTGACCCCGACGATATCGATGTCGCGGGGACAGTTGGCGCCGCAGGCATTGCAGGTGACACACGCCCAGATGGCCCGGTCCAGCTCCTGGAGGGTGCCGGTGCCCAGGCCCAACTGCCGCAGGATCCCGCGCGGGCTGTAGGCATCGACCCTGTTGAGGGGGCAGAGGCTTGTGCAGGTGCCGCACTGCATGCAGGTCAGGAAAAGGTCACCCGCATTTTCCCTGACAATGTCGATGTCCACCGTCGATTTCACGCGGGCTTTTTCACGGACTTGAGCCAGGTAGGCAGCCAGGGGGCGGTAGAAGAGGTGAGACCATTTGCCGAAGGGGACTTCGATAACCAGCATGGGAACGGCGATGGCCAGGTGAATGACGTACATGACGTAGGTTCCCATGGGCCAGCCGGCCAGGCGGATGGTGTGCATCAAAATGCCGGTGAGGGTCGTGAAAAAAAGAAGAACAAGAAACAGCCAGTCTGTGGGTTCGGAATAGCGGTGGAGATCCGCCTCTTTTTTAAGACGGCTGATGAACATATCCACTGTGAGGTAGAGGAGGGCGCCGGTGGCATAGTATCCGAAGATGCTGGTGAAATGCCAGCTGCTGTCATCCACCTGAAACCAGCGGATGCAGACGATGATGAGGGTCATCATGGTCATATAGCCTGTGACCAGGATGAAGTGCTTCAACCAGCGCGTGCGGTCCTCTCCACATTCCCGCCATTTTTTCTGGGTGGTAAAGTGGAGCAGGAAGGCCCAGGCTTCGGAAAGGTACAGCCTCAGTGGCACATGGGTGCCGGCCATGATGAAACGGAACATCCTGAAGGCGTTGGAAAGCAAAAACGAAGACAGGATAAAGGCCATGGCCAAATCGCCGATTTCGATCCACATGACCGGGGCAAAGGTGTTGACCGCAACACGGTCGGTTACAATCGGGCCGTGGAAGAAGACAAACAGCAGCACAATGCCCAGGGCCACGACGCCCAGGGCACCTAATTCCCAGGCTTCGGAAAGGTACAGCCGCCTGGCCAGCCCGGTCCAGTCGTACTGGGTGGTCAGCCAGCGGCGTGCGGCCATCATGGTTTCCGCCGGCTCGGCGCCGCGCGGGCAGTCCCGGTTGCATTCACCGCAGTAGTAGCACAGCCAGGGCACCGGCGAGCTGCGCAGTTTTTCCCGCAGGCCGAGCTGAAGGTAGCGGTAAACGGTTCGCGGAAAGGTGTCTTCTCCTTTTGACAGAGGGCAGGACGCACTGCAGTTGCCGCACTGCATGCAGGCCTCCATGTCGCGGGCGCCAAATTGCGCTACCTCTTCGTATAGTGTTGCATCGACCTTGCTATTCACCGCTTATTCCTTTTGTAGTATTGCAGTTGCTTCTTTATTTGTGCCCAACGCGTGTTCTGCCCGACAGATCCTGCACCATGGCAATCAGGTCATCTGCCTCAGGCGGTTTTTCCATGAATTTGTCGATCAGTTCAAACTCCTCACACAGGGGCACCCCGTAGAGGATATGGCATTTCATAAATGTGGCCTTGTCCAGGGTCGAGAGCATGATCACAGGGATGTTTTTCAGATCGTCCTCACGCTTCAATTCGCGGTACAGCTGGATACCGCCTTTGCCGGCCATGGTCATGTTCAGGATGATGACGGACGGCTTTTCCATGGCGGCAATACGATACCCCTCACGATTGTTTTCCGCGGCAACAGGCAGGAAGCCGCTGGCGTTCAGCAGGTTCAACAGAAAGATGCGGGTGTCCAGTTCGTCGTCAACCACGAGTATTTTTTTCGGCGTATCTGTGGACACGATCAAGCCTCCGAAGACAGGCATGCGTATGTTGTCACAGTGTTGGAAGAGCTGGAAAACCGCTGAGGGAGACTTTCAGCCGGTCTTTTCTAAATGTTGCATGCTTCGTGCCAAGGCCGACATCAATTTATAACACACTGAAAATAATATAATAAATAGGATTATTGATTCATCGACGCGGTTGTTTGCAGGAAATTAAAAGACAATCTATGCAACATTTATATATAAACCGTTTGATATTATGGTTAAAAATGAATTTATTGTGTTGCGCAACAAATGTGCAACATTATTGCAACAAAACAGTTGCGACATCCAACATCACTCCTCAATATTGAGCAGCAAAAGACAACACCGGGTGTAAACAAAGGCAACACCAATCAACTGTTTGTTATGTTTAGACAAACGAGTCTTTCAGGCCTTGGCCGGCGTTTCCCTGTAACTATTTGCATCATCCGTGGGGTGTCTTGTCCCGTGCCAGCGTAGGCGATAAAATTAAATTAACTCAATTAAATAAGTATGTTAAACTAAAATTCAGTCTACTGAAAAGTGGCTCGATGACTGGCATCGATATTGCTCTTCCTATCATTGCCAACAGACGGCAAATCCTCATGAAAGGAGGCCTGGACATGAAGAAAAGAGCGGATTCAAAAGCCAAAAAGGCCCGCAAGGAGGTGCAGGGTTTCAAGGTTCTGGAGGACGAGTGCATCTGGATGAAGGCGGGAGTGGTCAACTACCGCAAGTGTGACAATGGTTTTGACTGTAATGGATGCCCTTTTGACGCAGCCATGCGCAAGGCCATGGGCGTTGAGAAAGGTACGCCCAGTGACCAGGCAGCGCCCCGTTGGGTGGCCTATCTGCGGCAGAACTACTATGGTTCATCCCGGCCTTGCCGCCATTACCTGACCGGTCGCATCGATGCCCCCAAACTATGTACCATGAACTACGAATGCTATCATTGTGCTTTTGACCAGATGCTGGATGAAATGGATCTCGCCCGTGAGATCGATCCGCCTGATCTGGTCTCGGCATCCGGCTACCGCTTGGCCAAGGGCTACTACTACCACATGGGGCACAGTTGGTCGCGCTTTGAACACGGCGGCCGTACGCGCGTGGGTATGGACGAATTCTCGACCAAGGTTTTCGGCCCGGCAACGTCCGTGGATCTTCCTGAACTGGGCGAGGAAGTTCGGCAGCACAAGGTGGGCTGGGCATTTTCTCGGGACAACTATGATGCAGGCGTATTGTCGCCGGTGAGCGGCACCGTGCTGGCGGTTAATCACATGGTCAGGGAGCACCCGGAAATTGTTCACCAGGATCCCTACAGCAGAGGGTGGTTGATGATTGTCGAACCAACCATGCCCAAACGAAACCTCAAGGGACTTTACTTTGGTCAGGAAAGCGTTAAATGGATGGAAAGAGAGAGTCAGGAGTTGCTGTCCCTGGTGGGTCCGGAATATGAAGACCTGGCCGCCACGGGTGCGGAACCTGTCAACGATCTCTTTGGGAATTTACCAGAAATCGGCTGGCATGTGCTGGTGGATATCTTCCTGCACACAAGGGCAACGTTGGGGTAAACGCTCTCTCAAGGATATTATGCTTGGGATATTCACGTGGTCTCATCCGTGAAATAGCGTGTGCAATAGCGGCACAAACCAAACGTCAATCGGTCCAGTTCTTCGAGATTGTCTGAAAAATGCATGAGGCACGGCTCGTTCTCGCAATGGGCCAGGCCGTAGAGGTGGCCGAGTTCGTGGAGGGCCACCTTGGCCGTTCTCTCTAAAAGGGCCGGGGGAGGCTGCGCCATTTCCGAACGACCATTTGCCAGCCTAAAGAGCGACACCAGGGCGGCCCGGCCCCGCTGACGGGCTTCACCGAACACATGGGTAAAGACAGGCACAAAGAGGTCGATATTTAAAACGCCGACGATTTTATCGACCCCTTCAAAGGGCATGGATTCCAGTTTATGGAGAATGGTTCCGGCATTGAATTGGAGCCGCTGTTCATCCAGGGCATAGGTGGGGCTGCGCATGGGTTCCAGAATGCTCGTTTCAAGATCCAGATAACCGCTAATGTGGGCCGCAATTACCTTGGGGACCAGCACGGGAATATCGCCAATGGGGACGATGCCCACAAGACCGGGGCGGATCATTTTTTATAGGCCTTAAGCTTAAACCGGTCGATTTTTTTGTGCAGGGTGACACGGTTGATGCCCAGGACCCCGGCGGCCCGGGTGATGTTCCACTCGCAATCCTCCAGGGTTTCCAGGATAAAGGCCCGTTCCATCTCTTTGAGGGTACGGGCCTTTTTTTCAGACCGGGCGGACGGGGGGAGGAATCCAAAGTCCGCGGCTGTCAGGGTGCGCGACCGGGTGAGCACCACCGCCCGTTCGATGGCGTTCTCGAGTTCGCGTACATTTCCGGGCCAACTGTATTGCTTCAAAAGCGTCACCGTATCTTCGGAAACATGGTCGACTTGTTTGGCGGTCTCCTGGCTGTATTTGTTCAGGAAATGGTTTGCCAGCAGTTCTAGATCCTCAATCCTTTTCCGTAGGGGAGGAACATGCATCCGGATGACATTGATCCGGTAGTAGAAATCCTCCCTGAAATCTCCCCGCTCGATGGCTTCCTCCACATTGCACCGGGTGGCGGACACCAGCCTGAAATCAACGTCCAGGGGCTCGCTGCTGCCGATGCGGGTTATCTTTTTTTCCTCCAGGACACGCAAGAGGTCTATCTGCATTTTAGGGCTGATCTCGCCGACTTCGTCCAGGAATAGGGTGCCGCCGTTGACCACTTCAAGAAAACCCTTGCGCGAATATGCGGCATCAGTAAAGGCGCCCTTCACGTGGCCGAACAGCTCGCTCTCCAACAGGCTGTCTGGAACCGCGCCGCAGTTTATAGCGATAAAGGGACAATGCGCCCGCGGGCTTTTAGCGTGTATGGCCCGGGCGATGAGTTCTTTTCCCGTCCCGGTTTCACCGGTCAGGAGGATGGAAGTGTCGTTGTTGGCGATATTGGGAATGATGTCGAAAATTTTCTGCATGGGAGGGGATTGGCCGATGATGTTGTCAAAGCGGTTGATTCTCTCTAAATGCCCTTTCAGGTAGTTGTATTCCTCGGTGAGCCGTTGCTGCTGGGTGACCTTCTCCAGAACGAGCGACAGGTATTCCGGCTTGAAGGGTTTCAAAAGATAATCGCTGGCGCCGGTTTTCATGGCCTTTATGGAGGACTCGATGGAACCGTAAGCGGTGATAATAATGACGATGGTGTCAGGATAGGCCGATTTGACCTTTTTCAACAATTCGATGCCGTCCATGCCCGGCATCTTGATGTCCACGAAGAGGATGTCAAAGGCGACCCGCTCCAGTTTTTCAAGGGCCTCGAGCCCGGAGGCCGCTGTGTCTACCGTGTGCCCCGATTTGGCGAACCAGTGGTAAAGGGATTCCCTGACGATGCTTTCATCATCGACGACCATGATGCTCATTTTCTTTTTCATGATGGCTCCATTTTCAACAGGGGGATTTTCAGGGTGAACACCGTTCCCTGACCCTGCACTGTGTCTACCGCTATTTGGCCCCTGTGGTTGTTGATTACGCCGTGCACGATGGACAACCCCAGACCCGTGCCTTCACCTTCCTTCTTGGTTGTGAAAAAAGGATCGAAGATATGGTCCAAGTGCTCGGGGCGCATGCCGCTGCCGGTGTCCCTGATCTGAATGACCGTCTCGCCGCTAGGCATATCAACACTGGAGACAACGTCGAGTTGCCCACCTTCAGGCATGGCCTCGATGGCATTGAACATGAGATTGAGCAGGGCCTGCTGCATACGGTTGTGGTCCCCTTTTACCATGAGCGTACCAGGGGCCCTTTGGCGGACCAGCTTAATGTTTTGCAGTTCCATTTTATGGCGGGTCAGGGCGATGACCGCGTCAAGAACTTCGTTCAGGTTGATGCTCGTGAACTCCAGAGGGATTTCGCGGGAAAAGGAGAGCAGACCGGAGACGATGTTTCCACACCGTTCCAGTTCGTCGGACATCAGGGCGAGGAAGTGTTTGAACTGTTCCAGGTCCTCAGGGCCGGGTTCGCCCCTGGCCAGGATGCTGCCCATGAGGTCGCTGAAGGTCAGGAGCCCCTGGATAGGGTTATTTATTTCATGGACGCAGGAGGCTGCCAGCTTGCCCAACGAGATCATGCGGTCTTCCTGAACCATTTTGTTCAGGTCGGCCTTCAGTTCCTTGATGCGGTTTTCCCACCCTGTGGAAATGGCTTCGGTGATGTCCCGAATGACCTCGATGACCTGGAACACTTCCCCGTCCTGGTTCTTCAGCGGGTAGGTGACAATATTGCCGTAACCGGTGCGGCCTTTGAGCCTGTGGAATTCGTGCACCACGTGGGCGGACCTGCCGCTTTGCCGTGTTTCGAGCATGGGACAGCGCATGATGGGGCTGGCGCTGGAACAGGGGGTGTCGAGTCCGTAATAAACTTGATAGCAAAGGGCTCCCACCACTTCCTCCCGGGTTTTGCGGACTTTGTTGAGATAGGATTCATTGGCTTCGTTGATGGTGAAGTCCGTGTTGAGGACCACAATGGCCGCATCACTTTGCTGGATAAGAAAGTCCGAAAACATCTCCTGTTGACTGGCCTGGTGCTCGGCTAATTTAACCCGCTGGTCCATTTCAAAGAAAGAGCGAAAAACCCGGCCGATGTTGTGCTCCATGATACCGACACCTTTAGGGCGCAGTCGGGTCAACTCCAGTAGAACATCCCGGTTATTCGTGAGTTCGATGATGCTGTCCAGTTTCTCCAGATTGAAAAAATCCTTATAGTTGTCGGTGACGGGAATACCCATGGCCTTGGCCATTTTGATTCCTTCGGCCTTGGGATTGGTGTCGCAGACACCCAATAGGTTGACGTCCAGAAATTTCAAATAGTCGGTTTGTAGAAGCTCAAGGAAGAATTTGCAGGCCCTGCCACCGCCCACGATTGCAATGTTGAAGGGAAAGCGGTTGGGCGTTCTTTCATTGGGTGGTGAGTTTTTCACTTTAGACCTCTATCGGAATCAATCAACCTGTCTGTTTACGTCAGGAGCCCGTAGCGTTTCATCTTGCGCCACAGAGTTGTGCGGTCGATCCCCAATTCCTGCGCGGTTCTGGTCCTGTTGCTGTTGTTCCGGGACAGGGCCTGTTCGATTCGGCTGCGCTCCCTGCGGTGCAGGCCGTCGGCATAGTCGGGTTGCGGCGGTTCAGCCTTTTTAGATGCCTGTACCGGCCGCTGCATGTAATCCGGCAGGTGCTGGGGCATGATTTCACTTTCCTGGCTGATGATCAGGGCATGCTCCAGAATATTTTCCAGTTCCCGGATATTGCCCGGGTAGTCGAAGTTCAGCAGAATCTCCATAGTCGGTCGGGATATGTTGACCGGGTGGATGTCGCGGGCCGAGCACAGTCTCCTTAAAATGTGGTTGATCAAAAGGGAGATGTCCACGCGCCGGTTTTTCAGGGCCGGCAGGTCGAACCTGAAGACATTCAAGCGGTAATAAAGGTCCTCCCTGAACAGGCCTTTTTCGACGAGTTCGCCCAACCCCTGGTTGGTGGCGGAGATGATGCGCACGTCCACCTTCTGCATATGGCGGCTTCCCAGGGGGTAGAACTCCCTGTCCTCGAGTACGCGCAGCAGTTTGGCCTGCAGGGGCAGGGGCAGGTCGCCGATCTCGTCAAGAAAAATGGTGCCGCCGTCGGCTTCGTTGAACCTTCCCGGTTTGTCCCGGTCCGCGCCCGTGAAGGCCCCTTTGGTGTATCCGAACATCTCCGATTCTAAAAGGTCCCGCGGAATGGCAGCGCAGTTGACCTTCACAAAAGGGCTGGCGGAGCGTGCGCTGGAATGATGGATAACCTTGGCAAGCAGATCCTTGCCCGTGCCGGTGGGGCCTTCTACGAGGATGGTGGCGTCGGCCGCGGCGACGATTTGGACTTTTTCGAAAACCTTCTGCATTTCCGGGCTTTTGCCGATCATGTCGTGAAAGGTGTAACGGTCCCGCATGGCCTGGTCCAACTGGCGTACCAGGGTCAGGTCGTGAAAAGTGGCCAGACCGCCGATGACAATCTCCTTTTCATTTTTCAGGGGGATGTAGTTGGCGCGGATGGGAAGTGTCTCTCCGGTCTGGGTCGTAATCTCTCCCTGCCGGGACTTGTTCATCCAATCCTTTTCCATGGGTTCCCTGAACAGGCACATGTCGTCGGCCGCCTGGTCGCCGAAAAATTGAGCGCAGGGCTTGCCCAGCACCAACCGGCGGTCGTATCCGGATATCTTTTCGGCTTCACTGTTGAAAAAGGTGATGTATCCGCCGCGGTTTACCGTGAAAATCCCGATATCCAGGTTGTTCAAAATCGTCTTGTAGCTGCGTTCTTCGTAGTGGATCCGGTCGATGAGATCGGCTATGGGGGAGTGGTCCTGCAGGATGGTGAGGCAGCCGGCCAGGCGGTGGCCACTGTCATACACGGGTATGGCCATGCGGGTCAGCAGCTTTTTGGTTTCATTTTCGTTAACGATTTCCACGTCGGGTTCATTGGTGACGAAGTTGTTCCCGCTCCTGAGAAGACAGGTGACCATGCAGGGGACGCCGGTGAAGATATCGCGACAATCCTTGCCGAGAACGTCTTTTTCTTTCAGGCCCATGAGTGCCTGGGCACTGAGATTCATGGATTTGACTTTGCGATTAACGTCAACGGTGAAGGCGCCCACGTTAAGTTCGTCCAGGAGGGCCAGGGACTGGTCGCTCAGGATGACGTTATTTTTATCTGTTTTGGCCATGGGATGGACCAAGCAAAGCGCTGATAGGTTATGGGCTGACGCCCGCGTACAGATCAAGCCAGCGGAAGTTTCAGTAAAAAGGCGGTTCCCGCGTCCGGCCTGTTCCGCACCTCCACACTGCCGTTGTGCTGTTCTATTATACCATAGACCGTCGAAAGTCCCAACCCCACACCGTATCCTTCCTTTTTGGTGGTGTAAAAGGGTTCGAAGATGTGAGGCAGGTCTTGCGGGTCTATCCCTGTGCCTGTGTCTTCCACGCAAATGACCAGAAGGGTTTCCCGGGGGTCGATATGGGCGTCGATGATAAGGTCACCCCCTTCGGGCATGGCGTCAGCCGCATTGAAAATAAGGTTGATTACACACTGCTGCAGTTGATTGGAATCCCCTTCCACAAGGGGGAGGTTTTCCGGGATGTGACGCGTGAGGCTGATATTCTGAAGTTCCAGTTTGTGCCGGCTCAAAGCAATGCACCGGTCCAGAAGGTCAAGGAGGTGAACGGGCGTAAAAGACGGGGGCGACTTCCGGGAAAAATCGAGAAGGTTCGAAACGATGTGGGAGCAGCGGTCGGATTCTTTTTCTACCAGGTCCAGGTAGTGAATGAATTTGTCCTGCCGTTCAGGCGTCAGCTCCCCCTTTTTCAGTATTTTGAGCATCAACCGGGAATAGTTGAGAATCCCCGACAGGGGGTTGTTGATTTCGTGGACCACGCTGGCTGCCAGGCGGCCCATAGACATCATTTTGTCCTGGTGAAGAATCTGGGTCTGAGAGGCATTTTCCTTTTCGAGGAGGGCCGTGTAATCCCGGGCCTGTTTGCGGGCCATGTAACGCTGCCGGGCTCTTTCCAGAGCCAGGTGGAGAGTATCGTCGTGAACCGGTTTGGTGATGAAGTCCGAGGCATCCAGTTGAAGGGCCCGAACGGCCAGGTCCATATCCGCAAAAGCGGTCATGACGATGACTTCCATGTCCGGATGGGATTCCTTGAGCGCTTTGAGGACCTGGATGCCATCCATGCCCGGCATACGGATGTCGGTGATAGCGATCTGGGGTTCTTTTTCCGAGCACAGGGTGATGCCGGTTCGGCCATCGGCAGCCGTTTCCACCCTATATCCACGGTCCTTCAGCGAAATGGATATGACGTCGCGAATATCCGGCTCATCGTCGATGAGAACGATGCTCCAGGGGAACGGAGGACTTGATGGTTTTTCGGGCATACGGCCACCTATGTTATGGAATTGTAGCGGCAACGGTGACGATATATCGGTTTTCTTTTTTATAAAAGGTCTGGTCAACGACGTAATTGTGGCCGGGGTTGAGGTCCAGAACGATCCTTACCCTGGGGGTGCCCCCGCCGTAGGGGGCTACACGGATATCTTTGACAAGGGAGCCTTCCGGTTCGATGCGGTTGCCGACATTGTCCCTGGCACGCGTGTTCAGAAAATCGCATACGACCCTTGGTCGTTCCCCTTTCAGAACAAAGGTTTCCGGCGGTTGAAAACCGTCGACCTGGAAAACCACCGCTTCCTTGGTTCCGGAGAGAACCTGCATGCTGACGGCATTGAGAAAATAGCTTTGCCCTGTTGTTTTTCCGCTGTTTTCTGAGGTGGCCGTGAACAGATTCCGGTGGGCCCACCCCTGGCGGTCGTCCACATGCCGGATGTGATACCACTCGCCCTTTTCTTGATCGACCACCACCGGGTCCCCCCGTCTGATCTTGAAGAGGATGGGCGACTCGGTGCTGGGGGCCTGACGCACCCGTGCTACAAGAACCTTCACATAAAGGGTTTCTTGCGCAGCTTCGGCTTCACAGGGATTGAACAGGCAGACCGGGATAAGGGCCGCTGCGAACACCAGACAGAGAGCATAGCGAGTCGCGATTATGTAAAATGCGGTGGAAGAAGACTTATTATTCATGGGCTTTTCGTTCTATGGCCGTGTTGGGGTTTATGCCTATATTCTTCGAATATACGAGTAATGACAGTCTATTGCAGTTGGCCTGTTTTGTCAAGTTCGTGGACGGCAGCACCTTTAATCAATAGCGATCTTTGCGTCTTGCGGTTCAAGGTCTGCCTTTCCCTACATCCTGTCTTTCGTCTTCTGGCACTCTGGTTTCTGTCCTCTGGCTTCCGTCTTTTGTGGATCTGCCTTCCGCCCCTGCCGCGTATCCCTTCTTTCCAGTTCCCGGTTGATCCGGGCAAAGGTGTCGTTGCGTTCCAACGCCCACTGGGGTGCCACGAGTTCATGGGGGTGCGGGTCGCCGGTCAGACGCTGGATAACCACATTCTCGGGAATGTGTTCCAGGAAATCGCACACAAGGTTCACATAGGCATCCTGGTCCAGACATTGGTAGGCCCCTTTTTGGTACAAGGTGTCAAGCGGTGTGCCCCTGATCACATAAAGGAGGTGCAGCTTTACGCCGTCGATCCCCAAATCGGCCAGGAATCGGGCTGTTTTCAATATGTGGGATCTATCTTCGCCGGGCAGGCCGATAATAACATGGGCACATATCTTCAGGCCCCTTCCGCGGGTAAGGTGAACCGCCTTGGCAAAGCAGGCAGCATCATGCCCCCTGTTGATCAGGGCCAGGGTTTCATCGTGGGCTGACTGAAGGCCGTACTCCACCCAGATCAGGTGGTCGGTTGTGTAGCTCTCCAGAAGGTCGAGCACCAGCTCGTCAACACAGTCCGGCCGCGTGCCAATGGACAGGCCCACGACTTGCGGAAATTGCAGGGCTTCCCCGTAAATCTCCCTAAGAACCGGCAAAGGGGCATAAGTGTTGGAAAAAGACTGGAAGTAAACCATGAATTTCTTGGCTTTGTATCTTCTGGCCAGGTGCTTTGTCCCCCTTGATATCTGTTCTGAAATGGAGAGGCCCTTTTTTAAAAAACCGGTTCCCGAGCCCAGATCATTACAGTAGATGCAGCCGCCAAAGGAAATGGTCCCGTCACGGTTGGGACAGGTGAACCCTGCATCCACAGCAATTTTTTGTACCCTGCATCCAAATGTGCTGCGGAAGTAGGCATTGAGGTCGTTATATCTTCGGACGGGGATGGTCATTGTATGCTCAGCCTGTTATTTGCTTAAATCCAACTTTTAATAACAAATGGTCAAAATTTCAAAAGAAAAATACGCATGTGCGGCCATTGTCTTTAGTTTTAATCCAATTTGGCATATTTGGTATTGGAGTGTTGGAAATTGTTTAGGGTTTGGGGATTTCGACATTAGAATTTTTATCTTGTACGGATTAAGTTTGCCACTGTATATTCATTTAATGACCTATTATCAAAAAAAATACGACCTTATCGTTGTGGGGGCAGGGCATGCCGGCTGCGAAGCAGCCCTTGCCGCGGCCCGCATGGGTTGCAGCGTGTTGATGATGGCCATCGATCTCGACAAAGTGGCAGCCATGCCGTGCAGTCCCTCCATCGGCGGTATGGCCAAAGGCCAGCTGGTCAAGGAGGTGGATGCCCTGGGCGGTGAGATGGCCAGGGTCACCGACCAGTCAGCCATTCATTACCGGACGCTCAATACGAAAAAGGGCCCTGCGGTGCATTCTTCGAGAACACAGAATGACAAGAAGCGCTACCAAACGGTGATGAAGGCGGCAGTAGAGAGCCAGGCCAATCTTGATCTTAAGCAGGCCATGGTGAAACAGCTGGTGGTGGAAAACGGGGCCATGGCCGGGATAGAGGACAATACCGGGTTCGGCTACAAGGCCGGTGCCGTGGTGCTGGCCACCGGCACTTTTTTGAGCGGTCTGGTCCACATCGGTTTTGCATCCATCAAGGCCGGCCGGGCAGGGGAGTTTGCTTCATACAGCCTGCCCGAGAATCTGAAAAGCCTGGGTTTTACCCTGGGCAGGATGAAAACAGGCACGCCCCCAAGACTGCACCGGGCATCCATCGACTTTACGCAGTTTGAAAAGCAGCATGAAGATTCCGAGCCAAAGCCCTTCTCCTTTTTTTCCGAGAACGTTGCTCTTCCCCAACTTCCCAGCTATATTGGACGCACCAACGCCGAGGCGCATCGTATTGTCAGGGAAAACCTTTCGCGTTCCGCTCTTTACGGCGGTATCATCAAAGGGGTGTCCGCGCGGTACTGCCCATCGTTTGAGGATAAGGTCGTCAGGTTTCCGGACAGACCGTCTCACCAGATCATTCTCGAACCGGAAGGTCTGGATACCGATGAAATATACGCCAGCGGGCTGGGCAACAGCCTGCCCATGGAGATCCAGATCGAGTTTGTCCGGTCGGTGAAAGGCCTGGAATCAGCCGAAATCATGCGGCCGGCCTATGCCATCGAATACGATTACATCAACCCTGTACATTTGCAGCCGACATTGGAAACCCGGCTGGTCAAAGGCCTTTACATGGCCGGTCAGATCAACGGCACCTCCGGCTACGAGGAGGCTGCAGCTCAGGGGTTGTGGGCGGGTGTCAACGCGGCCTGTAAGCTTCAAAAGCGCTCGCCCTTTGTTCTCGATCGCTCCCAGGCCTACATGGGGGTCATGATCGACGACCTGATCACCAAGGGAACTCGGGAGCCCTATCGTATGTTCACCTCGAGGGCAGAATACCGCCTGATGCTCCGGGAGGACAATGCCGATCTCAGATTGATGAAAATCGGCAACGACCTGGGGTTGATCGACGATGACACCCTGAAGGATGTGAGTGATCGCAAAAAGGAGATCGACGATGAAATCAAAAGAATCAAGGGGACGGTGATCAAGCCGGGGGACCATTCAGCATCCTATCTGAAGAGCAGAGGCACGAAAATACTGACCAACGGTGTTTACCTGGATCAGCTACTCAAAAGGGCGGAGCTGAATTACGGTGTCGTACAGAACCTGGCCCCGGCCAAGGATCCCATCCGGGAAAAAGTGGTCCAGCAGGTTGAAATCGAAATCAAATATGAAGGGTACATCCAGCGCCAGCTCAATGAAATTAAAAAATTTAAGCATCTGGAACGGGTAAAGATACCCGGGGGCTTTGATTTCGATGCCGTGCACGGCCTCTCCAACGAGCTAAAGGAAAAACTGAACGATATCGGGCCGGCTTCCCTGGGACAGGCATCCAGAATAGACGGTATGACACCGGCCGCCCTGTCGGTTATAATGGTGGGCCTGAAGGCCAGAGCGTCTGAGAACAGAAGCCGGAAGCCAGAAGGGGGATGACAGACGCCCAGAGGACAGAAGACCCTAAAAAATGAATCACGAAAACACGAAATCCAAAAAGCACGAAATGCTCAGAAATGTTTTCGTGTTTTTATTCTTTCGTGATTTCGTGATGGAGGTTTTTGATTCGACGTTGGAAATTGGATGTTGATTATTGGATATTTGAAAACAATAAAGTGACAACTTTTGATCAGGACTTGACCTTCCGAATGTGGCCAATAAAAAACAACAAAGGCGCAAAGGACACACAGAGAACATTATTATGATCCAATAAGCGCAACCCTATACCTGGCACCCAAACTCGTGGCCAGGTCCGCATTCCGAATTCCGTATTGACACCAAAGGGGGCAGCGCTTATTTTTACTGATATCATTAGATGTTAGGAGAAAAAAATAATATGCCAGACAAGGATTACTACAAAATTCTCGGGGTCGATAAAAAGGCTTCTGATAATGAAATAAAAAAGGCTTACCGCAAGCTGGCCATGAAGTATCATCCGGACCACAGCAAAGGCGACAAGGCTGCGGAAGATAAGTTCAAGGCCATCAGTGAGGCGTATGCCGTGTTGAGCGACAAGGAGAAGCGCCAGCAGTACGACACCTTTGGTTCAACCGACTTCCAACAGCGCTATTCCCAGGAAGATATTTTCAAGAACTTCGATTTTGGTAATATCTTCAGAGAATTCGGCTTTGGCGGTATGAATTTTTCCTCAGGCGGTAGGGGTGGGAACCGATTTTCGTTTGGCGGCGGAGACCCGTTTGGCAACATGGGGCGTCGCCAGGCCTCGACCAAAGGGAACGACCTTGTGTATGAATTGCCCCTGACCTACAGCGAAATAGCTAACGGCACCGATAAGGCCGTCAGCTTTCAGCATAAAGGGCGCAGCGAGAGCATATCGGTCAAGATACCTAAGGGTATGATTGCCGGCAAGAAGCTGCGCATAGCAGGAAAAGGTGACCCCAGCCAGTTTGGGGGACCTCCGGGAGACCTCTATATCCAAACCAAAACAACGGCAGACCCGGAGTTCACCTCCAAAGAGTACGATCTTTTTATCGACCGGTATATCAAATTGAGCGAGTCCCTGTTGGGGACCACTGTCCTCATTCCTACCTTTGACGGAAAAGAGTTGAGCCTCAAAATCCCACCGGGTACTAAACACAAAACCAAAATGCGCCTGACCGGCCGCGGACTTCCCCATATGAAAGGCAATGGCAAGGGAGATCTATATGTCTCCATCCATGTGGACACGCCGAAAACGCTGACTGGCGAACAAAAGGACCATGTAAAGAAATTGGCCGAGTCCGGTCTATAGTGCGATCAACCCCTGCATCGCAATTTAGAGCCTGAATATTTTTCATGTAAGATTCAGGTAGAATATTGACAATACAGTATTATTATTGTATTTTCACCGAGATTAATAAAGGCAGATCAGGCGGTTGCGCCTGCCTTGACAATCGTCCGGTCTTGTTCGATATATTCCCGAATTAATATTGACCCTTTAGTCATAGAGTTAGGGCTGGCGACTTCTATCCTTTGACACCATAACCATTGAGGGGATGCCATGATTATTACCTGTGAGAATTGCAGTACGAGCTTTAATCTGGATGAAAAGTTTCTGAAGCCTTCCGGCAGTAAAGTTCGATGCTCGAAATGCAAACATGTCTTTACCGCTTTTCCTGCGGCTGCACCAGAAGAGAAGGAAGCGCCCCCGGCCGAAGCGCTTGTGGAAGAATCTGAAACCATGGCAGGAGCGGTACCGGCACCGGACATGGATCAGGAAGCCGATTCTGTCGCGGCAGAGGAGGGTGTCCAGGAAGAAGCGGAGGTTGATGCAGACCATCCTGAAGACCTTGATTTTGACATGGGTGTTTTCTCGGAGGAGGCAGTTGCTGAGACAGTTGAAAAGGCGGCTGACGATGAGTTGGATCTGACCGGGATGGGGGCAACACTGGACATGGGTGCCCCACCTGTCGAGGATGCAGCGGTGGAAACGGAAGCAGTAGCCGAAGACTTGGATCTCGACATGGATGCAGAACCGGAAGTTGCCGAAGAGGCCGACGCGGAAGGGCTCGACCTGTCCGCGCTGGATGAGGAACTGGACCTGGAAGCCGAACCGGCCGGGGTGGACGAAGTGAGCGGGGACCTGGATATGGATCTCGACTTGGATGCAGAGCCGGAAGCCGGCCAGGAAGCTGAAGCGGAAGAGCTGGACCTTTCAGCGCTGGACGAAGAACTGGATTTGGAGACCGAGCCGTCTGCGGATACCAAGGCAGGGGCGGAAGAGGTGGCCGAAGATTTGGAACTTGACCTTGATATGGATGCGGAGCCGGAAGCCGTTCAAGAGGCGGAATCCGAGGAACTGGACCTGTCGGCCCTGGACGAGGCTTTGGATATAGAGTCCGAACTGTTTGAGGAAGCTGCGGCGGAAACCGAAGATACCATGGGTGAGGACCTTCTGGATGACCTTGATCTGGACCTTGATATGGATATAGAGCCGGAAGCCGGCCAGGAAGCTGAAGCGGAAGAGCTGGACCTTTCAGCGCTGGACGAAGAACTGGATTTGGAGACCGAGCCGTCTGCGGATACCAAGGCAGGGGCGGAAGAGGTGGCCGAAGATTTGGAACTTGACCTTGATATGGATGCGGAGCCGGAAGCCGTTCAAGAGGCGGAATCCGAGGAACTGGACCTGTCGGCCCTGGACGAGGCTTTGGATATAGAGTCCGAACTGTTTGAGGAAGCTGCGGCGGAAACCGAAGATACCATGGGTGAGGACCTTCTGGATGACCTTGATCTGGACCTTGATATGGATATAGAGCCGGAAGCCGGCCAGGAAGCTGAAGCGGAAGAGCTGGACCTTTCAGCGCTGGACGAAGAACTGGATTTGGAGACCGAGCCGCCCGCGGATACCGAAGCAGAAACGGAAGAGGTGGCCGAAGATCTGGATCTTGACCTTGACATGGACGCGGAGCCCGAAGCCGTTCAAGAGGCGGAATCCGAAGAACTGGACCTGTCGGCCCTGGACGAGGCCTTGGATATAGAGTCCGAACCGTTTGAGGAGGCTGCGGCGGAAACCGAAGATGCCATGGGTGAGGACCTTCTGGATGACCTTGATCTGGACCTTGATATGGATACAGAGCCGGAGGCCGGCCAGGAAGCGGATGAACTCGATATGTCGGATATCAAGTTCGAGCTTGGTGAAGATGAGGATTTGGAAGCACCTGCCGGTGAAGAAGATCTGGAACTTGATCTGGAAATGGAAGGTGACAGCAAAGCCGAAGCGGAACCTGAAGGTGTCGATGCCCCTCTCAAAGACGTGGAGGAGGAGATCGAAGATCTTGACTTTGAGCTGGATATGGAGTTCGAGTCCGGCGATGACCTGGAAGGGGCGGAGTTGGAGCTCGAGTCGGATGGCACCGAAGACCTTGACATGTCTGACATTGAGCAGATGCTGGAGGTAAAGGATGGGGAGATTCCCGGGGGGGACGTGGCCGGGGCGGATCTGGACGCAGGGCCGGAAGTTGAAAAATGGAAGGACACTCTCGGCGAAAATGGGCTGGGGGAAGAACCGGAAGAGCTCGACCTGTCGGATATAGATCTTGACGCAGAAGGTGCGGAAGACGTCGAGGTCGAAGAGCAGGAACTCGACCTTGATCTTGATGAGGAGACCATCAAATCGGCGGAAGCCATTGCAGCTGGGGGGAAGCCGATCGATGAGCCGGAAGAGCTCGACATATCGCAATTTGAGGACCTGGAGGTCGAGGAGAAAGCGGCTACAGGTGTGATCAGTGACGGTGACATCGAGCTCGAGTTTGAAGTGGAAAGAGACGGCACGGACGGCATTGGCGGTGAAGTCACTTCCGATGTGGTAGAGCCTATGCAGCAGCTTGACACCATTGCCATGGATGCGCCTCCGGTAATGGCACCAGACGCCGGGGAAGCAGCCGCTGAAAAGCCAAAAGAGAAGAAAACCAAGGAAGAGAAAAAGAAAAAATCGAAAAAGACCAGGCCGGTTGGCAAGAGCAGTCCGGCCAAACCCGTTTTGGCCATTTTGCTGTTGCTGCTGATCGCCTTTGGCGCCGTTGTCGTGCTCGACAAATATGTCGGCATCGAGATTCCTTATGTTACGGAATACGTGAGGCAGGTACCTTATGTAAACCAGCTGATGAATCAGGATGTGAAGAAATCAGGTGAAATCACGACATCAAACATCAACAGCCAGTTCGTGGACAATGAAAAGAGCGGAAGATTGTTTGTGATCACCGGTAAGGTGAAAAATGAATTTCCGGAAAGCCGGCGGTTCATACAGCTGACAGGGAGGCTGTTTGCCAGCGGCAAAACGCTGGTCAAGGAAGAGATGATTTACTGCGGCAACACCCTGAGCGATGTTCAGCTGACCATGATGGACCTCGCAGATATAAGCAATAGGCTGTCCAACCGTTTTGGCGACAACAGGTCGAATGTCAACGTGAAGCCAGGGCAGCAGTTGCCCTTTATGGTGGTATTTTCCGACTTTCCCCAGGATCTGGAGGAATTTACCATCGAAGTGCTTGGATCTTCGCCTGTGCAGCAGTAAGTTTCAGTAGAGGGTGTGAAAAATTGTTTTCAGCTTGACTTCGGAAAATCGAGCTGATACGTAAGCCGCTGTCAAATTTTCCGATACGGCGATGTAGCTCAGATGGTCAGAGCATGCGGCTCATATCCGCAGTGTCCGGGGTTCAATTCCCTGCATCGCCACCAAAAGCCAATCCAACTTAGTCCAACTAAGTACAAAAGGCCCTGAAAAAACAGGGCCTTTTCTGTTTCTGTGGTCCAGCGTTGTCCGATAAAATCCATTGACATCCGGGGGTAATAGGGGTAGATTTTCTATATAAGTTACCCCTCCTTGAAAATGTTACCCCAATTGGAGGTTGGATATGGGCCTTTCAGACACAAAGATCCGCAACGCAAATCCGCCTCAATCCCTATCCTCCGAGCTTTTATTATAACAGATTAGGTCATGCTTATGCTCTTATGAATAGGTATGATGAGGCGATTGAAATGTGCAAAAAGGGGTTTAGAAGGCAGGCAAGTGACTTGTATTCACGATTAGTATTGGCAGCTGTCTATATTTGGCAGGGTCGTAAGGAAGCTGCACAGGTTGAGGTCTCAGAGATTCTCGAAGCATTTCCGCATTATTCTCTTGGGCTTATAAAGAAATATGCTTCGATGAGAAACAAGGAAGATTTGAATCGTCTTATTGAAGCATGGCGAAAGGCAGGTATTCCGGAGTGATAAAAAATTGTCTGGAAGAAATAAGATTTTGAACTCAACTATCTCTGCCACCCACCAGTTCAGATTGATCCAACTTATTAAAAATTCCTGATAGTTACAGGTTTTTTAGAGTATCACCACCGACATATTTTTTAACCCGCCTGCATTTTTATGATATCATGGGGGAATCGATTCAACCGATTCTCCCATTTTTGCAAAATTGTAAGAAAGATGGTATCTGTACCGGCATATAAGGGAATTTCAAGGCTCGATATGCTCAACAATCGCAGGTTTTTATAGGACAGAGAAACCGTCCATATTCTCCAT